>JANRLU010000235.1:0-10050 GCA_033762275.1 Thermonemataceae bacterium | reverse complement strand
CGGGGAGGTTTGGCACCTCGATGTCGGCTCGTCACATCCTGGGGCTGGAGAAGGTCCCAAGGGTTGGGCTGTTCGCCCATTAAAGTGGCACGCGAGCTGGGTTCAGAACGTCGTGAGACAGTTCGGTCTCTATCTGTTGCGGGCGTAGGAGTTTTGAGGGGGGCTGACTTTAGTACGAGAGGACCGAGTTGGACGAACCACTGGTGTATCTGTTGTAGCGCCAGCTGCATAGCAGAGTAGCTAAGTTCGGAAGAGATAAACGCTGAAAGCATCTAAGTGTGAAACTCGCCCCGAGATGATAACTCCCTATAGGGTTGTGGAAGACGACCACGTAGATAGGTGGCAAGTGTAATTGCAGTAATGTATTGAGCTGAGCCATACTAATCACCCGAAATTTTCTTAAGATGGTTTTCTTTATGTGTGTAGATTTACTTAACGATTTGATATATGTGGTTCTATGTTTGTGTTTAGTTTTATTCTGGATACGGATTTAGTACTCATAAAAAGTCTTCTGGGTGGCTATGGCTAGGGTGTTCACCTTTATCCATTCCGAACAAAGAAGTTAAGCCCCATAGCGTTGATGGTACTGCCGTAACAGGTGGGAGAGTAGATTGCCGCCCGATTGTTATTGAAAGCTCTTAGTGTTCTACTAAGAGCTTTTTTTATGTCCAATCCTTTGCAGTTTCAGCAGAATATAGTAGGTTTGTGGGAATTATACCCTCTTGATGAATAAAAAAAATATATATCAATTATCTCTTATCATACTTGTAGTAGTTTTTTTAGCTTCTATGCCCTTTTGGTATAAAGTTGAAAAAAAAACGAAGAGTTTAAAGAAATTAGATTGGAATCCTACATTTAAGAAAACAGAAACCAAACCTTATGCGAGTTTAGCCTTATATGTTTTATTAGAAGATATTTTCCCTGATAAGAAAATTATCCAAAGGGCGAAAATTGCTCCTAAAGATACTTCTTTGCAACGTTTAGGTAAGAAATATAATTTGTTTTTTGTTCATAATCAAATGGATAATGATGCTGAATATGCTTCCAGCCTTTACTTTTTTGTTTCGGGTGGAGGAGAAGCATTTTTAGCTACTTCGGAAGTGCCTTATCACCTTTCAGAAATGTTGGAAAATCTATCTTTAGGATACCATTATACAAAAGAAAATTTATCAATTCAGTTCACCAATACCTCTTTAAAGGATAAAAAACGTGTATACACCTATAAAAATATAAGTAGTCATTATTATGTAAATAATTTTAATAAGGAGGAAGGAGTTGTATTAGCCACAGACCAATATAATTACCCGATTTTGGTGAAAATACCCGTAGGAAATGGTAATTTTTATATTTGTACAATACCTTTAGCCTTTACAAATTTTTCAATGCTTGATAGCCCCAATAGCGAGTTTATAGAAAAAAGTTTATCTTATTTACCCATAAGAGATGTTCTTTGGGAAGATTTACCCTCTTGGGAAACTCGATTCAAAAACAAGAGCACTAGACCAACAGGGATAAAAGAGTTAGCATTTTTGAAAAAGAATGAATCTTTGTGGTGGGCTTTCCTTTTATCTTTGTTTAGTATCTTTTTGTTTATTCTCTTCAGAGCAAAAAGAGAGCAGAGAATTATTCCAATTGCAGAATCCTATGGTAATACAAGTTTAGAATTTGCAAAAACTATAGGACGTTTGTATTTCAACTTCAAAGACCATAAAAATCTTGCTGAAAAGAAAATTATTTACTTGAATGAGTTTATTAAAAATTCTTTACAGATAAATATTTCTGATAGTTATGATGAAAATACGATACAAAAAATATCCCAAAAAGCAGCATTGCCTTATCAAGAGGTACAAGAACTTTTTACACTTATTAAGGAGGTAAAAGAAAAAGCTCAAATTTCTGATAGTGAACTGCTTATGTTATCTAAACAGATAAGTAATTTCAAGAAAAAAGCTAAATAAACTATATGATAAGAATAGCTGTAATAGATGATCAAATTCTTTTCAGAAAGTCTTTAGTGGGTATTCTTGGTTTGCAGCCAGATTTACATATTTTATTGGAAGATGCAAGCGGAGTAGCTTTTCTTAGGTATTTGGAATTAAATGGGGAGATACCTGATGTATTACTTTTGGATTTACATTTGCCGGATATTGATGGCATAGAAATACTAAAAAAAATTAGAACAGGTAACCTTAGCATTAGAGAAATGGGCATAATAATTTTATCTGCTTACTCTCAGGAAAAATACGCAGGTCATTTATTTGAGTTGGGGGCAAATTCTTATTTGAGTAAAGATTGCGAACCCACAGAGCTACTGCAAGCGATAAACGAGGTGCATCATAAAGGGATTTATCTTAATGAAGGTTTAAAACAAATCATACAGGGACATAAGAAAAAAGAAACCAAAAATACACCATCAGTAAATTGGGAAAACCCAGCCTTACTAACTGATAGGGAAAGGGAAATTGCTATTTATTTGGCAAAAGGGTTTACAAGCAAAGAAATTGCAGAGATTTTTTTTGTGAGTACAAGGACAATAGAAACTCATAAAACCAATATTATGCTAAAAATTGGTGCAAAATCTCTTGCTGAAATTATACTTTATGTTGTACGAATGAATTGGCTCGTTGTCTAATTTTATTTTACCTCAAAATCTAACATTTTTTCATTTTCAATAAAAGCAGATAACCTGTCTCCTATTTTTACACTTCCTACGCCTTCAGGAGTACCTGTAAAAATTAAATCACCTTTTTTCAAGGTGAAAAATTTAGATAAAAAAGCAACGATATAATCAATTTTAAAAATCATCATAGAAGTATTTCCCCGTTGGCGAGCTTCTCCATTGATGTCCAAATGGAAATTGATGTTTTGTATGTCAGGAAACTTTTCTTTAGGAACAAAGTGAGAAACAGGAGCAGAGCCATTAAAGGCTTTGGCAAGTTCCCAAGAGTAGCTATTTTTTTTGAGTTTAGCCTGAATATCACGAGCCGTAAAATCTATACCTATGCCTATTTCGTCATAATATTTGTGTGCAAATTGTTCTTCTATATATTTTCCTTCTTTGCTGATTTTTACAACAATTTCCACTTCGTGATGTATTTCTTGGCTAAATTCTGGGTAATAAAAAGGAGCATTATCTTTTAAAAGAGCTGTATCTGGTTTCATAAAAACGACAGGTTCTCCTGAGAATTTATCAAACTCGCTTTGCATTTCTGCAATATGATTGGCGTAATTTTTTCCTACGGCTAATATTTTCATAATTTATCTGGTAAATTTATGTGGTTGCTCTGTTTTTCGTGTAGCGAACTCTTTATAGCTTACTTCTATTTTCTGCCTATGTGCATCAGCTTTGATTTTAAAACCAATGATGAGTTGGTCGTCAAGTTGTTTATTTTCCCCTTTCCAATCCTCCATCGTCTTATTGAGTTTCAAATGTTGTGCTTTTAGGCTAAGTGGGCTTATTTCTAAGAGCAACTTTTTGAGATTACTTGCCATAAATTTTTTATTCTTATCGCCACCAAACTGATCTGCAAACCCGTCTGTAGCCAAATAAACAATGGCTTCCTCTTTAGCAAGTTTGAGAATATGATTATTATATGGCGAATAATTTTCTTTTTTATCACCGCCTATCCCCATTCTATCGCCTTTTATCTCATCTATAACGCCATTTCTTACAATCCAGAGAGAATTATTTGCTCCTGCAAACTCCAAAATATTATGAACTTGATGATAGACGCATATAGAGACATCCATGCCATCTTTGTTGCCATCTTCTAAAGTATCTTGCTTGAGAGCAAAACGGATTTCATCTTCTAATTGATTTAGAATTTCTGCGGGTCGGGTGATACCTCTCTCCAAAACAATTTGATTAAGTAGGGTATTGCCAATCATACTCATAAACGCTCCAGGTACTCCGTGCCCTGTGCAATCTACGGCTGCAATGATAGCCTTGTTATCTTTTTCTGCAAACCAATAAAAATCTCCACTAACCAAATCTCTTGGTTTGAAATACACAAAAATATCAGGAAAAACCTTAATCATATCATTTTTGGAAGGTAGAATAGCTTGTTGTATGCGTTGGGCATAAATAAGGCTATCTGTAACTTGTACGTTTCTTTCTTCTAAAATTTTTGTTCTTTCTTGTACTAATACTTCTAATTTTTTGTTTTGTTCTTCGCTATATTCTCTTCTTTCTTTTTCTTTATCTTTCTCTAATCTTTCTTTTTCTACTTCTTTGTCAGCAATTTCTTTTCGTAAAATGCTGATTTTATCGGCTAAGGCTAAGGAAAGTAAAACAACTTCTAATGCTGAACCAATTTGAATGGAATATAAAGTAACAAAGTTGTGAGGTAGCCAACCAAAAGAACGCATAGCTGTCAGAAAAGCTCCTAATAAAAATACACTCCAAGCCAAAGAAAAATAACGGGCGGGTTTGTAGCCTTGTTGTAAGGAAACAAAAGAAACATAAAGTAAAGTAATCACGGAGGGCAAGCCCATAAATACGGATAGCTTTATACTAATTCTGTTGGGTAGTACCAAAGCTAAAACAATGGCTACCAAGCAAATGAGCATAATAATTTCAAGGACTCTGTTTGCTTTAGGCATACGAACTTTTGTATTGAGAAACTCTCGCCCAAAATTTACCCCACTAAAAGCAAGCATTGCAATAAAAAGAGAGATATTAAAACGGTTGAAGGCAGGAAGCCCCGACCATAAATACTGAAAACCATAACCATTGAAAGAGCCTAAAAAGAAAACCACCGAAATAATAAATAAAATATAGTAAAGATAACTTCTCTCTCTGAGTACAGTATAAAGAAATAAGTTGTAAAAAAGCATTACAAACATAATTCCATAATACAGCCCAAAACCTATGTAATGATTATTGATGTGATTGAGATAAGTATCAGGTTTCCATATTTTTATAGGAAAGGTATTATTTCTATCACTGCTAATGCGAAGCAGTATTTTTAGCGTTTCTTGGGGGGCTAGATGTACTGAAAATACAAAATTTTTAGTTTTTATATCCCTTTGCTCAAATTTGTACAAAAAACCAGCTTCTACTTTTTTTATGGTTTCTCCTTCGGCATTTACCACAAAAAAACCAACAGAATCCAAAGAAGGATAATCTACCTCTACCCAAGCCTCTTGGGGCGTATTGAGGGGGTTTTTGAGTTGGAATTTAGCCCAAAAAGCTGACTGCGAATAGCCATAATTAGGTACATCTACAGACACATTTTTGAATTGTTCTTCTGCTGCCAATACCTTCTTTAAGGTCATAAATCGGCTTTTATCCTCAAAAACTTGCATTTCTTTTTTACCAATATCCCAGCTTTTTTCACCATCTTTAAGTTCTAAGGCTCTCGTCTGGGCGAAAATAGAAGAGGCGTTCCAAAAAGACCAAATAAGCAGAATAAAACTAATTTTTTTAGAAAGCATACACAAAAGTTTTAGTTTCAGGCTAACAAATTGCAAAAAAGAAATTTAATCTACAACATTTTTTGAGGCTTTGTGTTTTATAGTCAATATATTTTATTTTATGTCAAAAAAAGTTACAGTAATAGGAGCAGGTTTTGCGGGACTTTCGGCTGCCACCAGCCTTGCCAATAAAGGTTATGAGGTGATTTTGTTGGAAAAAAACACAAAAGTAGGTGGCAGAGCTAATGTTTTTCAAACAGATGGTTTTACCTTTGATATGGGTCCGAGTTGGTATTGGATGCCTGATGTTTTTGAAAAATATTTTGCCCGTTTTGGTAAAAAAACAAAAGACTATTACGATTTAGTTCGCCTCTCGCCTTCTTACAGCGTTTGTTTTGGGAAAAATGATTTTGTAAATATTCCTGCTGATATGCAATCGCTATTAGAACTTTTTGAAAGCTATGAAAAGGGAAGTGGACAAAAACTCAAAAAATTTCTGGAAGAAGCTGCCTATAAATATCAAGTAGGGATTAACGATTTAGTCTATAAGCCAAGTCGCTCTGTTTGGGAATTTGTAGATATGAAGCTTCTTGTGGATATGATTCGTATGAATATATTTGAGTCTTTTTATAAATATGCCAGAAAGTTTTTCACCAACGAAAAATTGCTGAAACTCATAGAGTTTCCTATATTATTTTTGGGGGCTGTGCCACAAAATACACCTGCTTTGTATAGCTTGATGAACTATGCTGATATGAGTTTGGGTACTTGGTATCCGATGGGAGGAATGTATAAAGTTGTAGAGGCGATGGCTGCCATTGCCAAAGAGCAAGGCGTTAAAATTTTCACAGGGCAAGAGGTAAAAAGTATAGAGGTGGTGAATAAGAAAGTTACCAAAGTAAAAACTTTATCAGATGCTTTTGACACGGATATTTTGGTGGCTGCTGCTGATTACGAGCACATAGAGCAGCATATTTTAGAGCCTGCTCACCGTCAGTATAGTCAAAAGTATTGGGAACAACGTACCATGTCGCCTTCTGCCTTAATTTTCTATTTGGGTATCAATAAAAAATTGGAAAATTTAGAGCATCATACTTTATTTTTTGATGAGGATTTTGGGCTTCACTCTCACGAAATTTATACTGACCCTCAATGGCCTTCCAAGCCGCTGTTTTATGTATCAGTGCCCTCCAAAACAGATGCTTCAGTAGCTCCTGAAGGTACAGAAAATGTATTTATTCTTGTGCCTGTAGCCGTAGGGCTTGAGGACACCGAAGAAATAAGAGAACGGTATTATCACCTCGTAATGGATAGATTTGAGGCACTTATTGGGCAAAATATCAGAGATGCTGTTATTTTTAAGAGGAGTTATGCCCATAAGGAGTTTAGTAGCGATTATCATTCTTTTAAGGGAAATGCTTACGGTTTAGCGAATACGCTACTACAAACGGCTATTTTGAAACCAAGTTTAAAAAGTAAGAAAGTGAAGAATTTATACTATACAGGGCAACTCACCGTGCCAGGTCCTGGCGTCCCACCTACAATTATTTCGGGGCAAGTAGTTGCTGAGGAAATTTTTAAAGAAATAAAACCCTAAGAAAGTGGATTTTGGAAAATTAAATGATATTTCCACGCTTAGCTTCAAACTTCCAAAGGAAAGCCCTGAAAATCAGAGAGTTTTGCGTGAAAATGAGCCTGCCAATACACAAATTTTGGTAGGGCTTCCTATTTGGGCAAATAAAAATTGGCTTGGAAAAATTTATCCTAAAAATACGCCAAGTAGCGATTTTTTAAAAATTTATGCCCAGCAATTCAACACCATAGAGCTGAATGCTACGCATTACAGTTTACCAGAAAAAAAAACAATAGAAAAGTGGTGCCAAGATATAGATAAAGACTTTCGTTTTTGTCCCAAAGTTCCACAACAGATTTCCCATACACAGAAGTTACAAGGTACGACCAAACTTGTAGATGAGTTTGTTGAGAGAATGAGTTTTTTTAGCCATAATTTGGGGCTAAGTTTTTTACAACTCTCCCCCTTTTTTGAGTATAAGAATATGGATGTAGTAGAGGATTTTCTTTCCAAGTTTCCATCTGAAATACCTCTTGCTTTGGAGTTTAGGCATCAGTCTTGGTTTGAGGAAGGCAACTTTGAACAAATGGCAAAAATCTTGGAAAAATATAAAACTGCCACAGTAATTACAGATGTGGCAGGTCGTAGAGACGTACTGCACCAAAGGGTTACGAGCGATAAACAACTCATTCGTTTTGTAGGCAATAACCTTCATCATACTGATTACACACGTATAGATGATTGGGTGGAGCAAATAAAAAAGTGGCTAAACGAAGGCTTAAAAGAGATTTATTTTTTTATACATCAACCTGATAATCTTTTAGCTCCCGAATTAGCTTCATATCTGATTGAAAAACTCAATCTTATAGATGGGCTTTACCTTAAAACACCTAAATTTGTACAAAGTGATGTGCAAATGAAATTATTTTAAAAATGAATTTTTCACTTAAAGCAAAGTTTTTTGTTGCTATTGGAATTATAGTTGTACTTGCTATGATTATTAGCGTCTTGTGGCAATACAATTATTTTTTTACGGCTGCACTGTTTTTTGTATTTTTATCGATTTTTACTGTTTCTCTTTGGTACTTTTTGAAGAGTACCATTAATGCTGCCTATCAAATACTACAAAGTATAGAAATGGACGATTTAAAACAAGAAGTCGCATTTCCTGAAGTGCTTGATACCAAAACCAAAGAAAAAATAGGGCATATTTTGAGTAAATTTAGAGAAATGAGCCAAGAAAAAGAAGCCCAATATGTCTACTTGCGTTCTGTGGTTCAGCATATTCCCATTGGTATATTTTCGGTAGATGAAAAAGCTACCATTGATTTTTACAACAAGGCAAGCCTACAAATCTTACGTTGCTCTGCAATGAAAAGTCTGGGTGATTTTTCACCATCTTATGAGCCTCTCATCAATTTTCTAAAATCGGCTAATTCCAAACAAAAAAAAATTATTCGTTTACTTATTGAGGAAGAGGTTTTAGAGCTTGTTGTGGGTGTATCGGAAGTACAAATCTTAGGAAAAACTTATCAGATTGTTTCTCTCCAAGATTTTCAGGCAGAGTTAGAGGAAAAAGAAATGGAGGCTTGGCAAAATCTTACACGCATTCTCTCTCACGAAATCATCAATTCTGTTACTCCTATATCATCTTTGGCTTCTACTGTATCAGCAGAACTATCAGAAAAGCCAGAATCAGCCAATGAAGATATTTTGGAGGCTATACAAGTAATAGAAAAACGCTCCAATAGTCTTATTCAGTTTGTTCAAGAGTTCAGGGCTTTTAGCAAATTACCTACCCCACAACCCACTTTTGTCGCTCTAAAAGAAATTTTTACTCGTTTAGAAAAACTTTTTACTTCGGAGTTTGAGCAAAAAAATATTCAATTTAAAATCAACTTAGCAAATTCAGAGCAACTACTTTACACAGATATAATGATGTTGGAGCAAATACTCATTAATTTGCTAAAAAATGCCATACAAGCTGTTCAAATGAGAGAAATGCCTGTTATTGAGATTCTTGCAGAAACCGACCATTTAGGAAAGGCTCTTATCAAAGTCAAAGATAATGGAGTGGGTATCAGTGAAGATGCCCGTAAGAGCTTGTTTATTCCTTTTTTCACGACCAAAAAAGCGGGTTCTGGTATAGGACTTAGCCTCTCTCGCCAAATGATGCGGGTACAAGGAGGAACTATTTCTGTGCATACAGCTCAAGGTATAGGAACTACTTTTTGCTTGCATTTCGCTTAATCCAACAATCCTTCTGAGTAGTCATTTTTGCTAAACAAAACTTTACTGAAGTGATGTTCCAAAAGATTTGGAAGATGCTCTAACTTGGTATGTTGAAGTTTTTGCTCTTTGAAAACAAAGAGTTGATTATCAGGAATTTGGTCTGTGCAGGTGATAATTATATTTTTAGAAAAATCTTTAGAAAAACTATTATCAATTTCTAAAGCATACCTTACTAAATCTATATGCAAGGGAGCTTTTCGGAAAAAACCTTGATAATCATTGAGTTGGTTTGTTTCTTTTTCGGTATTGATGAGTACTAGAGGGTGTTGCTCCAATGGAAACCAACCCGCACCGTGTCGTGTATGATAGGCTCTGCTTACATACCAGAGGTCAATTTTTTCAAAAATCAAGTTATTTCTTTTGATGAGTTGTAAAGCATTTTTAGAACTCGTATTACTACGCGTTACATTTGGAAAAAATCCAAAATCCATATCCAAAAGAATGCCTTGAGCTCCTTCAAAAATGAAGTGTTCAAAAGTTGTATGTTCTGAAAAAACTTCTTGCTCATTTACCCATAGGAGTACGCCTTTTTCTTTGAGGCTTTGTAAATCAAGTGTGTAGTTGATAAATCGGCTGTCCTCTTGCTCGTGGGGGAGTTCTGCAAACTCTGTAAAACCTTGTTTGAGAGCTTTTTCTTGGTAATATTGCCTAATAGCCCTGAGTTTTATGGCTACAATTTCGGGAAATTGTAAATCTTGAGCAAATAACTTCGTGGGACTATTTTCGTGTCTTTCTATGGTAGAACCAAAACCCATTCCGCAGCTTCCGTG
>JANRLU010000234.1:0-2080 GCA_033762275.1 Thermonemataceae bacterium | reverse complement strand
TTTCACTTCTTGGGTTTCTGTTTGCTTATCAGTACTTTCAGTGTTGGTAGTACTTTCTTTTTCTTTTTTGGCACAAGAAGCCAAGAGCAACAAACTTGCTAATAGTACAGATAATATTGAGGTCTTGTTCATAATAATTTGATTTTTAGATATATAAATTAAAAACTACCTATATTCACTACTTTAGGAGAAGTAATAACGCTATGATTTTTGGGTAAAATAATACTTACAGGAGCGGGCATACCTGTAGAGCTATCCTCACGAGCTATCCAGATTTTGTAGATAGTGCCACCCAAAGCACTCTCTCCGCTACCAATTTTTCTTACTTCTTCAGTGGTAACTCTGTGGATTCTCACAGGATTGGCATAATACTGAATATCTCGATAGTCTTTTGCAAGGCTAAAATCTTTGACACTGCTACGCAAACTTACATTTTCGGGGTCTTCGTTGATAAGCGAGCCTCCTGCGATACTTCTGAAGCGTTCGGCACATTCATCTATATCCTGCGAGCTACGCAGAATATCCACATACTTCTCCAGAACAACTTTTACCTCTTGAGGCACTTTTTGAGCAAATGAAAAGCTCCAGCCTACAAACAAACAAATCAATAAAAAATATTTCTTTTTCATAAGATTTTATTTTAGTTTTTATGGAATTTTAGGGGGTGTTTTCTTTTTGGGTTCTTGCGAGTTTACTTCCTGATTAGTATTGGTTGCTATCTTTTTTCCTTTGTCTAAGGCATTGACTACACCACCAATAACGCCCAGCACAAAGCCAGCCATTGCAAAATATGCTGTGGTATTACCTTCTATACCAGCATCTTGCACATAAACTTCTTCGTATTTCTTTGTTGTATTGTTATACTGCGTTTTATACTGACCATCTCTGGTTTCTGATTCAAAAAACATTCCTATAATGAAAAACAAGACAGTTCCTATCAGTCCGCCAATAACTCCGTGGATGATTGCTTTCATAAAAATAGTAAATTTAACATACGTATTTAGTTTTAGTACTTGAGTATAGCTTTATTACCAATTTTTACCATAGGCTTCTTTACGCCATTTTCTACTTTTGTAGCATTATATTTACTTACCTTTACAACTACTACATTGCCATTTTGCTGACTGACTACTCCTTCAGCCAAAGCCATTGTACCTTCGCCTTTCATATTGGGGAAAGTTTCTGAGAGATTAAACTTTTTAATAACTGTTACATTTTTTCCTTTCAAGGAAACAGCGGGCGAATCGTTTAGTGTAATAGTAATAGTTTCCATGGTAAAAGCCTTGATTTTACCCTCCACTTGAGTTTGGGCGAAGGAAATAAAAGAAAAAGCAATAAAAATGAGGGATAGCATACTTCTTTTCATAATGATATTTTTTAGATAGTTAGTTTGGAAATTTAAGTACAAAATCTTACTTTTCCAAGTATTTAGTAGTATAATTCTCCTCCTTTATCCTTAGCACAGATAAAAGAAGAGGAATTCATATTTTAACTATTTCAAACACTCCCCAGAGAAAAACTTGCTTCGTATATGAGTCCGGGTCTTGTAAAAGTAGCTCGTCCGTATTGAGCTCCACCACTGGCAGAAATAACCTATTTTTTACTTTTACTTTGTAAATATTCTATCAGGTTTTTATCTGTCCAAGAGTAGCTCTTGGCAAAAGCTACATAATCTTCTTTACTGAGGTCTGCTCCATTTTCTACTAACAACTTTACAATAGCTAAATTATTGGCTACGATTGCTTTATGCAGAGGCTTGTTTTTAGGTTCGGTATCTGGAGATATATCAACAAGTGCTTGGGTTTTGTAAGACAACAACATCTTGACCATATCTATATTGTTATTAGAAACAGCTTCATATAAAATATGCGTATTCCAGCTATTATCATGTATTTTCGCTCCTTTCTGTAAAAGATATTCAGCAACGGCTATTCTGTTGTGCATTATGGCATACATTAAAGGAGTCGTTTTATTTATGTTAGCAGGGTCGTTTATATAAGCATTATTTAAATAAAAAAAAAAATTTAACCCATTGAGTAAAACAATATCAGACAACAGGGGGAAAATTTTAAAAACCAAA
>JANRLU010000233.1:0-5784 GCA_033762275.1 Thermonemataceae bacterium | reverse complement strand
GCCGAAGTGATAGGTTTCTTCAAGGATTTTCAGGTAAAATTATACACTGATAAAGCGGATTTTTCAGATGTAAAAGTAGAAGCTCATATCAAAGCAAACTCTATTTTTACCAACATGGAAGCCAGAGACAAACATTTAATGTCTTCAGATTTTTTAGAGGTAGAGCAGTTCCCAGAAATTAGGTTTGTAAGTAATGCTATCAAAAAAGTTGCAGAAAAAAAGTATGAACTTACAGGTAGGCTGACTATCAGGGATATAACTCTTACCACAACACTTGAAGTGGAGCATACAGGCGTACAGAAAGACCCTTGGGGTAACACAAAAGCGGGCTTTAAAGCCCATACAATTATTAAAAGAACCTTATTTGGGCTCACTTGGAATAATATTCTGGAAAATGGAGCTTGGTTGGTTGGTAATGATATAAAAATGTCTTTTCAGGGAGAATTTATTAGACTAAGTTAGAATGAAAACCATAGAACAAGCTATCCAAAGTCGTTTTAGAAATAATAGGCATAAAGCTATCGTAAATTTGCTTTACACAGCTAAATATATGGAAAGTTTGATAGAAAAAATTATCAAGCCCTATGATTTGAGCCAACAACAATTTAATATCTTACGCATCGTGAGAGGGGCAAGTGCTAAACCTCTGACACTCAAGTATATCAAAGAAAGAATGTTAGACCAAATGCCAGATGCCTCGCGAGTGGTGGAAAAACTCTGTAAAAAAGAACTTCTGAAAAGAACAACTTGCGATGCTGATCGCCGTAGCGTGGATATTTCCATCACACAAAAAGGCTTGGATTTACTTGCCGAATTAGATACTCATTCCGAAAAAATGGATGCTTTGATGCAACTCTCTGATAATCAGTTGGAACAATTCAATACTTTGTTGGATAGCATCAGAAACTAAACCCCCAACATTTATGAGTTGAGGGGCAGTTCTATAGAGTTAGGTAATCCAAAAATAGTTATATTATTTTCAATAGTGCTGAGATACGTATCCATTTCGCTCATCGTTTGAGCCAAAACGATAACGTCTACTTCCATTACTATATCTATTTGACCAAAAGTAGCGAGTAAAGCGGCTTTTTCAAGTTCGGATAGCTGCATAACCACTTCTTGGCTTTTTAAAAAAGATACGTCATTAGTATTCAAATTAGCTTTTTCAGCCAATTCAGCAAATTTTTTCCATAGCAAATCTAAGCGACGATAAGCAGGAAATTCATCTCCGACCAAAAGAGCAATATGGAGCGTTCTAATGGCTTCTTTCAAACGCCACTCTACAAAAACTTGATATAAATGCAAGATGGCATACACCAAATCCGTATTGTAGGTAGGGTTTTTCAAAAAGATTTTGACTAAACGTTCTGCTCCTATTTTGTAAGCGTTTGCTTGCGAAGGAACGCTATGCTCTTTGTATTGATTTTCTACGATGTTGTATAGTTTTATCATAGTAGTAAGTTTAATATTTTTAGACAATACTATTGTAGCCAACTAAAATTGTATTTTTTTTAGTTAGACAATTAATTTATTTTTTGGTCTGGAGTAGGAGGGGCAAAATAAAAAGCCCGAAATTTGTTAAACATTTCGGGCTTTGGTATATTTTGAGTTATTGAGAGCTATAAGAAAATAGCTTTATCTATATTCCAAAGACCGAAAGGCGTACCAAAAATCCCAACTCCGCAAAAACTTGTTTGTTTTTGCATTAGCTTTTCTGATTTTTGATGATAGTTACTTTCTAATCTCATTTGTTTTTATGAATTATTATGCCGCAAATATCAAATCATTTTTTGTACTTTCCAAATATTTTCAGAAAAAATAAAAAAATATTTTTTTTAAGAAAAGAGTTACTTTAAAGATTTCAGATACAAATGTTTCGTCTGTTCTTTTATTTCTTTTTGTTTTTGTAGGCTTTCTTCAAAGCCCCAACCCGTGTACTCACTGTTTTCTAAGTATAACATTGGTTGAAGTAGACTTTTTTCAAAAAAGCTGGTATCAGCTTGCTGAGGCTTCAAAATTTTCAGGTCTGTATGATTAGAAATTTCGCAATAGGTGTCATATAACAAATACTTTTTTCCTTTAAAATCCTTAAATAATAGGGTGTCCTTTATTTCTCTTAATACAACTAATTGTATAGATTTACTCAGATAAGGATATATATTTATACTTAAAGTAGTAAAAACAACTTCAACTTTCTTTTCTTTGAGATATTTTGCAGCTTCTTTATATTGGCTATGTTTGTAGGGTAAAATATATTGATAATAATTATATAATTGAAAAACTGAAAAAAGTACAAAAATTATAAAAAATAAACCTTTGTATTTTATTTGATATAGCCAATTAAAAGTAAGAAGATAGGCAATGGGTAGCCAAAAGATTAAGCCTCTTGGAGCTTTTGGAAGCAGGCTCATTACCAAAAAAGTTCCAATACTGCTTACTAAGAATATTTTATTTGCTAAACTACTCCTTTTGAATATAGAGGCAGCTCCCCAAAAAGAAAGAAATATCAAGAATACATCAAATTTTAGTATGTAAGCAAAATAATAGCTTATTTCATACTTGGTCGGGTTTATTCTTTCTGCTACACCAAAAATACGAAATAAAACGGCTGGATACTGATACCAAGCCAAGCCTGCTAAAACGCCAATGAAAGTAAGTAATAAAAAAACTCCTAAAGCTCCAATAAAAATATGGGTATAAAATTTTGTATTTTTTTTACCCAAAAAAATCAAAACTAACCCTATAAAAAATAAAGGAACAATCGCTTTATAGTTGATAAATAAAGTAATAGAAGCCCATATACCTATTTTTACAAAATTATTACTATTGCTGTTTTTTTGCATTTTTTTTAGCTCTATCAGTAGTATAGCAAAAGATAGTAAGCTTAGGTTTTCAATGGAAAAGTACAAACTAAAACTGATTAAAGAAAAGCTTATACCTAAAAAAAATACAAAAAATATACGATTTTTTTCCAATAATCTACTCCATAAAAACACCGCCCATACGCCCACAAAAGCGTTGATACTAACTAAAAACTCAAAGGAAGCATTGATAAAATAGAAAGGCAAGAAAAATAAATAGAGAATAGGTGAGGCGTGGTGAAAAAAATTGTGCCAATCCCCTGTGGCAATTTCTTCTATAATCTGGTAATTTTTTACAGAGTCGTAGTCAAAAGGGGCGGCTTCTGCAAAGAAAACTAACCTCAGAAGTAATAAAAAAGCAAAAATAAGTGTATAATATATAGCCTTATATTTATTGAAACTTACCAAAAGCATAAAAATATCAAATTAGCCTTGTAATTTTTAAAAAAAAAATATACTTTTAAACGATTTTTCTTAGAGTTTTACTACCAAATGAAGAAATTACTTTTAAAACTTCTCAATATAGAAAAAAGCGAGTTTACACAAGTAATAGTCTTGTTATTTCTTGGTTTTTTTATTGGGATAGCCTTAGCCACGTATGGAGTAGCTACTACTACTTTATTTTTGAATAATTGGGACGAAAATAAATGGTTACCTATTGCGACTATATCGACAGGTGTAGTTGGTATTATTGTTACTTATATTTTCTCATTTCTTCAAAATAAAGTTTCTTTTGCCTCGCTCTCTATTACCACATTGGTATTGGTAGTTGTATTGGCTGGTTTACTCAGATTCGGTTTCTCTGTGGTGGTGGATAAGGAGCTAAAAAGAGAACTTATTTTTGTGGCTCTGGTAATGTTTGCTCCTTTTGAGGCTTTGGTTGGCTTAATTTTTTGGGGTACTATTGCTCGTATATTTACCTTAAAACAACAAAAAAGAATTGTAGGAGGCGTGGATATAGGGAAAGGTTTAGCTACTTTAGCTACTTTTTTTGCGATACCTATATTTTCATCTTTGGTGCCTGCTACCGAAGACTTGATAGATGTTTCTGTCGTGATGGGAGCTTTAATTCTCATTTTATACTTTGTTTTGGTACTTATTTCTCCACGTCTTAGTTTTGGTAAGTTGCAAAAGATAGAGGGGCAAACGGGGCGTTATGGGCTCAGAAAAATGTCTAAAAATAGGTACATCAGATTGATGATAATTTTCTTGGTTCTAGCAACTATCGCCCATAAATTCATGGAATATTCATACCTCAACGTAACAGGTACGCAATATCCCAACGAGAAGGATTTGCAAAATTTCATTGCTGTATTTGAGGGAGTTGTCATATTTTTTACCTTGGCTATTCAGATTTTTGTAGTAGATAAAATTGTGGATATGTATGGTACAAGGGTAGCCTTACTTATCAATCCTTTGCTATTGGGTTCGCTTACATTGATAGCTGTTTTGATTGGGTTTTTTTCTGGCTATAAACCTCTTGCAGATGGTTCTGGAGGCTTTGTCCTATTTTTCTTAGCCATTAGTTTAGGAAAACTCTTTTCAGCTTCTTTCAAAGATTCTATGGATGATGCCGCTTTCAAATACTTTTACTTTCCAATAGATGCTCGTGTACGTTTGGACGTAATGAGTCGTATGGATGGTGTTGTTAAGATAGGAGCGGGTTTAATTGCAGGGCTTATGCTCCTTTTGGTACAATATATAAATCCTTCCAACATTTTGCTTTTCTCTATTATTTTAGTGCCAATAGCTTTTTTATGGGCTTTTACTACCAACAAAATGTATGCAGGCTATAAGGATACCCTACGCCATACCCTCCAAAAATCCAAACAACAAGGGTATACACATTCGGCAATTCTTGAACAATCCTTAGATAGAATGCTCAAAAAAGAGGCTCATCATTTTGTGCCAGAACGGGCTATTTTTGCATTGAAACTTTTAGAAAAGTTGGAGCCTGCTATTTATGAAGATGAATTAGCAAGAATAATAAGCATAAAAGGGGAAAATGAAGTAAAAACTTATGCTTTGGAGCAGATAGATAAATTGATGATTACACCTGAAGGGCTTATTTCCCCCAAAAATGATGCTCTTGATGATGCAAGTTTGTACAAACTTGTGAAATCTAAGAAAGCCCAAGATAGGCTTTTGGCAGCAAAAAGATTGCCAGCCTTGGTCAGTGATAAAAACGAATTTTTGCTAATGGAGTTGCTCAGAGATGTAGATATGAAAGTTCGGTTGTATGCTATCCATGCTGCCCGAAAAATAAAAAAACCTGAGACTTGGAGTATACTCATTGATTTACTCGCCTCTCCAATGTATGCGAATGCTGCCGCTGCTGCTCTTATGGAAGCCAAAGATGCTGTTTTACCGAATTTAGAAGCAGCTTTTCACAAATCGGGGCAAGATATAGAGGTAATGCGAAGAATTACGGAAATTTATGGACGTATTGCCTCTGAAAAAGCCTTAGAGTTGTTGTGGGCAAAGGTGAACTTCCCTGACGCTGAAATCGTAGAGCAAGTTTTGTATGCTTTTAGTTACAATGGAGTTAGAGTAAGTACGGATAGGACAGCTCTCATCAATTATATTATTGAGATAGAAATTGGCGATGCAGCTTGGGATATGGCGGCTTTGTTAGAAATAAAAGATGAAAAATATAACTATTATTTGAGAAAGTCTTTAGAAGATGAAATAAAATACAACTTTGAAAGTATTTTTACCTTGCTTTCTTTGATGTACGAACCTCAATCTGTACGTTTGGTAAAAGAAAACTTGGAGAGTGAGTCTATTGAAGCCCACGTTTTTGCGGTTGAGTTGTTGAATGTATTCTTAGCAGAAGACCTCAAACCTAAACTTTTCCCTCTTTTAGAGGATATTTCGGCAGAAGAAAAAATTGAGCGTTTGCAGCAGTTTTTCCCAAGAGAAC
>JANRLU010000232.1:0-9722 GCA_033762275.1 Thermonemataceae bacterium | reverse complement strand
GTTGTAAAGCAATGGATTTTTTCAGAACGTCATCACCAAGCACATCAAAAACATAATCAACTTCTTTGACTTTTAATACTTGCGAAAAGTCTTGTGTTTTGTAGTCGATAAATTGGTCAAGATCTGCTTTGTCCAAAACCGCTTTTTCCGATTGACTGCCTGTGCCAATTACAAAAAGTCCCATTTGTTTGGCTACTTGCAATGCCTGAAAACCTACACCACCGCCAACACCGTGAATGAGGATTTTTTCTCCCTTCTTTGCGTTTAGTTGTGTCAAACTATCATAGGCTGTAAGCAAAGGCAACGCAATTGTTCCTGCATCCTTAACTTCTATGTTGCTCGGAATTTTGGCACAGTAGTTTGCAGGAATGGTAATTTCTTCTGCCCAAGTTCCAATGTCACTGAACAATCGGTAAAAAGTAACATTGTCTCCCACAGAGAAATCTTTTACATTTTGTCCAACTTCTAATATAACACCAGCACCATCTATTCCACCAATTTGTGGGTTTTTATATTTTAAAGTCGGAAAACCTTTCATCAAATCCATATCCACTGGATTGATTCGGCTACTCACCATTTTTACTTTCAATTCGCCTGGTTGTGTTTTAGGACTTTCTATATGTTGAACTTCCATCGTTGAAAATTCTTTGCCTGCTTTGGTTCTTATGATTGCTTTCATATTTTACTGTTTAGTTTATTTATTTTTATTACACTTTCACCAATTTAATCGCCCTTTCAGGACAAGCCGTAACACAATATCCACAGCTCTCACAAGCATCAGGACGCATTACATACGCTTTGTGTTGGTTGAAAAAGGTCTTGATTTTACCTTTAATATTCAACTTTTCTCTATCCTCTTTTTCGATAGGTTTTAATTCAAAAACATTGTAAGGGCAAACCTCCACACATGGATTTTTGCCCCCACAACTATTGAAATCTACAACAGGTTTCAGTTTTTGTTTTGCCATACAATTACTTTCTTTCCAATGGAACTTGTAAGTTGGTTGGTCTGTTTTCAGGTTTGTCAAATCCACGACCGTCAACGTGTTTGCTTCCCATAAACAGCATATTGTTGTGAATGTAAATCAAATCGTAATCTCCAACAGTTTCGCCTTCTTTGATGCCAAACAATGGAAACTCTTTGCCTTTAATGTCTTGCATAACATTAACTTCAAATTTGTTTAACCCCTTTACAGGAGCTTGATTCAATTGGTCGGCAAACATTGGGTGCAAAGGTGTTACTTCAAATGCTTCGTCCAAAATGTAATCAATTTCAAATGCACCTTTTGCAATTTGGTGTTCTTTACCCCAAACAGTATGTCCTTTGAAGGTAAATTTCACCAATGGCATTTGTCCGAAAGGGTCGGCTGAACTAATGATTGTACCTTCAAATTTGTCGGTTGGCAGGTATTTGAAAATGCGTTGTACATAAAATGGCTCGATTTTTCCGGTTCCTAAACGGTCTTCAAATGGGCGAAGTTCTACGGAAAGTGAAGTCCACTCTCCACCTTGAATAAATTGTTTGATTTCTGCAATTGTTGTCATTTGTTTACTTTTTTTAGTTATTACTTTTTTTGATTGCTCACTATCTGTATTATTGATTTTTTGTGTTCGCGAATCTTTGATTTGTGAATAAACTGTTCCTATTATGAAAAGGACAGCAAAAATCCTATAGTGATTTTTTTATTAGAGTTTTAATTTTTGTGCTTGTTCAGCGGTTAAAACTTTCTTTAAATCGGTTCTCCATTTTGCCACAGCATTTTGGATTACTTCTTTTTTTCTGCCTTGCTTATAAGCGTCTTCGTGTCCGTTGGCTCTATTAAGATTGATTTGAAATACTTTTGCTTTTTGCTCATCTGTAAGCGAAAGTTTCTTTGCCATTTTTTCGGTAATGTGCTTTACCTTTTCTTCTTTTGAAAGGCGAGAATGTGCAAACGCCTTTACGCCAATTGCTGAAACTATTATCAGCAATGCTCCAATTACGATTTTCTTTGTGACCATATTTTATATTTTTATTTGTTATTACAAGTGCAAATTTATTACCTTTGTCCAAATAAATAGAGTAGTCAATAAATATTATAATAGTCTAAAAATATAGACCAATGAAAAATAAAAGAAAGACGAAAGAATTTAATCCGAATAATTGTCCTGTTACCCATTGTCTTAATAAGATTGGTGGAAAATGGAAACCTGTCATTATTCATTTGATACGAAAAGACTGCAACCGATTTTCAATGTTGCAAAAGGCTATTCCTGACATCAGTAAGCAAATGTTGGTCAATCAACTGCGAGAAATGGAAGAAGATAAAATTTTGGAACGCATTATTTATGCTGAAATTCCACCAAGAGTAGAATATAAAATCTCGGAATATGGTCAAACTTTGTTACCGATTATTGATAGTATGTCCGATTGGGGTTTGAGGGATTTGGAGAAGCCTTCTTGTGGATAGAAACTTTTATTTTTTATCTTCAAAGAGGCTGAAAAAATAGAAAATAGTTGGTACATAGCAAAGATAAAGGGCAAAAAAATTGCTTTTTTTCAGAAAAAAATGAAAATTTGCTAAATGTAAACGTAAAAGCTATGATAGAAGCCGCTCCTCAACGCAAACTTGTACTTTATATTGATGATGAACCTAAAAATTTGACAAGTTTTAAATCTGTTTTTAGAAGGCATTATGAAGTCTACTTAGCGGCTTCAGCTGATGAAGGAATGGATATAATGACGCAAATTCCCATACAACTCGTCATTACTGACCAAAGAATGCCCAAAGTAACAGGCGTTGAGTTTTTGGAGAAAATTAACGATAAATTTCCAGATGTGAGTCGTATTTTACTTACAGGCTACTCCGATTTTGATGCTATCATTGATGCTATCAATAAAGGAAGAATATTCAAATATGTAGCAAAGCCTTGGAAAGCCGAAGAACTCAAACATACAATAGACACAGCCTTAGAGCTTTCTATACTAAAAAAGTATAACAAAGAACTCATCGACACCCTACAAAAGACTAATTATGAGCTTGATAGATTTATTTACAGAGCAGCTCACGACCTAAGAGGACCTATTGCTAATCTATTGGGTTTGATTAACCTCACCAAAATAGAAGAAGATTTACATACCATTAAGCATTACAATCAATTAAAGGAGCATACCGTAAAAAGAATGGATAGTTTTATCCACGATATAGTAGATTATTCGGGAAATATACGCTTAGGATTGGAAAAAAATCACATTGATTTTCAGGTGGTTGTAGATAATGTAATTAAACAAAATGAGTTTCTGCCTAATTTTACGAAGATAAAAAAAGAAGTTTGGGTAGAACAAAGCACGGAGTTTGTTAACGATAAAAACAGGTTAGAAGTAATTTTAAACAATTTGATTCGTAATGCTATTCGCTTCAGTGTAGATACCGATAGAGAGCCTTTCTTGCGGGTAGAAGTGCGAAGCGGCGAAGAAAAGGCTGTGATTAGTGTCATAGATAATGGCGAGGGCATCGAGCCTGAATATCAAGATAAAATATTTGAGATGTTTTTTAGAGCAGGAGATAACTCTCGTGATGCTTCGGGTTTGGGCTTATTTATCGTAAAAGATATTTTAGCAAAAATAGGAGGAAGTATTACAGTAGAATCAGAAAAATACAAAGGTTCTACTTTCACCGTAGAGTTGCCCAATCTCAAAAACGAACAGCAGTAACCCCAAGATTTTATATAAAAGATTTTTGGAAATAAAACAAGTTTCTGGGGGCTTTTATCTCTAAAAAAACGTAAAAAATATTTATATGATTAAGGCTGAAATTCTAAATATAGGCGATGAGATTTTGTATGGGCAGATTACCAATACAAATGCTCAATGGATGAGTGCCGAGTTGGATAAAATAGGCGTAAGAGTGATACACCATACGGTGGTTGCTGATGCTGAAAAAGATATTTTGGAGGCACTACACGAAGCAGAACAAAGAGCAGACGTTATCCTACTCACAGGTGGGTTAGGACCTACCAAAGATGACATTACAAAAAAAACACTCTGTAAATTTTTCAACACACATTTGGTACGTAACCAAGAAGCACTGCAATTTATCACAAAAATTTTTGAGAGTAGAGGGAAGGAGATGTTAGAAGTTAATCGGCAACAAGCTGATTTGCCAGCTAATGCACTTTATATTCCAAACCTAAAAGGTACAGCTCCAGGAATGTGGTTTGAGCGTGGGCAAAAAGTATTTGTATCTATGCCTGGTGTTCCTTACGAAATGAAATTTTTGATGCAAAGTTTTGTATTAGAGCATATCCAAAAAACATTCCAGACACCTCATATTTTTCATAAAATGATAAAAACGATTGGTATAGGAGAGTCGTTTTTAGCCAAAGAAATAGAGCAATGGGAAGATGCTTTGCCTCCTCATATTCGGCTGGCTTATTTGCCAAGTTTTGGTATGGTACGCCTCAGGCTTACAGGTTTTGGGGATAGTCAAGAAAAAATAAAAGCAGAGGTAGAAGCTCAAATGCAAGCTATTTTGCCAAAAATCGATAAATATGTATACGGTTTTGATGAAGAAGAACTTCCTGAAGTGGTAGCAAAGCTACTTATCAAACAAGAAAAAACCTTGGCTATTGCTGAAAGTTGTACAGGCGGACTTATTAGTCATACTTTTACACAACACGAAGGAGCTTCAAAATTTTTGAAGGGAGCATTGGTTGCTTATAGCAATTCCATCAAAACTGAAATTCTGGGAGTTAGACCTGAAACATTAGAGCAGTATGGGGCAGTTAGCGAGCAAACCGTATTAGAAATGGCAAGCAATATACGAAAATTATTTAAAACTGATATTGGTATCGCCAGCAGCGGTATTGCAGGACCTAACGGGGCTACTGAAACGAAACCTGTTGGCACAATTTGGGTGGCTTATGCTGATGAAAAAGAAACAGTGGCAAAAATGTATCAACTCACAAATGATAGGGCTGTGAATGTACAAGTTACTACTAACTTATTGATAGATTGGCTTAGAAGAAAACAAGGAGGCAGAGCAGGCGAGTAGCTTACTTAGGAAAAGATGTTGATTTTTAAGAAAATCATTGGGATATTTTGTGTCTTTTGTGTTTTTTCAGCACAAGCCCAGACGCCTATTTTTTCCCAATATTACGAGCCAAGCCCTTTGTTCAGCAATCCTGCTTGGGTAGCTGCCAAATCGCAGATTTTTGTGGGTACAAATTTTAGAAGGGAGCAAATAGGTGTTAGGCAAGGGATTTCTTCAGCGGCGTTTGAATTGATGATGCCTTTTCTAGAGGCAAATAATAAGCGGATAGGTGGTTTCGGCTTGGCTTTTCTTACAGAAACCGCAGGGAAAGGAGGTCTGCTTAGGCAAAATGCTTTAATAGGTAATTTGGCTTATAATTTAGATTTTTCGGATTATGACCACCTCGCTTTTGGCTTGCAAGGGGGCTATTTTTTTAGAAGAATAAACCCCGATTTACTTACCTCCGAAAGCCAGTACACTATCAATGGTTTTGATGCAAACTTACCGCTCAATGAGAATTTTGCTGCTTTTCAGTCAGATTTTCCGCAAGTAAATACGGGTTTTTTGTGGTATGGCGAAGATGAGCAGGATAAGCTTTTCTATTATTTGAGTTTAGCCGCTTACTCTCTCAATAAACCTACTACTACTTGGTTTGCTGACGTAAATCGTATTCCTTGGTTATTACAAGTAGCTGGCGAAATGAATGCCTTTGGCTATAACGAATGGCTGTTTTACCCAACTTTTCGCTATGTTTCGCAAGCTAATAAGCAAAACTTGAGTTTGGGAACTATTGGGCGTCGTGATTTCTCCAAAGATACGAAATTAGGAGTAGGCATTTGGTTCAATACAAATAAAAAAATTATCAGTAGTATAGATATTGTTACCAAAAATTATCAGTTTTCCGTAAGTTATGATTTAGCTTTTGCCAATAGAAACGTTTTGGGGCAAACAAATAGTGTCTTGGAGTTGAGTTTGCTTTGGAAAAAGCCTTTTGAAAGGAAATCAAAAAACTCAGAAAAAATCATTAAAAAAACCAAAAAGAATAGAAAAAATCTATCAAAAGATACAACAAAAACTGAAAATCTTGTTAGAATAGATACTAATTTTAGAAAAAAAGAGGTAGGAGAGGCTAATAGAGTAGAACAAAGGGGAAAAATAAAAGTTATTATTAGAGAGCCTTTGGAAATTATTGCTCCTAAAGATAGGAAAAACCTCTCAGAAACTGAAAAAGAGTTATTAAAAAGTATGGAGATAGCAAATAATAACCTGAAAATCTCGGAGGATAAAATATACCAGATAGCCCAAATGTTATTTCAGCATCCTGATTGGAAATTAAAAATACTTCTTTATCAGAAGCAAAGTGATACACAAATGCAAGAACAAGCAGATGCCATACGTGAGCAACTGATTTTGTTGGGTGTAGAACCAGAAAGGCTTGTTAGGCAAAACTTACTGATAGAAAATCCTGCTCAAAAAAGTTCATTAGAGTGGGTTTTGCTTAGAAAATAAACGTTTTTATGGTTTCTTGAGAGTAGCTACCACAATTTCTGAGAGGTCATTTTTAATTTCATAATACACTTTAAAAACGCCATCGATTCTATCTGCATCTGTAATGTTAGGTATTTTGGCATAACTACTACCTGTACTAAAAGGCCAAGCGGTTGTTTCTGCCTCAAAAGCAATGTTTCCATTATTTGTACCTATACTTTTGATTGTAAACGTGTTTGTTTTTCCATCATCTTTGCGGGCTGTGAGGAAAGTTCCTTTCAAGATTTTACCTGTATTAGCATCTAATTGAGCAAGTACAGCAACTTTCGGTCCTCCACCATTACCATAGCTATTCATAAAAACATTGCTAAAAGCATTTGTTTCCACCCATTTTTTACTGATATAATCAGCGTCATTACTGCCACCATCTACCGAAAAAACTACCCAAGGTTGAGCATTGTTATCCAAAATAACAAGATAAGCCGTGCCATCTACACTTGTGCTTTCGTGGTTATATTTCCATAACTGATTGCCATTGGCATCTTTCTTGAGAACAAAAGGGTCTTTATTGTTGGAGCTAACCTGCTCATAACCAACACTATAAGTGTTACCCGCATTATCAGTAATTGTAGTGGTAGTATTGAGTGTGGGCGAGGTGGTAGGTTGGGGATTATCAGACTTCTTACAAGCTGTAACTATACCTAAAGCAAATAGAAGGGCGTATATCTTGGGCATAAGTATTTTAATTTTAAGGGATTAAATTCTGTAGACTTTGTAAAAATTGAAGAATTTTGTCAGGCATCAAAACACCAACAAAGGCAAGCCCATACAAAGAGCCATACAAATGGGCATCGTGCCCGATATTATCGCGAGCATTTTTTGCCATATAAGCAGAATAAAAAATATATAACAAAGCATACACCACTCCTGGAATAGGAAAAGGAATAGGAAAAACTCTCAGACGCATACCTGGCTCCATAAGAATAGTCGCAAAAACGACTGCCGAAACAGCTCCAGAAGCTCCTAAAGCTCTGTAATGCGGATTTTTACTTTGTTTGAAAAAAGTTGGAATATCAGATACTATTATTGCTGAAAGGTAGAAAAATACATATACCAAAATATATGAATCTACTCCGAAACGCTCCATAAAGCCAAACTCTGCATATTTCCCTAAGAAAAATAAGGAAATCATATTAAAAATAAGGTGCATATAGTCGCTATGGATAAAGCCAGAAGTCAGAAATCTGAGCCACTCTTTATTTTTTCTGATAGCATAAGGATAAAAAATCCACTGGTTGAGGAGCTTAGGCTGTTGCCAAGCCAATAGGCTCGTTACTACCGTAGCTCCTATAATAATATAAGTTATTTCTATCATTTAGCTTCGCTGATTTTCAATTGTTATTTTACCTGCTTTTTATTATTGAATAGCAGTTCGTAAGCCAAATAAGAGCCAACGCCTATCAAAGCAACCCAAATAATCCATTTGACTACTTTCATAAACAAAGTTACTAAGATAACGCCAAGAATGATGGCGGCGGCTATTTTCAAAATTTTATTGAGTTCCATAACATAAACATTTAGGCTGCTATAAATTTAGGAATAAAACGCAATATTTGCAAACTTATTTTAGTTTAATCTGTAAGAAATGATTTTTTTTACTTGCTCATAAAATTGATGAGGCGAGAGCGTTCGCCAATTCAGTATTTCTAAAGTGCCTCCAAAATTGATATAAGAATCTAATCCATATTTTTGCCACTCTGTGTATACAAAATCTCTAAATTGCAAAGCAGTAATCCAACCATCTTCTACATCTTCAAACCACTCTTCGTAGTAGCAGTCATCAGAGCCATGAAAATTAAAAACGTTCTCTCCTAAAAGCATAAACTGATTGATGCCGCTATCAATTAAGGGATTGATGACATTAGTTTTAAAAATCATAATATCGTTTTCTATAGCATCGTTCCATTCGCCAATAAGCTCAATAATGGCAAAATTTTCTTCATAATCTACAAATAATAGCTTGATATAGAGTGTTTCGGAGCCCATATAGTCCCAAGCAGGGTCTATGTAATACCCATAAATCGTGTCAGAGTAAAGGTCATAATTGTATTCTTTCCCAAAAAAAGGGCTATTTTCATCTGTAGCGGGGTCGTAATATGGTAACCACCTATGAAAAGGCATTAGTAAGTGCATAATCGATAGCTTACAAAATTAGTTGTAATGTATTTTATTGGGGTAAAAGAAGATGGCTACGCCCTCCACCTCTTTTTTCAACCCTTATTTGCAGTTTGATACGCTCTTTGATAAGCTCTACGTGTGAAATAATACCGATACTTTTTCCCGTATTTTGAAGATTATCAAGGGCTTCAAGGGCAGTTTCTAAAGTATGTTGGTCAAGCGAGCCAAAACCCTCATCTATAAACAAAGTTTTGATACGAATGTTTTTGCTGGCAAGGTCTGAAAGCCCTAAAGCCAAAGCCAAACTCACTAAAAAACGTTCGCCACCTGAAAGGCTTTCGGTAGGACGCCTAATCTCAGCTTGGTCTTTATCAAGAATATCCAATCCTAAGTCTTTTTGTGTAGTTTTGATGAGATACCGCTTATTAAATTGTTGTAGGTGCTTGTTGGCTAATCTAACCAAATTTTCTAAGGTAAATTCTTGAGCAAACTTTACGAAAACTTTACCATCAGCAGAGCCAACCACTTTGTTGAGCTTTTCTAAGTAAGAAAAATGCTCTTTTTTCTCTTCAATTTCGTTCTGTTTTTCTTGGTATTTTACTACAAACAACTCATTCTGATGGATTTGCTCTTCTATTTGCCCTAATTCTTTGTGTTTTTGAGATAAATTATTTTCCCAGAAAGCTATTTGCTCTTTGATTTCCTTCATTTCGGGAAGCTCTGTAGTTTGTATGGCTGTTAGTTCCAGCTTTTTGCTATCCAAAATGGTTGTTTTTTCTTGATAGACGTTTTCCAGAAACTCTTTTTCATCTTGATAGCTTTTCTCTGTAGTACTATCTAAAATGCTTATTTTCAGAGATTTTTCATCTTCAAAACCCTCTTTTTGTATTTTGGAGAGTAAATTTTGGTATAGTCCTTCATAAAACCCTTTCTTTTCATTTTTTTGCTTTTCAAGGATTTCTACTGTTTTGGTAATGAGGGCAAGGTCTGTGCTTCGGGTCTGGTATGTTGTCGCCTTTTTTTTGGCGTCCTCTTCAAGTTGTA
>JANRLU010000231.1:0-9237 GCA_033762275.1 Thermonemataceae bacterium | reverse complement strand
TACGGCTGTAGAGGCTTGGTTCAAAATACTTATAGAGCAGATTTATCCGCGTTTTCTCACAGAAAAACATCGTTTTGATTTAGATTTTTTTATAACCAAAGCTGAGCAAGTTCTTCTTCGCTTTACTCTATTACATTTTTTTTCGCTTCTTTTCCTTCACTATTTATTTAAAAAGGAAGACTTGAAATTCTGGAATATCTCTATAAGTAGCTCTAAAGTTGTATTTCTGCAAATATGGCTTAGTGTGGTTTGGGCTTATGAGAGCCTCACTTGGTACAAAAGTCTGCTTCGGCTGGGTAAAGCAAGTGCTTTTTATGAGCCCTATTTTTTACTAAAAATTTTTGATTTTCCCTCAGAAACTACTCTTTTTTGGCTTTTTGGGGCTTTATATCTTTTACTTGTACTTAGCTTTGTTCCTAAAATCAGTGTATGGGCTTGGAGCACTGCTGTTATCTTGCTCTTAATTTTACAAGGTTTTTTATACGGTTTTGGTAAAATAGATCATACTTATACTACTTGGGCTTACGTAAGTACGATTTTTCTATTTTTATTACAAGAAAAAAACAAAAGTGAAACCAACGAAACCAATGCTTGGGCTTTGCGGCTGATGCAAGTAGTGATTGCTATGGTATATCTGCAAACAGGCATAGAAAAACTGCTCATTGGTGGGCTGAATTGGTTTGAGCCAGCAACGATGCAAACGCATCTATTGGCTCATCCTACTACAATAGGGCTTTTTTTGGCAAATTCGGAGCTTATTTGCGTGCTTATGAGTATCTTTGTAATGGTATTGGAAATAGGTTTTCCACTTATTTTATTTTATCCCAAACTAAAAATTCCTATTTTATTGATGGGATTAGCTTTTCATACTGGTACATTTGTTTTGTTGGGAGTTGGAGGTTTTCCTTCTTTGTGGTGGTTGATTTATATAATTTGGTTTTTAGAGTTCAAAACGAATAATTTTAAATTTTATGACAAAAATTCAAGACCTTCGTAAGGAGTACAAAATGGCGGCACTTGACCTCACAGACGTAGATAAAGAGCCCATGAAACAATTTCAGCTTTGGTTTGAGGAAGCACTCAAAGCAGATGTGATAGAGCCCAATGCGATGTTTTTAGCAACTGTTTCCAAAGAGGGCAAACCCTCAGGGAGAGTCGTTTTGTTGAAAGATATAGCTGAGGGAGGTTTAGTTTTCTATACAAATTATGAAAGCCGAAAAGCAAAGGATATAGCTGAAAATCAATTTGTTAGCCTAACTTTTTTTTGGGCTGATTTGGAGAGACAGGTGAGGGTAGAGGGCTATATCAGGAAAGTAAGTGAGCAAAGAAGCACAGAATATTATCTTTCTCGCCCTTACGAAAGCCAGATTGGGGCTTGGGCGTCTCCACAAAGTCGAGTGGTGACAGATAAAACCTTCTTGGAGCAATCATTTGCGAAGTTTTTGGACGAATTTTCGCAGAAAGCTATTCATAAACCAGCTCATTGGGGCGGCTACGTGGTTATTCCTACCTATTTTGAATTTTGGCAAGGCAGACCTAATCGTATGCACGATAGAATTTGTTATGAATTAGAGGAGAATAACTGGCTTATCAAGCGTTTAGCTCCCTAAAAGAATTAGGCTACTGATGGATAACCTTCCTTGGTAGCCTAAAAAGTTGTTATAATTGTTTGGCATTTGTAATAACCAATACATCTACAATTGGTCCGTCTTGGTATTGAGGAAGTTTTTTGAAGGAGTAAGTAAGTGAAAAACGCTTCCCAACAAGTTTCTTGTTGGCTATAAAAGTACCATTAGCTTCTACGGCAAAATCCATCTTGGATTCATTTCTACCAAACTCCCAAGTTTTTCCTTGAGTATCAGTGAAATAGTAATGCTCTGCATCACCAAATTCAAAACTTGAGAACTTGAAATTACCAACAGCGTCTGGTTTGACAGAATTTTCTATCTTACCAATTTGGCTAAAAGAAGCCAATGTGATAAGAATCAAGGCTAATAAATAGTGCATTTTTTTCATAAGATTGCGGATTTGGAATTTTTGGTTTTAGACGATACAAAGTACAAAAAAATAACGAAAATCATAACTTTTCTTGATATTTTTATGCAAAAAGTAGATACTTTGTGTTTAAATTTGTACTTAATGAAAAATTGCTTAAATTGTCCGAAAAAATTAAAAACTGAAATTTTATGAAACCGAAAATTGTCGTACCCGTAGACTTTTCTGAAAGTTCGCAGAATGCCCTAAGATTTGCTGCTCAAATAGCAAAAAAAATGAACGCCACTATCTTGTTGCATCATATTGTAGAGGGTTTTCAGGATACACGTATGTATGGAGCTACACAAGCTACCTCTGAAGAGCAGGCTATAATGAACATTATGGACGTATTGGCTCATAAAAAAATGGCGGAAGTAGCTGCCCCTTTTAGAGAAGAAGGGCTTGATATACAGGTATCTGTAGATGTTGGTTCTGTGTATGGTAGTATCACCGAAAAAATAGCTTCTGATAATGTAGACCTCATTATCCTTGGCTCTCACGGAAATAGTCAATTAGATAAAAAATATTTGGGTAGTAATGCTCATAAAGTTATTAGAAATACTAAGCACACCGTTTGTGTGTTAAAAAATGCGGCTAATTTAGATAATATCAAGCATATTGTCTTTGCTTCCGAATTTGAGCAAGAGCCTGAAAAAGTTATGCAAGAGTTGAAAGATTGGCAAGAACTTACAGGAGCGAAAGTAACGCTACTCAAAGTAAATCACCCTAATTTCACTATCAATAAAGAAGATATGGAGAAAGGTATCACGGACTTTGCACAAGAAAACAAGTTAAGCAATTATGAGATAGCTTCTTATACAGATATAGACCCCACACACGGTATTATTCATTTCGCCGAACATAACCAAGCAGATTTGATTTTCGTAGGAACTGACTTTTATAGAGGAGTGTTGGAGCGTTTGTGGCATAGAAGAACTCAAGTGGCTGAGGAAGTGGCTACGCATACTGCGATTCCTGTACTATCTTATCATCCATAAACTAAAAGACCTGCTAAGCAGGTCTTTTATGATTTTAAAATAGCATACGTAAAAAGTATTACTTAACAAAGAAGAATATAAAATTTTAATATTCCAAGATTTTTTTGAAATATTTTTATACCCTAACACCCATAAATAGTATATCGTCTCTTTGAGCCGTATTTTTCTGAAAAGTCTTTAACTCATCTATCAAAAATTTCCTTTGTTGTGCCATTGTGCTTTTTCCATAAAGTAAGAGTAATGTTTTAATTCTTTCTGAACCAAATTTTTCTCTTTGAGGGTTAGGATTATCAGCAAGCCCGTCAGTTGATAGATATACGGCATCTCCTTTATCTAATACATAATAAGCGTCTTCAAAAGGGTTTTGATTAAGACCAATACTGCTACCGCCTATATGATTTCTAGAGCCTTTCAGTTCCAGAATTTCATTGTCTTTGAAAAGATAAAGAGGGCGTCTCGCACCAGCGTATGACAGTAAAAACTGACCGTTACTTCTCTCCTCTATGCAACACAAACAAACATCCATTCCATCATTGTTACTGGTTTCACGTTGTTTGAGTGCTTCAATAACCCCTTCATTGAGCATTTCTAAAACTTTGGCAGGGCTATATACTTCATTTTCATTGATGATTTTATTGAGCAGAGCATTGCCAATCATACTCATAAAGGCTCCAGGTACGCCATGTCCTGTACAGTCCACAGCAGCAAAAAACTGCTTTTTACCAATTTTGGAGTACCAATAAAAATCACCTGAAACAACATCTCTTGGCAGATAAAGTATGAAAAAATCACTTACATTGGACTTAATGATGCCCTCATCAGGCAAAATGGCTCTCTGTATTTGACTTGCATACTGAATACTTTGTGTCATGTGTAAATTAAGTTCTTGAAGTTCACCATTTTTGACAGAGATAAAATCTCTTTGAGCCATAATCTCCTCTCTTTGTTGTTGGAGTTCTTCGTTCTGCACAAGAATTTCCTCTTGTTTTTGCTGTAGTTCTCTGGTTCGTTCGTCTACTTTTTTCTCCAGCATTTCATTTTGTTCTTGGATTATTCTTGCATTTTCTTGGGTTTGCTTAATAGATTCGGCTTGAGCTTTTTCTTTCTCTTTTCTGATAATATTGATTCTATCAGCTAAAGCAAAAGAAAGCCCCATCACCTGAAAAACAGCCCCAAGAGGAGCGGCAACCCTGAAAAGTGGCAGGTTAGGGACAGCCCCCATTGCCACAAGTGCCGTAACAACAATGCCAAAAAGAAATAAACTCCAAGAAATCACAAAATACCCTGCGGATTTATTACCTGCCCGGAAAACCACTCCCCCAATAATCGTCTCAAAAAAACCCAAAAAAATCATTACTAAAGTACCTATTTTTACACCTACACCATACTCCAAAAAGAAACTTAGCAAAGCGAAAATACCAAATAACAACACAATTCCCCATAGAATATTAGTAAACCTGGGTAGATATTTTTTTGTATCCAAAAAATAGATAAGGAAGACAACCGCCCCTGTTGCCCCTAAATTCAGACTGACAGGAATAACTGTATTTGCCCACCAAAGCGAATTTTGCCAAGCGTATTGAAATGAATGCCCGTTGAGAGAAGATTGAGCTAAACTATAAAATAAAATATAAATAAAATAAAACAAGTAACTTTTATCTTTGATAGCAAAAAAGAGTACAAAGTTATAGATGCCCATTACCAAAAATATACCGTAGAATATCCCAAATAATATATCGACTTTGCTGATATGCTTGGTAAGCGAAGAAAAATCGTAGAGGTAAGCAGGGAACTGAACAGAACTATCAGTTTTTATCCTGATGAGATATGTTTTAGTTTGAAGAGCTTTGAATTGCAAAGGAAACACGATATTTCTGAAAAATATACTTCTGTTGCTAAAAGGCACTCTATCACCAACAGTTTTTTCAGCACTTACCCAATTATTATTCTCATCTTGCTGGTAAATATCCATTTTATCCAAAAGAGGATAATCAAACTCCAAAAAAACATATCTGGAGGTGTTGGCTGTGTTGCGTGCTCGGAATTTTATCCAGATAGATGTTTTTTTGAAACCCAAATTAGGATTGTCAGTCTTGACTTGCTTAAATTTACTGTCTGTTTGTGAAATTACTTCTTGCAAACTCATTCTGTTCGTAGAGTCCTCAAAAGTATAGAGAAAATGGCTCACATTCTCTCCCTGAACTTCTGTACCAAGTTCCATCACTTCTTGTGCTGTAAGTTTTATACAACCAAAGATGGAGAAAAATAATACAGATAGAATAAATCTTAGCATATTCGTATGGCAATTTAATTGTATAAGCTAATATAAAAGCATTCTTTTATGGCTTTGCTATAAAAATTGGAATTTCTATATTTTTGTTTCAAAACATCAAAATTAGTTCTATATTTTGGGTTAAAGTAAGCCTGCATACCCGTATTTTGCCTATCTTTTCTGAAATCATCACTTGCAAACAAATTGTTTTGCTCAGCTTTGGCAGCTAAAAAACAGGCTTTCGCCGCCATTTCTTTGTTTTTATTTTTTTCGTAAAGCTCCATAGCTTTTTGGTAATATTCTTGTGCCTTAGAGCAATCTGTAATGCTTCTATCTGTTGTATTTTTTTCAAAACCATAACTTGTCCAAGTACTACCACTACGATAGTAGTCTAAGGCTTCCCAGCAATGCCCGAAAAAAGTTGTATTGTAGTAAATATTACCTAATTTCAGATAGGCATCAGCCGAACCTTTGGTGGCTTGTTTTTGTAGCGTTTTGATTTCTTGGATAAGCCCTAATTTAGTATAAGTGCCAGTACGTGGGCATTCTATACAATCAATAATTTCATCACTGTTAGGTTTTCCTTTCAAATTTGTGTTGATACCCGCTTCTTTGAAAAGTTTTTCAGCTTCGTCCAAATTATCCTCAGCAAACAGCAGTGTAGCTTTAATTTCTAACAAGGTTTGGTAGGCATTTTTACTATCTATTTTAGCAAGTAATTCTTTTTCATAGCTTGTTAAATCACTTTTTTTAGAAAAATCAAGTAGTTCGTCAATCCATTTATTTTCGACTTTAATATCAGCAAGGATATGAAAAGAGAGATAGGCTTTTGCTTTTTCACCTTGCCTTAGATAATGCCTCTCAAAAGTAGCAACCATCAAACTTTTGAGAGCTGAATTATTAAGAGCACTTACTTTTTTGTATAAAACTTCTTCGTTATCTTTTTCCAAAACATTGATTTCCATTAACTCTATCATTGTTTCAAAAACGGTCATTTGCTTGCTCCCCTCTGTGCTTAGCTTATTTTTATCAATAGAGGCAAAAGATTTACGAGCTTCGGAGGGCTTACCTAATAGATAATCGGTATAGCCTAAAGCCATTACCCAAAGAGCTTGTTTTTCGGCAGGAGCATTTTTTAGATATTGTAAAATGAAGGTTTTTAACTTTGGCAAGTAGGCTTTATACAAAGCAATTTGGTCGGAGGTAGCATAACCCTCAAATCCAGAATGGCTTGATAACAGCGGCATTAAGGTCATTTCCACTTTATTGATTTCTCTTAATAGAAGCATATCCAAATAATCTGATTTAGGGTCAAAATTATAGATAGCCATCATTTCGGGAAGTACCATATTTTGCGGTTGAATACCTCTGATACAAAAAAGATTGGCTTTCTCTTTATTATTTTTGCAGTAACTAAGAGCTTTATCCCAATCGGCATCACTGAATACTTTACAACTCAGAAAAGCACTTACTCTTTTAGCAGTAGATTTTTCAAACACGATACCAAAAAGATAAGCCGACATCGCATTTTGTCCTAAGCTACGCAAAGCACCTGCTTTATGTCCTAAAGCCCAATATTTAATGACATTTTCAGTTTTTAAAGGCTCTACAAGTTTGTCGTATAGATAAATAGTTGCCTTGTAGTCTTCGCTATAATGAGCCAAACGAATAGCTTGATAGGCATAGCGGAGTTTGATAAAAGGTTCTTTTGCTGTGCCATAGCGTTTTTCCGCCTCTTTGGAGAAAGCTGAAAGCATTTCTTTGGCATTGGCGGCAGGCTCTGACCATTCGTCAGGTCGGTAGGCATATTTCTCGCATTTTTTAGCGAAAATGATATACTCTATGGCTTCAGCATCTTTGTTTTTGCTTGCCAAATACTGCACAGCACTATTGTTGGCGAGTTTGGCATCAGCCAAAGGTTTTTGCAGCAGCACATAACTCCTCACTTTATCCAAATCTTGTTGATTAGATTTGTAAATAAAGGACTCTAAGTCTTTCTGACTGGCTTGGTTTTTAAAATAGCTCTGCCATTCTTGCAGATTTTCGTCTACATTGTTCTTTTCAACGCTATTGGCATCATAAAACCTATTGAAAGAAAAATATAAAGGGCGAAATTTTTGGGTATTAGCTTGTTCTGGGCTAAAGAAACGATAGAGTTCCCAATCAATTTCAAAGTAGCCACAACTTTCTACGTGCCAAGTATTGAATAAAAAAAACAGATTAAAGCCAATAACGAGCCAGATTTTTGAGTTCTTCATAACTAAAATTATTAAGTATTTGTGTATCTAAATGATAAAAAATGACTTCTCGTACTTTTATGCATGTAGCGATTGTTTGAGCAATATATTGTAAATCTTCTTTGTTGATAGTTTCCCAACGTAGTAAGTCGCCTTCGTATAGATATTCACCTCCAAAATAATGACTTTTTGTTACGCTATAAAGATTTTTTTGTAATTTTTTTAGATGAGGGTTGCTTTGCATATCCGAAAACCTTAATTGCTGTAAAATATTCGTGGTTTTTCCCATTCTTTTCAAAACTGCCCAAGAAAAAATAGGAAGGGCTACTTCAAGTTGTATAGGGTATGGAGGAGCCTCCTTGAGATAACTTTCTAATATTTTTCTATCAAAAATAGAGTTTTCAGTTGCAGAGCCGTTAATGTCTCCCATATTGTAGAGCATCAAAACGCCTCGTTTTACGGGGGGAATGCCTGTTTTTTCTGGATATCTATATTGGTGTAAGCGAATGGTGGCGGAAAGTTCTATATTTTTTTTCTTACAAATATCTCCAACTTCTTTGCAAAGCCTAAAGAAATTACTTTGAGATTTCTCTGACCAATCGCAATCTAACTGAATTCCCACTAAAGGCATATTTTTAGCTTTGGTAAATACTTTCTGACAGAGTTTTTCTGCTAAAGGTTTTACTTGGTCGCTGGGGATTTTCAGCATGGTTTTGTTGGTAATGAAACAAACAGCCACATAACTATCAAATTTTTTCAAAGAAACACTATCAAAAGTTACGTTTCCCAAAGGAATAGCTCCTTTTTCTGGGTGATAATCCACGTCAAAAAAGCGAAGATACAGTTTTTGCTGTGATAGTTTGGCTGTATACAAACGCTCTGTGCTATCCAAATGAAATAGGCTTTTCCAATGGTAGAAGTATAATTTTGGTTCTGTTTTTTGTTTGCAAGCAAATAGAAATAAACTCCAAAATGAGAATAAAAATATAATTTTTTTTGTTTTCAAATTAAAAAACATAGAAAGACTTTTGGCTTGAGAAAATTTAGCTATAAAAAATAGATTTCTAATTTCCTTTTAAAATTATATTAAAAACTCTATTTTTTTGTACATTTGTCTAAAAAAAAGCAAAAATAACCAAAATTACTCTCATAAAAATAATTAAAATGCTATGCTTCAAAATGATATACTACTAAGAGCAGCCAGAGGCGAACAAGTAGAACGAATCCCTGTATGGCTGATGCGACAAGCAGGAAGAATATTGCCCGAATACAGAGCTGTTCGCGAAAAATTTAGTAGTTTTGTGGAGTTTGTCAAAAATCCTGAAGCTGCTGCTGAAGTTACTATCCAGCCAGTAGATATTTTGGGCGTAGATGCTGCCATTATTTTTTCGGATATTCTGGTAATTCCAGAAGCAATGGGCTTAGCTTATGAGATGATAGAAAAAAGAGGACCTTTTTTTCCAAATACAATTCAAAATCAAGAAGATATACAAAAACTAAAAATAGCAAATCCAGAAGAAGATTTGGGGTATGTATTGAAAGCAATTCAGCTTACCAAACAAGGGCTTGCAGGGCGTGTTCCTCTTATAGGTTTTGCGGGTGCTCCTTTTACTATTTTTTGTTATATGGTGGAGGGAAGTGGCTCTAAGACTTTTTCTAAGGCTAAAAAAATGCTTTATACTGAGCCAAGTTTGGC
>JANRLU010000230.1:0-3935 GCA_033762275.1 Thermonemataceae bacterium | reverse complement strand
AGCGATAGCTTTGTCTTTTTTTTTGAAATATTTTCAAGAAAATCTCTGAATTATTTGCTTTTCAACTACAAGTGTAGTAATATTGAACTACAATTGTAGTATGTTTTTTTAATAACCTGATTAACAGGTAAATATTTAGATAATAGTAATATGCAAAAGATAAAATTAGATGATTTACAAATAGCAGTGATGCGCGTTTTATGGCAATTGGGTGAAGCAACTGTTACACAAGTACAAGAAGCTTTGAAAGAGGATAGAGGATTGGCTGTAACAACTATTGGTACAATTCTATCCCGATTGGAAAAAAAAGGGGCTGTAAAGCATAGAGCAGAAGGCAAGAAATTCATTTATGAAGCTCTTGTTACCGAAATCGAAACTCGCAGAACAATGTTGTCTGGTTTGATAAACCAATTGTTTCAAGGTAAGACTTCTACGTTGGTCAATCACCTCTTAAACGAATCAGAGTTTGACTCTAACGAAATAGAAGAACTCCAAAAAATTCTTTCTCAAGCACATCAACAGAAAGGAGTAAAAGATGAGTAATTATGGGCAAATAGCAGATAGTTGGTATTTGACAACAGCTTGCTGGCTAATCACTTATACGCTTCACAGTGTATTATTTTTTGTATTTATCAGTTTGTTATTAGTATTCAAATATTTCAAAAAACATCATTTCAAAGATTATGCACTAAAAACAGCTCTGTTTGGTGGCATAATTACTACTTTTTGGCAAAATCTAAGCGGTTTAAGTTTCTTTCAAACCACCATACTTGCGAGTAGTTCTGTCAATCAAGGTAAATATATCTCAAAAAACTTCTTAGAAAAATCCCCAGTTACTCAGGAATTTAATAGCATAGATTGGGTGCTATTCGTAGCAGTAATGAGTTGGATATTGATTGCTACGATGCTTATAATCAGGTTTTTAGTTTTGAGATGGTCTTTTTTTCAAAAACTTCGAAGGGCTAATGTGTTGATTGATACAAGAGCCAATCAAATGTTGGATAATTTATGCACACAAGCCTCTGTGAAAATAAGAATTAAGCTTTTGCAGTCTGAATATGTAGAAAGTCCTATCGCTTTTGGGCGGACAATCTGTTTGCCTTGCAAAGCCACACACATTTTAGACGAAGCAGCCCTTGAAAGTATGTTAGCCCACGAATTGGCACATATCATACGCTATGATGATTATTGGCTACAGATTTATGGGTGGATGGAAAGTATTTTCTTTTTTCACTCTTTGAATCACATATTGAGGCGAAAACTCCAAGCAAATACAGAAATATTATGCGATGCTTGGGCAGTGAAGATTACAGGGAATCAAAAAGCATTGGCTCAATGTCTTTTAGAAGTTGCTTCTTGGTTGAAAAAGCCGACTTCATATAAATTGGTAAGCGGAATGGCTGTGCGAAAAACAGCTCTAAATCAAAGAATTACTCATTTATTGAATGGAGAAAATAAGCCCAATAAGCTTGATTATCAACTAATTTTTATTTTCATTTTAGGGTGTTTATTGAGTATGTTATCGCTTTTTAGCCCAAGTTTACAAGTTGGCTATCAGCGCATTGCATCAAGGGATGCTGAAGTGAATGATGTCAAGCTGGAACGATTTAAAGGAGATAACAATGTAGAAAGTGAGGAGGAAAACTCTTTGCCTGCTTCCAAAACACAAAATTTTGAATCTGAATCACAAATGATGAAAAAAGAAAACTCAATACCTCCAAAAGAAAAGCCCTTAAGCAAAGATTTAGTTAAAATAAGCCCTAAAGAAGAAGAAAAGACAACAGACGCTAAAATAGAGTTTAATAGTTTGAAGACCAAAAGTTTAACTAAATCTGATGTGGTTAAACCAACAGAGCTACAATTGAATACACAGAAACTATTGCAAACCAAGAATAGACCTACTGCAATTGATAAAAAAACGATGGTTAAATCTCAAAAAAAACAAAAAAATGAAAAAGAACCTTAAGTTATTTATCTCTCTGAGTTTTGCAAAAATTACTCTTGGCTGTATTGTGATTGTGATAGGCTTATGGGCTTGCCAATCTAATACTGCACAAGATGAAAGTAAAAAAGAATCTGTACAAACCCTTGCGAAATTGGTTTCAAACCAAAGTTTTACGGATGAGATAGAATTGAAAGCTGGACTTGAAAATCCTTATACTTTGAAAGGAAATACAGATGAAGACGTATATTTAGCCATACAACTTAAGACAGGTAAAATGAAGGGGAAAGTTACTCGAACACCTTTGAATGTTTCGGTAGTGATAGACCAAAGCGGCTCAATGGAAGAAGAAGGTAAATTGGATTTTGCAATTAAAGCGGCTGAAATGGCTATCGATAACTTATCTTCTCAAGATTATCTATCTCTTGTAACGTATGAAAGTGGTGTGCGAGTTTTACACACATCACAAAAAGTAGATAACAAAGAAAATCTTAAGGCGATAGTTCGCAGATTAAGACCTGAGGGAAGCACATTTTTGAGTGGTGGGATGAGAAAGGGCTATAGTCAGGTAAAATCTACTTTTCAATCCCAATTTATCAATAGAGTCTTACTTTTTTCGGATGGTTTGGCTAATCAAGGAGTAACAGACAGTGATGCTTTACAAAAAATAGCAAGTGATTATTATCAAGAAGAAAAAATTGCACTTTCCACGTTTGGTTTAGGATTGGGTTTTAATGAAGATTTAATGACCAATCTGGCAGAATATGGTCATGGCAACTACTATTACATTGATAAAGCACAAAAGATTCCTGATATTTTCCGACAAGAAATGAAAGGTTTGCTTTCAGTAGTAGCACAAAAGGCGAAATTGAGAATTCAATTCCCCTCAAATTACTGTAAAGTTTTGCAAGTTTATGGATATGCCTATAAAACTGAAGGGAATGAAGTACTGATAGATTTTAACGATATTTTTGCAGAAGAAGAAAAAGTGGTGGTACTTCGACTAAAACTCACCAAACCTATTGACCAGAAATTAGATTTTGTAGTAAATTTCACGTGCCATGATATAAATGAGAGTCCAGTAGAAAAAAAACTATCTCAAAACTTGACACTCACGCCAACTGAGGATGCGGCTCTGGTAACTAAAAACATCAATGAAGAGGTAATTCGACATAAAATTTTGTTTTTAGCCAATGAAAAATTTGAATTGGCTACCGCTAAAGTAGATAGTAGAGATTATGAGCAGGCAAAATCTCTCTTAAAAGAGAATACGATTTTTTTGGATAAAGCCTTCAAAACTGTCAAACCCGACTCTGCCTTGGTCAAACAGTATAAAATTAACCAAGAATACTTCAAGGAGATAGAAACTATTAAAGAAAAATCGGAAACAGAAATAAAAATGATGCAAAAGGCTGAAAAAAGCAACAACTATATGCTCAAGAAAAAGAAAATTAAATAGTAGCTACCACAAATTTTAAAAAAATCTTGTAGAAAAATTTGGAAATTAAGTTACCAAGCACTTACTTTGCATCACCTTTTTAATAGCACACTCCTTCTTAGCTCAGCTGGTTAGAGCATCTGACTGTTAATCAGAGGGTCGCTGGTTCAAGTCCAGCAGAGGGAGCAAAGTAAAATGGCAAAACAAGTTGTTTTGCCATTTTTTATGAACAAAAAGACTGATATATGAGCCTCAATGCCAATTATTGGATAGAGAAATTACAACTCCAAAAACATCCTGAAGGTGGTTATTTTCGTGAAACTTACCGCGCCACCGAAACAATACCCTTACATAGTTTACCTAAAAGATTCTCAGGCGAGCGTTGTTACTGCACAGGGATTTACTTTCTACTAACCGACAAGGAGTTTTCGGCTTTTCATCGCATCCAAGCAGATGAAATGTGGCACTTTTACAAAGGAAATAGTGTAGAAATTTATGTGCTACAAGCAGATGGTGAACTCAAAACTATCAAATTAGGTAGTCAAGTAGAGCAAG
>JANRLU010000229.1:0-33427 GCA_033762275.1 Thermonemataceae bacterium | reverse complement strand
TTTGAGTTGATAGGTAAAACTGGGTTTCGTTTGAAGGTAGACAATACTATCATTGATTGTGTTTGCTCAATCTCCTCAATTTCACTGATTTGGTCTAACATTAGTTTCTGATAGGCGGGAATATCTTTTGCTACAATTTTAAGTAAAAAATCAGAAGCTCCTGTCATGTGATGACATTCAATCACATTTTCAATCACATTTATCTTTTTGATAAAAGATTCTATCACACTTTTTTTGTGGCTTATCAAAGAAACTTGGACATAAGTAGTAACCCCTAAACCAACTCTTTGAGGGTCAAGAACAGCGTGATAACTCTGGATAATACCTGCATTTTCTAATTTCTTCACACGCTCTAAGGTGGGAGCTGGCGACAAACCTATTTCCTTTGCCAATTGGGCATTGGTAATTTGGGCATCTGCCTGCAACTTCTCCAAAATAAGGCGGTCAATCTCATCTAACTTAAAATTTTTTTTGTCTGACATAGCTGTAATATTTATACTAAAAAGTAAAGGTTTTACAAAAATGGAGAATTATTTTAGAAAAGACAAGTTTTTAGTAAAAACATAGAATTTTATTTTATGTTAGCAAACGTGTCAATTTGTCAGTTATGTTTGCTTGGCATACAGATTGATAATTAGCTAAATGAAATTTGTCATTCACTCTAAAATTTAATATTTTACAATGGGAAAAATTATTGGAATCGACTTAGGAACTACCAACTCTTGTGTGGCAGTAATGGAAGGAAGTGAAATAGTAGTGATACCCAATAGCGAAGGTAGACGTACAACCCCTTCTATTGTCGCTTTTTTGGATAATGGAGAACGTAAAGTAGGAGACTCAGCCAAAAGGCAAGCGGTTACGAACCCTAAAAAAACCGTAATGTCTGTTAAAAGGTTTATGGGTAAGAAATATTCTGATGTTGGAAATGAAATGAAGTATGTTTCTTATACAATGGAACAAGGAGCTAACGATACACCTCGCGTACGCATTGGAGATAGGTTGTACACTCCTCAGGAAATTTCAGCGATGATTTTGCAAAAAATGAAATCTACAGCCGAAGATTATTTGGGTACTACTATTACCGAAGCTGTGATTACCGTACCTGCCTACTTCAATGATGCAGAACGACAAGCCACTAAAGAAGCAGGTATGATCGCTGGGCTTGATGTAAAGCGTATCATCAACGAACCTACCGCTGCGGCCTTGGCGTATGGGCTGGATAAAAGAAATAAAGATGCTACTATTGCTGTATTTGACTTGGGTGGTGGTACTTTTGATATCTCTGTTTTAGAACTTGGAGATGGTGTATTTGAGGTGAAATCTACCAATGGTGATGTGCATTTGGGAGGAGATGATTTTGACCAGAAAATCATTGATTGGCTGGCTGAAGAGTTTATGAAAGATCATCCTACCATAGACCTCCGCAAAGACCCAATGGCTTTGCAACGTCTTAAAGAAGCCTCTGAAAAAGCTAAAATAGAGCTTTCTTCTTCCCCTTCTACCGATATCAATCTCCCTTATATTATGCCTATTGATGGCGTCCCTCAACACTTGGTAAGAACGCTCTCAAAAGCTAAATTTGAGCAATTAGTAGACGATTTGGTACGCAGAACGCTTGAACCCTGCAAATTAGCAATTCAGCAGGCAGGTATCTCGGTAAATGATATTGATGAAGTAATTTTGGTAGGAGGCTCTACTCGTATACCTAAAATACAGGAAGAAGTAGAAAAGTTCTTTGGTAAAAAACCTTCCAAAAATGTAAACCCTGATGAGGCAGTAGCTGTAGGGGCAGCCGTACAAGGAGCTGTACTCAATAAAGAGGTTACAGATGTACTCTTATTGGACGTTACACCGCTTTCTTTGGGTATTGAAACACTTGGTGGAGTATTTACCAAACTCATAGAAGCAAATACAACTATCCCCGCTAAAAAATCAGAAGTGTTTTCTACTGCTGAAGATAATCAGCCATCTGTGGTAATTCACGTTTTACAGGGGGAAAGACCTTTGGCAAGAGATAATAGAACTATCGGACGTTTCCATTTGGACGGCATAATGCCTGCCGCTCGTGGCATTCCAAAAATAGAAGTGATTTTCGATATTGATGCCAATGGTATTTTGAATGTAACTGCCAAAGACCAAGCCACAGGCAAGGAGCAAAAAATCAGGATAGAGGCTTCATCTGGACTTTCTAAAGATGAAATAGAAAAAATGAAAGCAGAAGCGAGAGCTAACGAAGCCAACGACAAAGCTGAAAAGGAAAAAATAGAAAAAGTAAATGCTGCTGATACAATGATTTTCCAAACGGAAAAACAACTTAAAGAATATGGAGATAAACTTTCGGCAGGCAATAAAACTGCGATAGAAGATGCTCTTGGTGCTTTGCGTCAGGCTCATAGTAATAAAGATGTTGCTGCTATTGATGTTGCTCTGGAACGTTTGAACGCCGCCTGGCAACAAGCCTCTTCAGAAATGTACCAATCTGGCAATCCTGATAATACCAATAACTCCACAAATGCTACTGATAACAACAATAATCCCAATGATGTAACAGATGCAGAGTTTGAGGAAGTAAAATAAAAGATGATAACTCCCACTTGCTAAGCCCCAAAGTAGAAATCACTTTGGGGCTTTTTTTATTAAAAACCTGTTTTTTATGATTTTTTCAGATTGTCATTTTGTTAATCTAAGCCAAATTTTTCACTATGTTTTTATAAAAAAATCAATGTTTTGCCTTTTTATTATAAATATTATATTTTTTCTAAAATTTTATTAGAAATATTTTAATAAAAAGATGGTTTTGTTTAAAATTGTGCTATAAAATTAGAATGTGGGGTGGTGAAATAGGCAGACACACCCTCCTCTCTCGAGGGTAGAGGTAAAGAAAAAAATTCATTTGCCAAGTTTTTTACTCTGCAAATGAACTAATCTCTCTATGAAGGTTCGAATCCTTCTCCCACAGCAAAAAGAGTCTTTCGGAGACGAAAAAGAACAAAAACTTCTTAATAGCCTAAAAAGATAGCTTCTTTGTTATTCAATATCAATACTCAAAAGATTCTGATATTTTTTTAATAAATTTTTTGTGTATTCTATCTCAAAACTAATTTGGTTGTTCTTTTTTCCAAACCATTGTCATAAGTAATCAGGTATATTCCTGATGGGGCAGAGTTGATAAAATTACGCATTGTTTTTTCAAAAGTAAGTACATCACTATCTGTTTTGAGTAAAACTTTGCCAATGCTGTTACTTATTTGCCATTTTCCGCTATCTGTTACACCTAAAATTTGGACTTCATCTCCTTGCACCAGAGGATTGGGAGCTATACCAAAATTAGAACTATTGTTAGGAATATCTATATAAATAGTATTGCTATAATCTTTGTATTCTCCTTTTGCATAAGAAACTCTGTAGTAATAAGGCTTATCTGCTTTTTTATCTAAAAAAGTATAGATCTCATTAGCACTTTTTGCTTTTACTTTCCCTATACTCATAAAAGTACGTGCATTTTCGCTTCTTTCTATTTCTATCTCTGTTGTGCTTATTGGATTGCGATGTATCCAACGCAATTCGTTAGTATGCATACTTATTCTTCTACCTTGTAGCTCCATTTGGTCAGCAAGAAGTGGTGTAAGACTATGCACAACTGCTATCTGACTAAATGAGGTTATGGGGCGATTATTGTTAGGAACGTTCGGATTGAGCACACGCCCAAATTCGCTTACCGTACTACCAGGTCTTCTCGCTCTAAGAGAGCCAAATTCGTTAGCTGGTCCTATCAATACCCAATCCGTAACAGATGCCGAATTATCGCTCCTTTTGTAGATATAATAATTCATAAAATTACTGGCTGTAGGTAAAGGTATTGGATTTATTTTAGCACTATCGCATTGGGTTTGTGTAAGCCTGATGCGTAGCATATCCATTGGGTCAAACAATTTTGGCGTGCCATAATTACGAATAGTCCAGTAAACTTTGGGAACTCCATCAGTTGCAGGGAAATCTGTTGGATACTCTAAAGACCTCGTAACTACAATATCTCCAGATGGAAAAACTGTAGAGTTGAATAGTAATTGAATTCCTGTTTGGGCATCATAATCTATAATGCTGGCTTGGTTACCTGCATTGACATTCATCGTTTTAGAAGAACCAAAATTGGTAATAGGAGGAATATCTGTTATCCAGTTTATATCAGAGGTAGCGGGGTCATTAAGAGAAAAAGTTATATTCTTTCTTTTTGCAGGTGGATAAATTTTATATGCTCCATCATAAGCAAAGAAGGCACCCGCTTCAGCTTTTGTATTAAAGCTATAATGAGCTATGATGCTTACAGCTTGTGGATGGTCTTTATTAGCTTTTATATTCATCCATTCTTGAATATCTTTTAGAGCAAGTGTATCGCTCCAAAAACGGAATTCGTCCAAAGCTCCATCACTAAGAAGTCCTGCTGAACCATCAATGCTACCAAAAAAAGTATTGGTAGTAGCAGCTGTAAAATTATGTGTTACACCTGTAAGTGTATTGTTATTACCATTCCAGTGAAAAAACCAATCACCAGAAGCATTTCTTCCCAAAGCAAAATGATTCCATTGCCCATCTGAAAAATCGTCTCCTGCTCCAATATTAGCCGAAACAGTAGTTGCAACACCACCTAAATGAGAAATAATATTTATTTCACGAGTTCCGGCAGGCACAAATATACCAAAGCCGTTGGCTGCGAATTGTCCGTTGTAGAAAACTGACTGGTTACTTGCTGCTTGGCTTAATTTTACCCAACCTTCCACCGTGAAGCTTGTGGTTTGTGTTACGAGAGGTTCTCCTGTACTACCCGTTTCGGAGAAAGCACTTCTCAAACGCAAAGCATTATTAGCTTCTGGAGTAGCTACTGTACTGATAGTCTGATTATAGAATATTCGCAATTCATTAGAAAGAGTAGAGTCTGCAACAGCAATATCTAACAAACCATCTCTATTGAAATCACCTGTAGTAATGGGAAGAACATTAATTGAAGACGTATTATCGTAAGTATCTAAGAAAAACGTACCAGGAGGGTCATTTCTTAAAATGGCTAATCTGCCTTCGCTCGGCACAATGGCAGGATAGATAGTTCCTTCTCTTTTAGCAGAAAGAGCTACGTCAATGGCGTCGTTATTATCAAAATCGCCAAGGGCTATTTGGTAAAATCTATTTGGATTAGAAGTTGTTATAGTAGTCGGGGCAAAGAATGTACCTGGCGAGCCATTATTATTACGATAATAATGGAAAACATCTTGGCTTTTGTTTGTGGCAGGAGTACCAATAACAACAACATCTTTAATATTATCATTATTAAAATCTGCTATAGCAATATCTCTTAAATAATTATAGTTACCGATTGGCAAGGTGATGATACCAGGCGTGAAACTTATTCCTGCATCATTTCTAAAAATTGTAGGCTCAACGGTTGCTCCACCATTATTGGAAGCCATTACAACTATATCAGCAAAGCCATCATTGTTTAAATCTCCTGCATCTAATCGAATGGTATTAGGCGTTGTAGTAGAGCTTACGATAAGATCAGAAAAAATAGGGGAGCCAAAGGTATTAGTGCCGCTATCAAATAGTAAAACTCTTAAAGAAAGCGTGTATTGAGTGCCTGAATAACTATGATGTCCAGCTGTAGTTGCATCCATATCTCCATCATTATCTATATCAGCCAATACTATATCCAAATCATATAAAAATGACAATAAAGGTGCTCCTCCTAAACTTATATCCGTTTGTGTAGTAGTTAGATAAGGAGCTGTAAGCACCCCATTAAAATAAGAAATAGTAGGATTTGTACCAGCATTTACTGTTACTAAATCAAGTAGTCCGTCCTTATTGATATCAAAAGCTGCTACACCTCTGGCACCAACGGAAGTAATCAAAGAAGAGTTGGCGAAAGTATTATCTTCGTTACCTGATTTGGAACATATCTCTGCGGATCGACTCGCAAAGACTAAATCTAACACACCATCTTTGCTAAAATCCCCAGCAACCATACTCTTGGCAAAATCAATATCTTGGGGAAATTCTTCTGAAACAGAATTGTTAAACGTAAATTTCTTATAGGTAAGACGATATTCTTTAGACACACTACAACCTCCTTCGGTAGCTTGGACACCAAAAACTACAGAGCCAAAATCAGAAGTAGCAGTACCACTGATTACACCTGTGGCAGGGTTCAATGTAAAACCGGTTGGTAAAGTACCAATGAGACTCCATGTAGGAGTGGTAAAACCTGTTACTGAAATATTGGCAGTGTAGGGCACATCTTTAGAGGCTTGAGGGATTTCGGAGGGAGAAAATATAGCAACTGGGCAATATCTCACAATAAAGCCATCACCTCCGCCTCCAGCTGTGAGCGTTGTTGCGGAGGGTTCAGGGTCTACATCTAAGGTCGTATCATAGTAACCCGCTACCTGAATGTTTGTTGCAGAGGAGATGATAGATGTAGGCGTAACAGAAGCTCCTGCTCCTGCTGGCAATTGTTTTATCCAATTAAAAACTCCTTCGCTAGGTGATACTTCTCCAAAAAAAGCATCATAAACGCCTATATTAGTCAAGACTGCAGGTTGGCTACCTTTAGCTGGAAAATCAGAAATACCTGAAAACGTACCTAATGCGAGTAATTCACCTGAGGAGGTTATATCTAAGCCTGTTACTGTTTCAAAACCTGTGGCACCTCCCATGCGTAATGCCCATATAAAGCCTCCTGTATTGTCAAACTTTACAATGAACCCATCAGTATTACCTGCTGAAATGAGATTGGTAACACTTGCAGAAGGGTCAAAATCTACCGTATTTGTGAATTCTCCACCAATATATGCCTCTTCAGTACTTGGGTCAAGTTTGGCTATAATCCCAACGTCGTTCATTGTGTCTCCAATAATGTGCTGATAAACGGTAATAAGTAGATTGTCCAAATACCAAACAATAATTTCAGAATCTGCTGATGCACTCAAATACTCTCCCGTAACCAATACATTTGCTCCTGTAGGATTGATGGAGATACTATTCAATCCTTCTCCTGTAGCTAATGAAGAAGAACCTGCCTGATTTGCTCCAATAAAACCACTTGACCCATTTAATTTTAAAACAAAGCCATCAGAAGTACCAAGAGATGTTTGATTATATACTCCTGCTCCCGGATCAAAATCTACTGCACCTGAGAATTTCCCTGCAATATAAATATTATCTGAGTTATCTATTGTGATATCTTTGGCTTCATCAATGCTTGTATCTCCAAGTCTTATTGCCCATATCAGACTACCTGTATTGTTTAATTTTGCAATAAAAATATCATAGTCACCAGCAGAAGTGAGATTTTGAATAGGTGCACCTGGGTCAAAGTCCACAGTACCTGAAAAGCCTCCTACAACATAAATTTCTGTACCTAAATTACTGGTGGTTACACTATAAGCAATACAGTCGTCTGAGAGTGTTGCCCCACCGAACTTAAAAGCATTGTCAAATGTGCCATCACTATTTAGTACTTGTACAAAAGCATCTGTTCCACCCGACGGGACAAGGTTGAATGTGCCCGCTCCTGGGTTAAAATCTGTAGGGTTTGTTCCAAGAAAATTCCCTACCGTATAAATGGTACCTGTTGTTGAGTTTACATGCGTTTTGCGGGCTATCGTAGTAGTACCACCTGTAGAAGCCGTACTACCAGACCACTGAACCCCAGTATTTTGAGCTTTAGCATACAGATTTATCAATAATAAAAACGATAGAATAGGAATAAGTTTCATATAGATTGAAGATAAGGTATAACATTATGTACTTAATAGAAATAAAAGTAGTTGTTTTTTATTATAGCCGTATTTTCTATTATCTGAGGTTTTGTTACCTCACACAAAACATGTAGGCTATGGTATCATCTCTGACACAGCAAAAATGTAGTGAATTGATACGTCAAATGTAAGGTTTTATTGTTTATGGACAATATGAATAAAGAACTTTTTTTACTCACCCGTCTCTGTAACAATGTATTATGCATATTTCCGCCTTTGTAGGGTAAATTTTATTAGCAAAAAAGTATCTCTATATTTATTTAGTAGAATACTCAAAATTTGGATTTTGTAAAAAAACTGATGGCGGTAGGACTTTATTAGTATTCAGGTATCAATGTAAGTTTTTCAAATTCTTTCTTTTTTCTTTGCTGTTCATTATCAAAAATAAGGTACAGCCAATGTTTCGAAGTCTTAATAAACTGTATATTTTCGGTAATTTCTTTAAATTCAGATTTAGGTATCTTTTTCATCAGTGGGCATCTCTTCACCATTATTTCCAGCCACAAGCAGTACAATTTCTCCTTTTACACCCTTTTTATGAAAGTAGGAAAAAGCTTCAGCAAGCGTTCCGTTAAAGGTTTCTTCATAAAGTTTAGTCAGTTCGCGAGATACAGAGCAAAGGCGATTTTCTCCGAAGTAAGCAATAAGTTGCTCTAAAGTTTTGAGTAGGCGATAAGGAGATTCGTAGAAAATAATTGTTCTGTACTCTTGTGAGAGAAGTTCAAGTCTTGTTTTACGCCCTTTTTTATGAGGTAAAAAGCCCTCAAAAACAAATTTTTCGGTGGGCAAGCCCGATTTCACCAAAGCTGGAACGAAGGCGGTTGCTCCAGGCAGGCACTCCACTTGTAAGTTATGCTCTAAAGCAGCCCTTACTAATAAAAAGCCAGGGTCAGAAATGGCGGGTGTACCAGCATCTGATACCAAAGCAAAAACCTCTCCTTTCTGCATTCGCTTGATGAGCTTCTCCAAATTTTGATGCTCATTGAAATTATGATAACTTTCTAAAGATTTTTGAATTTGGTAGTGTTTTAGCAAAAATCCCGCATTACGCGTATCCTCAGCCAAAATACAGTCCACTTCTTTAAGTATTCGCAAGGCTCTAAGCGTTATATCTTCCAAATTACCAATAGGGGTAGGAACAAGAAAAAGTTTTGTGGTGGAGGCAGACATTTGATAAATAAAAATAGTAAAAATTAAAAGAGTTCGCTGAGACCAAGCAAAGCGAACTCCTTAGAAAACTAGTCAGTTTAGTTGATTTTTTTCTTGGTAAGTAAAGCTCCAGCTCCTGTTTCTATCAGAGAGCCTTCTGCCCCTTGATTGAGTTCTGCTGCGTTGGCTTCATCTGTATCAATGTGCATTTCCAACTTGAATTTATCAGAAACACGGATGAGTACATTACCAAAAGTAAGCCCTCTTTCCTGATTTTCCACACGAATATCAACAATATCTTTGTCTTTTACGCCAAAATATTCAGCATCATCAGGATGCATGTGGATATGCCTCCATGCACAAATAACGCCCTCTTTAAGCTCTAACTTTCCATTAGTTCCTATGAGTGTAAGCCCTGGCGAGTTCTCTACGTGTCCAGACTCTCTAATCGGAGCATCTATTCCTAAGAAGAACTCATCTGTTCGGGAGATTTCTACTTGGTCTTTGGAGCGTGTAGGTCCCAAAATTCTTACTTTCTCTATTTTATTTTTTGGTCCGACCAAGGTAAGGGTTTCTTCGCAAGCATACTGACCTGGCTGAGAGAGTGGTTTGTAAGGTTTCAGTTGATAGCCTGCTCCAAAAAGCTTTTCTACACTTTCTTGGGTAAGGTGTACGTGGCGAGCCGATACAGCGATAGGGATGCTGCGAGGTCCTTGGTTTTTGAGTTTGTCTGCTCTAATGAGTCTTGCACTTTGTTCTGCAATCGCTAATTGCTCGTCAGTTTTTACGACTAATATTTTACAAAGACTATTATTGGCTGATATTTCTTCTACATCTTCTACTCCCACAAATTTGAGCATTTTGTTTTTGTTATCATCTACAATAGCCCTCATATAACTTAACTTTTGAGCGATTTTATGTCTCAAAGATGTACTATTTTCACCTATACCACCTGTAAATAAAATCACATCTGCTCCGCCCATTACAGCCGCATAAGCCCCGATATATTTTCTAAGTCTGTGTACAAACATTTCAATGGCTAACTGAGCATCTACATCGCCATCTGCGGCTCTTTCGTCCAAATCACGCATATCATTCGTACCAGCAATCCCTTTCAGCCCGCTTTCTTTGTTGAGCATATCATTTATCTCCTTCCAAGAAAGTCCTTCTTTCTCCATCAAATACATCAGAATACCAGGGTCTACATCCCCGCTTCTTGTTCCCATTACTAAACCCTCCAAGGGGGTCATTCCCATACTTGTTTCTACAGATTGCCCGTACTCAATGGCTGCTACGCTTGCTCCATTGCCCAAGTGACAAGAAATAATGCGTAACTCGTTTGTGCTTACGCCCAGATATTTGGCGGCTTGGTTGGCTACAAATTGGTGGCTTGTACCATGAAAGCCATAGCGTTCTATTTGGTATTTTTGAATAAGATTTTTGGGCAAAGCATAATTTTTTGCTTTAGCGGGAATGGTTCTGTGAAAAGCGGTATCAAAGACGGCTATTTGGGGTAAATCGGGGAAAAATTTTCTTGCAATGCGAATACCCAATAGATTGATAGGGTTGTGTAAAGGTGCCAGACTGCATAGTTCTTCTATTTGCTTTTCTACTTCTTCTGTTACGACAGTAGGCTCATCAAAAATTTGTCCCCCGTGAGCTACTCTATGTCCTACACCTCTCAATAAGCTCACATCAATCTTCTCTATAAGCAAAGGTAAAGCATAAGAAAGTGTTTGTTCGTGTCCGCTGGCGGGGCAATTAAGTACATCAGGGCTGCCAGAGAATTTAAGTTTGGGCTCTGCTTCCGAAATTCTATCTATACTCATTACTGCCACTCTTTTTTGTGTGCTTAGGTCTATTACTTCTGCTTTTACAGAAGAGCTGCCGCAGTTAATCACTAAAATTTGCATATCAAAGTTAGGTTTTGAGGGTTAAAAAACTTCCTCAAGTTTAAAAAAAACTTTGAGGAAAGCACTGATTTTTCTCAAATATTTTATTGAATTTTCCCATTAAATGAGTATCTGTTGCAGATTATCTTTGCTGATATTGTTGTTCGTAGTAGCTCTGATAAGCTCCGGAAGTTACTTTTTGTAGCCATTCTTGGTTTTGCAAGTACCAATCTACGGTTTTTTCTAAACCTTCCTCAAATTGTAGGCTTGGTTGCCAACCCAAATCTTTCATTATTTTTGAGGCATCAATAGCATAACGGAGATCGTGCCCGGCTCTATCAGTTACAAAACTGATAAGTTTTTCAGAAGATCCTTCAGGTCGCTGTAACTTTTTGTCCATTATTTTACAAAGCAAATAAATCAAATCTATGTTTTTCCACTCATTGAATCCTCCAATATTATAGGTTTCTCCAGTTTTTCCATTATGAAATACACTATCTATGGCAGTGGCGTGGTCTAATACATATAACCAATCTCTGACGTTTTCCCCTTTTCCGTACACAGGTAAAGGCTTGTTTTGTTGTATGTTATGAATGAATAAAGGGATAAGTTTTTCTGGAAACTGATTAGGTCCATAGTTGTTGGAACAATTAGAAATTACCACAGGCATTTTATAGGTATTGTGATAAGCTCGTACAAAGTGGTCGGAGCTTGCTTTAGAGGCAGAATAAGGCGATTGAGGGTCATAAGGGGTAGTTTCTACAAAAAAGTCATCAGGCTGATGTAGGGAGCCATACACTTCGTCAGTTGAAACATGATAGAATAAATGGTTTGAAAAATCATTTTTCCAAGCATTTTTGGCAGCATTCAGTAAATTTACCGTACCTATCACATTGGTAAAAACGAATGCCAAAGGGTCTAAAATAGACCTATCCACGTGAGACTCAGCAGCTAAATGAATAACATCAGTAAAAGCATAACGCTCAAAAAGGGACTCAACGCTGCTTGCTTCTACAATATCGGCTTTGATAAAATGATAATTAGAGTGGTTTTCTATATCCTTTAAATTTTCTAAATTACCAGCATAGGTAAGTTTATCCAAATTAAAAATCTGATAATCAGGGTATTTTTTTACAAATAAACGTACTACATGAGAGCCTATAAATCCAGCTCCGCCTGTTATTAAAATTTTTTTCATAAAAAAAATGCTTTTTTTTTGCAAAATACTATATTTTGATGAAGTTTGACAAATGCTTTGTGATAAAATTATTAAATTTGGGCAAATTAAATTTTTACGCACTTTCTATGACTCCTTTCCTTCTGAAAGCATACCAACATATCTTACTTAATTTTGACAATTTGGAAAAAGTTTGCTTGCTTGTTCCTTCGCGTAGGAGTATGAGGGCTTTAAAAAAGATTTTTCTAAAAAAAAATGGGATAAGCCCCGTTATTTTTGCCATAGATGATTTTATCAAACATTTTTCAGGATTAAAAAAGGCGGATAACATAGAGTTATTACTGATTTTACAAAAAATAGCTCGCGAAATTATTAAAGAAAAGAATAACCAAGATAATCTTTTATCTTGGTTGCCTACGTTGCTCAAAGACTATAACAGCATAGACCAAAACTTAGCCAAAGCCTCTTTGTTATTCAAAAATTTGGCTGATATAGAGCGAATTAAACAATGGGATTTGACAGAGTACCGAAAACAACAAAGCCAAGATAAGCTAAAGTATTACTTTGAGTTTTGGGATAAACTTTTTGAGGTCTATGAAAAATTTAAAGAATTTTTACAGAAAAAAGGAATAGCGTATGCAGGAATGATGTATAGACACTTGGCAGAGAACTTAGAAAAAAAACTTTTAGATAGCCCTTTTGAGCAATTTATCTGGATAGGTTTCAATGCCTTTAGCAAAAGCGAAGAGTATATCGTGGAGCAACTTTTACACAAAAATAAAGCTACGCTTCTTTGGGATACAGATGATTTTTATATGGAACACGAAGGCGAAAACCCTGCGGGAAAGTTTTTGAAGAAATATAAAAAAAAATGGGGAAAATGGCTTTGGCAAGAAAAGAAGCTGCTACATAGCTCCAAGCAAATAGAAATAATAGCTTGTAGCGGTTTGGCTTTGCAAGCACAGGTAAGCCAGAAGATACTTGAAACATGGGAGCATAACAAACGAACTGCCGTTGTATTGCCTGATGAAAATCTCCTTTTTTCCTTGCTTCATACGCTTGATGAGCAAAAACATTTCAAAGGCTACAATATAACAATGGGCTTGAGCCTGCAAAACTCTACCTTGTTTAGCTTATTTACAGGTTTATTTGATTTGCAACAAAATAAACGTAGCGAATGGAAAACATATACTAATGATGAAACGGGCATCTTAGAACAAAAACTTACTGCTGAGATTTATCACAAAGATATTTTTAAAATTTTGAATCACCCTTTCATTCGAAAGTATGAACGGCTCACCTTGCAGGCTTTGGGGCTTTCTGAAGAGCATAGTTTTACCAGAAAAGCCGTACAATTCATTATTAAGGAAAGTAAGCCTTTCGTAAAACTTGGAAGATTGCGTAATTTGCCCAAAAGTATGATAGCAATGGAAGGGCAAGAGCATATTTCTGAGCAACTTCGCTCGTTTTATGAGGCTTGGCAGAAACCTATGGAGCTACTTTTTGGTACTTGGGATACTCAAAAAATAGATGCTATCGCAAAAAAAATGCTACGTTTGCTATCCTTTTTTGAGCAAAGTTACCAGAAAGAAGCAGATTCTTTAGAGTTTTTTTATCTTGATAAATTTAAGCATTTATTCAAAAAGTTGAGATATTTTCTTTCGCGTAAAGAGTATGTATTGGATTTTAGAACCTTCAAAAACTTATTTTTACAATTAGTAAATGAAGAAAGAATACCTTTTGATAGTAAAGAAAACAGTTTGTTACAAATAATGGGGTTACTCGAAACACGTACCTTAGATTTTGACCAGGTAATAATTTTGGGAGCAAACGAGGGAAGTTTTCCACAAGTGAAAAGGCTGCAATCGCTGATTCCTATTGATATAGCTCGCGAGTTTGGCTTGCCTACCAGCGATGATTTTGAGGCTATACAGAGTTATCATTTTTATAGGCTTCTGCAAAGAGCCAAACGCTTGGTTTTGGTATACAACGCCTCCAAATCGCAAGCAGGCTCAGGAAGTAATGAGGTGAGCCGTTACGCCTTACAGTTAGAACAAGATATAGCCCTGAAAAATGAGAAAATCAGTGTCAAAAAAATGGTAGCTCAATTTCCCAGCCCAATTATCAAAGAGGATTTGGAGCTACATATTGTTAAAAGTGAAGAAATCTTAACACTTATCAAGAAAAAATTAGAAGAAAATCTTTCGCCTTCGGCTCTCAATACCTTTATCACTTGCTCTTTAAAGTTTTATTTTAGTTATATTGCCCGCATACAAGAAGCCGAAGAGGTAAATGAAGAGATAGAAGCTGATATTTTTGGAAAAATTATACATAAAGTGTTGGAAGATTTATTCTTTGAGGCTTCCGAAAATTTTAAAATTGGGCTAAATGAACTCCAAAAACAAATACCTAATATCAAAAACAGGGTAGAAAAAGTCTTCCAAGAAGAAGCTAAACACCTTAATGAGCGTATGATAGGAAGTACTTTGATTGCCAAAGAAGCAGCTATCTATTACATAAAAGAGTTTTTGGAGCAGCAAATGCAAGAGCTTGAGAGTGAGGAACTTTCTGATAAGATTTTTGAAATTTTAAGTTTAGAAAATAAAAATGAGTTGCTTAAAATAAATGCTGTAGAGTTGGTTTTGGAGATACAAGGCGAAAAAATTCCGCTAAAATTGAGAGGTGTTGTGGATAGAGTAGATAAATTGGGGGGCGTATTGAGAATAATTGACTACAAAACAGGGAAAGTAGAAGCTGACCATTTAAAGCTCAGTGATGAAAATATAGAAAATATCGCTACCAAAAGTGATTTGGATAAACTTCGTCAAATATGGATTTATACGTATTTGGCAATGAGTAATCTGAAAAACAACCCTGATTGGCAACATTTACAAAATACACCTATTGAAGCAGGTTTTTACTCTTTACGTAACCTGAAAGAGAATTTTCTAAAAAGTACATTGAGTGAAAAATTTCAAGACAAAGATATTTTCAAACAAAAAACAGAAAATTGGCTTAGAGAAGTACTAACAGAAATGCTTGATACTGATAAAAGTTTTGAAAAAACACAAGATATAGAAAAATGTGAGTATTGTACTTACAAAAATATTTGTAGTAGAGGATAAATTTATGTTTATGTTTGGCTTAGAAAAATTATCAAACTTATCCCAACGCATTATTGCGGGTATTGTGGGGGGCGGTATGCTCATCAATGCGATTTATTGGAGCAAATGGACATTTTTGGGCTTGTTTTTTGCCTTAATGTTGCTTTGTTTGTGGGAGTTTTATGGCTTGTTGGAGAAATCGGGGTACAAGCCTATGAAAATTTTAGGTATTGGACTTGCCAGCCTCCTATACTTGATAGGGCAAGAAAGCTTCAGAACTTTGCATCATATTTTTTTCCCAAAGATAGAAACCCCAGGTTTTAGCATATTCTCTCATTTTATGCTTCTTTCTTTTATAGTTATCCCTCTGGTAATAGCTACATTTTTTATTGTAAAACTTTATGATAAACATGATAACAAGTCTTTTGAGCATATAGGCTTGACTTTGTTAGGAGTTCTTTATGTGGGGCTGCCATTTAAGTTTATCAATGATATAGGTTTTGAGAAAGACCAAAATTTGGTGATATTAGGTATTTTATTTTGTTTGTGGGCAAGTGATTCGGGAGCGTACTTTGCAGGGAAGTCCTTTGGTAAGCATAAACTTTTCGAGAGAATTTCTCCTAAAAAAACTTGGGAGGGTTTGTTAGGTGGTTTTATTCTTTCAGAATTGGTTGCATTTATTTTGAGTTTATATTTTAAAGTATTGGCTCCTTGGCAGTGGTTGGGAGTCTCAGCGATTATTGTGGTTTTTGGTACTTATGGCGATTTGGTGGAGTCTATGCTCAAAAGAAATCTTCAAATTAAGGATTCAGGTTCGCTGATACCCGGACACGGCGGTTTTCTGGATAGATTTGATGGCTTGCTGATAGCTATGCCTTTCGTTTTTGCTTTTTTAAAATGGGAATAGATTAAAAATCAAATATTTATCCAATAACTCGCCTTTAGGACAATAAAGCGACTTTTTATTTGAAAATCTTGTGAAGTATAATTATCTGTATAAACTAAAAATAAGTCTGATACTGGTTTGAAACGCCATATCAAACGAGCATTGAGGTTTGTATTTTCCGTTTGGTTATTAAATTGCAGGAAAGTACTCAAAAAAAGTGTTTTGCTAAAAGAGATATTGATATTAGCATTGAGTAAAAGCAAATCTGAACTATTGTAGCCTTCAGGCAAACGGATTTGATAGTAGTCAGCTTCTAAAGTAAGCGAGCCAAAGGGTTGAAAACGATAATTGAGAAAACTATACAAATTCATTTGTTTCCCGTTGTAGTAGCTGCCATACCCCACATAAGAGCCATAAGAGATTTTTTTTCTATCGTCAGTACGAAAAAAGCCTTCTACCCAATTATTGGTGTAAGCACTACCTGAGACAAGTTCTTTACCGTCTGTACCACTTGGGTCAAAGTCAAAAAATAGCTTTGTATAAGAATTTCTCGCCCAGAACTCTAAGTAAGCTGTATTTTGGAAAGATACATTGAACGTAAACGCAGTAGTTCTATCAGTTAAATCGACATTTTTATCCCAATAAAAATTATTATACTGCCCAATCTGATACCTTACTACTTTCTGAGCGGCTTTCCCTTTCGGAAAAATATTGTAGTAAGCTAAAGGTTCAAAACGGTACAAACCATTACGCTGCACATAGCCAATATCATTGATTTTGTAATTTTTTCCTACATACTCGTGATTCCAAGCGATATTCCATCTTTGTGTATTGTAGGCTACATAGGCGGCGTGAGCGGCTTGGTCAGTATTATTTTCTGGGCTTATTTGCTGATGATAAAAAACTTTACCATTCCATTTGCTATCTGCTGAGAAAATATTGTAGTCCAAACCAACTAAGCGATTAAAATTGTTGTTGTTCAGCGAAAAGTTATGAAGAGAATCAGCGGTTTGTTGTCGGTTTACAAAAATACCTGCAATATTGGAACGCTGGAAAACTCTTCTCTGAAAAGCTGCTACGGTATAGTTTTCTCCTAAAATTCCTTTTTCTCTTTGTGTGCCTGTTTGCATATTGAGCAAGCCTATACGCCAATCTTTATTAAGCTTTCCGCTTAGCCTTGCTCCGTACAAAATAGGGTTTTGTGTGATAGTTTTAGACGTGGTATCATAGCCTATTCCTATTCTTCTGGAGAAAAAAGGTCTTATACGGCTAAAACCAAAGCGAGCAAATAAATCGGCATTTTCTAAAAAAAACTGCCTCCTTTCTGGCAAAAAAATCTCAAAACGGTCTAAGTTAGTAACTTGCCTATCTACTTCTACCTGCGAAAAATCGGGGTTAAAGGTTAAATCCAAATTGAGTGAGGGGCTGACAGCGATTTTAGCATCTGTCCCGATATTTGAGCCAATATTTTTGTCATTATTTATATAATTATGGCTTATATTGCCCGTGATGTATGGAATAAGAGAGATATTAGCTCTTGGTTTGGGTAGAGGCTCTTCAAAATTTAGCTTGCCTGTAAAGGCTAAGTTGGAAACACTAAAATTTCTACTTACAGGCACCCAAGAAGAAATTTCGTTGGCAGTACGACTGCCACGGGCAAAGTTGATATTCCAGGTATCTTGGTTACTCTTGTAACGCAAGGTTTTGAAAGGGATAGCCATTTCTACTACCCACCAATCACTTTCTTGTTTTACTGCCGAATACCACTTATTATCCCAATCTGTTTGTTCGCCTCCGTTACCACCATCAGAGAGTAAGCCCTCTTGTTGTACGCCCATTGGGTTGATGGAAAAAGCGAAACCATTGGTTTGGTCTTGAAAAGTATCTATATAAACAGCAAAAAAATCGTTGTTGCCTCTGGAGAAATCTCTTTTTAGGGAAGTAACCACATAATCTGATTTTTTCTCATAACATATAGCGGCTACATACAAATAATTTTCATCATAAGTTACTTTTACTTCTGTTTGCAACTTGGCTAAAGAGCTATCATAAGGATAGTTGAGATAAAAACGGCTAAATGCAGGGCTATTTGCCCAGATGCTTTCATCTAAACTGCCATCAATACTAATTTCTGCATTTGCTTTGTAGGCACGAATCTGGTGCAAACTATTTTGGGAAAAACTCAAAATAGCAGCTAAATAAAAAATGGATAGAAAAAAAAACGACTTCACAAAAGAAAACTTTACTTTCTCCCAAAACGATTTTTTCTGTAAAAAGGTATAAAAATCTTTGATTTTATTTTTCTACAGAAAAAAACCTATAAGGTTTTAGATATTCAACTTTATAGGTTTAGTTAATACTTGTTTTGATGGGACATGTAAGAAGTATAGTGCAAAATTAGTGAATTAAACCTCAATGGCTTCTTTGGAAACTTGCTGATTGAGAGAATTTACACAAATCTTGAGTATATCAAAGGCTGTTTCTGCCATTACATTGCCTTTGTTATCTAAGGTTGGATTGATTTCTACCATTTCCCAAGCCACTATTCTATCATCTTCCATTAGTAACTGATTGATGAGTGTAGCTTCTTCTACACTAAGCCCATCAGCGACAGGTGTCCCTGTACCTACAGAAATATGCTCGTCCAAACTATCCACATCAAAAGAAACATAAAGTAAATCACAATCTTTAAGTTTATCTTCTAAAATCTCTTGGACGCTTGCTTTTATACCTTTTTTTCTGATATGCTCCACTGTATAGATAGGCATCTGATATTTTTCAATGAGATAGTCTTCTTGAGCTTCGGTATCTCTCAAAGCAATGAATACGATGTCAGAGCTGCGAAGTTTTGCTCCGGCTACTCCCAAACTCTTGATATAGTGCCAATACTGCTCAGTTTTTTCGTCTACATCATTGATTTTTGCATCTAAGTTGTCTTCTGCCAAAGCCATAGCCAAAGGCATTCCGTGCATATTCCCTGAAGGGGTAGTGTAAGGAGAGTGTAAGTCGGCATGTGCATCTATCCAAATCACGCCCAAACGCTTGTTAGGCATTGTTTTCTTGATACCAGCAATAGTACCGGCAGCTGTGGAGTGGTCTCCAGCCAAAATTATGGGGAAATCTTCTGCTAAAAGGCTTTGTGATACAGCATCACTCACGTTTTGTAACGTTTTGAGGAGATAGTCAATGCGTTTGGCTTTTAGATAGGGTGTCTTTTCAAAGAGACTCTCGTTAAAAGTTCTTACTTCGTAGGTAGGGCAATGGTAGAAAAAGTTGTCATTTTTTTTAAGGCTTGCAATTTTAAGAGCATCTATACCCAAACTCGCTCCGCGTGTTCCTGCTCCTATTTCTGATTTGATTTCTATGATTCTTGGACATTTCATAAAAAGTAATTTTGGTGAAACATATTCTTTGGCGTACCAAGCCCAAAAAAGCCTTCAAAACTTTCTGATAGGGTTTATAGCATCTTGCCAAGATTAAATTGATTTTTAGCAAGATAACAAATAGAAACATTCTACACAAAATTTTATTTAAAATTCTTGAAAAAAAGTATTTTTTTTCCCTAATTTCGCTTCAAAATTCACAGCCTCCTTCAACCGATGAAAAGTTACATAGACCTAATAGAACAAACCTATGAGTTCCCGACTCCAGAGTTCAAAGTAAAACATAATGAGCTACTGTTTAATGGTGTCCCTTTGATGGATATTATTAAGGAGTACGGTACACCGCTCAAAATTACTTATTTACCCAAAATTACAGAGCATATACAGTACTCAAAAGAACTTTTTGCCAATGCTATCAAAAAATTCAAGTATGAAGGCTCTTATACCTATTGTTATTGTACCAAATCTTCTCATTTCAGTTTCGTTATAGAGGAAGCCCTGAAAAATGATATTCATGTAGAGACCTCTTCTGCTTATGATTTGCCAATCATCAAGGCTCTTTACAAAAAGAAAAAATTTTCCAAAAAGCAATATATTGTTTGTAACGGGTATAAAAGACCCCTCTACACGCAATACATCAATGAAATGCTCAATGATGGTTTTAAAATAGTACCTATTCTGGATAATTTGGAAGAAATAGATGCCTACCAAATCAGTAAAGCTGAGGAAATAGAAGTGGGTATCCGTATTGCTGCTGATGAAGAGCCTAATTTTGAGTTTTATACTTCTCGTTTGGGAGTGCGTTATAGCGATATAATTCCTCTGTACAAAGAAAAAATTAAAGAAAATCCAAAGTTTAAGCTAAAAATGCTGCACTTTTTTATCAATACAGGTATAAAAGATACAGCTTATTATTGGAGCGAGCTAAGCAGGTTTATGTATAAATATTGCGAGTTGAAGAAAATATGCCCAGAGTTAGATACAGTAGATATTGGTGGGGGCTTTCCTATACAACTTTCGCTTAGTTTCAGTTATGATTATAAGTATATGGTAGAGCAAATCATAGAAAATATCCAATGGATTTGCCAAAAGAATAATGTCCCTGTTCCCAATATTTTTACAGAGTTTGGCTCTTTTACGGTGGGAGAAAGTGGAGCGGCTATTTACTCTATTGTAGGAAAAAAACTCCAAAATGATAAAGAAATGTGGTATATGATAGACGGTTCTTTTATTACCCAACTCCCTGACGCTTGGGGTATCAATCAAAAATTTATTCTTTTGCCCATCAATAATTGGGATAAACCTTACCAAAAGGTGCATCTTGGAGGTCTTACTTGCGATAGTTTAGATTATTATAGTACCGAAGCTAATTTGTCAGAAGTTTTTATGCCTATTGCTGAAGAAGGTGATGTGCAATATTTGGGCTTTTTTCATACGGGGGCTTACCAAGAGTCGGTAGGTGGGTACGGGGGTATCCAACATTGTTTGGTGCCAGCTCCTAAGCATATTATTGTAAATAGAGATAAAAAAGGAAATATTAGTACACAGCTATTTGCCACAGAGCAAGATAGCGACAGTATGCTGAAAATTTTAGGCTATAAGTAAAATTAAAGCATACATATTTTTTTAATTTTGTTTTTTTATTCCATAATTTTTTACTTTTTTTAGAAAATTATGGTATTTGTAGTTTATTTTCTATAATTTTCATCAAAAAAGCGAGTTACTCAATGAAGTCGGGCATATACAAAGTTTTTGCAATCATCACTACGATACTTTTTGTGTTGGTAGCTGTCAAAGTGGCTTACGATTTTTATAGTTTTGAGGGAAAAATTGTGAAAGATTTGGGCGTCATAGATATAAAAGCAAAAAAAGTGATGGTGAAAGCTATCACAGAGATAGCTATTTTTGCAGGAGTAGCTTTTTTCTTGGCTTTATTAGCTATTCTGCTTACTAATATTCATAAGTCTGGTGTGCAATTATTGGAGGATACTGCAGCCTATAAAGTGGTAGAGGATAATATAAAACCAGAAGTACAACAAACGAGGGAAAATTTAGGAGCTTACTCTTCTCTTGATGACATCAATAGAGTTTTTGCAGGGTATAAAGATAGGGAACGTTTAGAAAAATTGCTGGGGTTAGTTTGTAATGCTTTAGAAGCCTGCCAAGGTGTCATTTATACTTTGCAGTACGAAAACACTAAAAAATACTTTGCTTTTGAGGTAGGGTATGCTTTTTATGTATCAGAAAGCAAAACACTGAGATACGAAGTAGGCGAGGGTTTGGTTGGGCAGGTAGCTAAAGATGCAAATTTTATAGTGTTACAATCTGTGCCAGACGGGTATATGCAAGTTGTTTCGGGTTTGGGGCAGTCTTCTCCAGAAAGTTTGATGATTATTCCTGTTTTTAGTAAAAACCAGAAAGATGTAGTGGCTATTTTTGAGATAGCAGCCTTCAAAAACTTTACGGAGGCTCAAATTAAATTTGTACAAGAGGTAGCTTCTTTGCTTTCTGTTAAAATGGAAGAGCCAAAGAGTGATTATCAAGAAAATACTTTATAGCTTTTAAATCTATTACTATGTTTCGTTTCTTTCCAAAACTTAGAATTGCCGTCAAAATCTCAGCTTTGCTACTTCTCGTGGTATTGGCTTCTGTGTTGGCTGTAAGTTTTTTTGCTTACGAGCAGAGTAAAAGTACAGTTGAGGAGCGTTATCTGGAATCTTTGAATGGCGTAGCTGACCTCAAAGTGCAAAAACTTAAAACTTTTATAGGTGAGATAAACACAGCCATACAAATAGGGCAAGATTTGAAGCCTATCAGAGATTTCTTGAAGAAAAAGCAAGAGGGTAAAACTGAAAAGAAAAAACCAGATACTGAGCTCACCTTGCCTGAAGATTCACTTGGTATAGATACAACAAATAACCCTGAGCAAATAGAAAATCCTTTTGGACAAGAAGAACTGGGAGCCTTTAATGAAGAATTGGAAAACGCTATTACTACTATCCAGTTTACCTATAAGCTAAATAATGTTTATATCTTAGATAAAAATGGTAATGTTATCTACATAGCACGTGAAACCCCTGAGCAGGTAAGAGGGCAGTCCTTCAAAACGCCCGCCATAGATCCTGCCGTGGTTATTAGAGGTAGAGATACTACTTATTTCAGTAAGGTAACACTCCAACAATTAGGCAAAGAAAAAAAGGTTGTTTTTTTAGTTTCTGCTCCAATCAGAGAAAATGCTACTGCTGATAGAACCCTAATAGGGCAGATTATTTATGAGTTGGATATGGCTTATGTGGAAAAACTCATCGCTGATAGGGTTGGTTTGGGAGAAACAGGGCAAGTTTGGTTATTACAAGAGCAAGATAAAAGAATTGTATATCTTAATTCTTTTCAAGATGGTATAAAAAAAGTTTCGCCATTAGATAATGCAGGCAGTAAAGAAGATGAAAGTACAGCTCAAATTATTTTATCAGCTATAAAAAAAGAACAAAAACAGGGAAGTGCCATAGAAGAACGAGATTATTTGGCAGTCTCTCGTTTCGTACCCGCAGTAGAATGGGGTGTGGTTGTTAAAAATGATAAAGCGGAAATTTATGCTCCAGCTAATGCCTTGTTAAACAAGTTTCTATTAGCAGGACTAATTGTACTTATTATTTCTGTTATCATTGGTGTTCTGTTTTCTCAATTCCTTACTAAACCTTTGGCTTCTTTGCAAAAAACTATTGATTTGCTTGGAAAAGGAGAAGTGCCTCCTGTATTAGTGTCCGATTCGCAAGATGAAATTGGTGAGATGACTAATAGATTGAACGCCTTGGTAGAAAACTTGAACAGAACTGCTTTTTTTGCTCAAAGTATTGGTAGTCAGGTTTTTGATACTGATTATACACCCGCTAGTGAAAAGGATATGCTTGGAAACGCTTTGCTCAATGCTCGTGAGAAACTAATGGAGTCCTACAGAAATAGTAGCAAACAAGGTTGGGTGAGTGAGCGTCTTAACAAAATAAACGATATTTTACGTTCCACTGATAATCTTGATGTACTTGCCGAGCAAATTATATCCTATGTGGTACAAGAAGTGGGGGCTATACAAGGAGCTTTTTACGTAATGCGTAGAGATGAGGAACAAGTAGTGGATACCCTAAAAATGATAGCGAGCTATGCCTATAACAAGAAAAAATACCTGAATGCAGAATTTAAAATATTTAGAAATAAATATGCAGAAGGTTTGGTAGGGCAGGCTGCTATAGAAAAATCTATCATACAACGCACAGAAATCCCTGATGACTACGTATCTATTACTTCGGGCTTGCTGGGAGAGAAAAAACCACAATATTTACATATTTCGCCACTTATCACCAATGATACCAAAGAGGTTTACGGTGTGATAGAGTTGGCAGCTATCAGCCCCTTTGATGAGCAAGCCAATGAATTCATTCAGCAGATCAGCGATAGTATTGCTCGTACTATTTTCAATATCTTGGTAAGTGAAAACCGAAGAGTACTTTTGGAACAACAACAAAAGCTAACAACAGACCTACAAGAGAATCAAAGAATTTTGAGCGAGAGTGCCAAAGAGTTGGAGATGAAAAACCAAGAAGTAGCCAAAACCAACATTGAACTGAGCGAGAAAGTTAAGGAAGTAGAAAACGAGCAAGCGAAAACAGAATCACTTTTAGAAAACGCCTCTGAGGTAATTACAATTTACGATATAAACGGTAAAATTTCGTATGTATCTCCGTCTATAAAAAGAATCTTGGGTTATGAAGCCTCAGAAATGATAGGAAATAGTGATTTGGATAATATCGAACAAGGTAAAGAGCGTTTCAAAAAAATGTTTGAAGACCTTTTGCAGTTCCCTGATGAAAGCCATGCAGCTATCCAATTTTTGTATCGCACTCAAGATGGTGATAATATATGGTTGGAAGCAACGGGAACAAACCTTATCAATAACCCTGCCATCAATGGTATTGTAATCAACAGCCGAGATATTACAGAACGTTTGAAAGCAGAAAGAGAGCAAAGGATGCGTTCGCAAATGCAAGCTCTTTCCGAAAACTCTCCCGACCTTATCTTACGTATGAATGACACGGGCAAAGTATTTTATGTGAACCCTACTATTAAGTCGCTTACAGGACATGACAAAGAACTTATTGAAAATAAGAGTATTTCCACGGATTATGTGCCGCAAAATGTACTGAACTCTTGGTTCAAACTTATAGAAGCCGTAAAAAGACGCGGTAGTAAACAAGATGCTACTGTAGACTTTGAAACTGTAGAGCAGAAAACAAAGAAAATGAACGTGAATGTTATCCCCGAAAAAAATGATGAAACCGGAGATATAGAAACTTTCTTGCTTGTATCGCATGATATTACAGAGATGGAGGAAGCTCGATTAAAAATAGAAGAATCAGAGAAAAAAGTAAGAGATTCCATCAATTATGCCAAACGTATCCAAGCCTCTATTTTACCTAATACACAGCTCTTACAAAGTATCTTCCCTGATTCTTTTGTGATGTTTAAACCTAAAGACATTGTAAGTGGAGACTTTCCTTGGATGTTCCAAACAGAAAGAGCCTTGTATGCGGCAGTAGTAGACTGTACAGGTCACGGCGTACCAGGAGCTCTCATTTCTTTGATTGGTTACTTCCTACTTAATAATATTTTCAGTGTTCATGATAATCTTGCTCCAAGTGAAGTTTTAGACTTGCTTGATGAAGCAGTTGTACGTACCCTCCGACAAACGGAAGAAGATAGTGTAAGTAAAGACGGTATGGATGTTTCTTTGTGCAAAATCAGTTTGGAAACTGCCGTAATGGAGTATTCGGGTGCTCACAGACCACTTTATTATGTAGATGTATCCAAAAATGATATAGAAGACGCTTTGGAAGAAGTAAAAGGTGATAAAATGCCTGTTGGTGGTGGGCAGTATAAAAATAGAGGAGCTTTCGCCAACTATAAGAGAGAATACAAAAAGGGAGATTTTATTTTGATGTTTTCTGATGGCTTACCTGACCAATTTGGCGGACCTGATAACCGTAAGTTCTCGCCACGTCGTATACGAGACATCATCAAAAGCAACATCAAATCGCCAATGATGAAAATTGACCAAGCCATAGAAGAAGAATTAAATATCTGGATGAAATTTGATGGTAGGAAATACGAAGTAAAGCAAACAGATGATATTCTTGTGATAGGCATTAGATTTTAGATAGTAAAATTTTTTGTTTTCTGAAAAATAGCTAACTTACAACCAAATTTGAAAATAGAGTCATCATTCTTAAAATACCAACAATGAGTATGAAGTATGTATATGAGTTGCACAAAACAATGATTGCCAATAACCTGATTATTGTTTATGAAGGTGAATTTACCCAAGAAATTACCAAATCAGTGTTGGCAATGGCTGAGCGTAATATGGATGCCATCGGCGAGTCGGCGAATGTGAAAAGAAAAGTTTTCAACGTAATGGTTGAATGCTTGCAAAATATAGTGAAACACGCCGAAGACCTTAACGAAAAAGACGAAGATGGTTTGAAAAATAACGCCATCTTTATGCTTGGCAAACAAATCAATGAATATATTGTAACCTCAGGCAATCCTATTCGTAATGATATTGTACCTAAACTAAAAGCAAAAATAGAGCAAATCAATGCTTTGGATAAAGAAGGTTTGAAGAGTTTATACAAAGAAATTATTAAAAATACAGAAATCTCTGAAAAAGGAGGGGCTGGTTTAGGTTTCGTGGATATGGCAAGAAAATCGGGTGAAAAACTTGGTTTTAGTTTTGAGCCCATCAACGATGAATTTTCGTTTTTTGCTTTGAGAATAGTGGTATCAAGAGATAACGCTTAAAATTTTGTACTAAAAATAAAATAAAAATATATTATGGAAATCATCAACTTAGAGGGTACTGAAGAAACTCCAAAAGTGATTTTAGATAAAGCAAACGGAATATTTGAAATATCAGGGCGTTCTCTCCCCGAAGATGTTTCGGCTTTCTACGGAAAAGTGCTAAAATGGCTTGATGAATATGCGGCAGCTCCTAATCCAGAAACTACTTTTATTTTTAAACTGGAGTATTTTAACACGGCATCTTCCAAAATTATCTTGGATTTGCTATCCAAGTTAGAGGGGCTTGCTAATGCAAAAATACATTGGTATCATCACGATGACGATGAGGATATGGAAGAAGCTGGAAAAGAGTTCCAAGAAATTGTGGACGGTGTGCCTTTTGAGTTTAAAACCTACTAAAATATATATTTCCTTAGCCTGAATAAATTATGAGTGAAGAAGTCTTAGATGCTCTAACCAAAGTTTTTGCCATTACAACCCTTCAAGATGGAGGTTCCTCTCCCAAAGAAGAAAGTTTCGTGGCAGAGTATTTCCAAGAGGTACTTGCCCAAGATGCTATCGCAGGCTATATCCAAAAATATCGTGATTATTACGATAAACTTTGGAAGGATTTTGGTACCAGAGTAGCCGAAAATGAGAAAGAGGTCTTGCCCGGAGAGGAAATCGCTACCAAAAAAGTAAGCGATGAAGATAGGGCTTTTCAGAAATTCTCCGTAAAACTTGGCGGTTTATTCAGAAAAGAAATTGCTCCTGAGAAAGAAAGTAGGCTCGTGCTTAGCCAAAAAATTCTTATCTTAGTGAGAATGTTGGAGCTACTCGCCTCCGATGGCAGAGTTAGCTCAAAACGATTGGAGGTTGTTAAAACCTCCGCAGACTATCTTGTGAAAGATGAAAACATCTATAGGGTAGTAAAGGATTTTGTGTTTATGTCTGCCAACGAGCTTATCGGACAAGAAAATATCTTGACCGTTAGCCCTATTTATATTCCTCGTACCCAAACCATCAAACATATCCAAGTGGAACGTTTAGATGGAGAGTTGATTTTTCTCAGAATGCCTGATGCAAATATGTATTTTGTAAAATATACAGGCAAAGAAAATATCAAACTCAATGACTTCTTGATGAAGCCTAATAAAATTTATCAGTTTACATCAGGGAGTATCATCAGAACACAAGCGGGTACATCTTTCTATTTTAGTGATATTGTTACTACTTTTACCTCTGACCAACAGAAGCAGAAACTATCCTTCAATGCCATTGAAATAGAGTATAAATTTAAAAATGGCAATTTAGGGCTAAGAGGAGTTACCGTAGCTGAAGATGCAGGTAACCTAATAGGTATAATGGGAGCAAGTGGAGCAGGAAAGACAACGCTGCTCAACGTGCTTGCTGGGCTGGAGACACCCTCCAAAGGACAAGTGCTCCTCAATGGAATTGACATACATAGAGAAAAAGATAAAGCTCAAGGAGTGATTGGTTATGTGGCTCAAGATGACCTACTTATAGAGGAACTCACCGTATACCAAAATCTTTATTACAATACAAAACTTTGCTTCAAAAACCTTTCAGAAACAGAACTTGATGAAAGGGTGATGAAAACATTAGAAGATTTAGGCTTAGCTCATATCAGAAGTTTGAAGGTAGGAAATGTGCTAAACAAAACTATCAGTGGAGGGCAAAGAAAACGCCTAAATATTGCTTTAGAGCTTATCAGAGAGCCAGCCGTAATGTTTTTAGATGAACCTACTTCTGGACTTTCTTCCAAAGACTCTGAAAATGTTTTGGACTTGCTCAAAGAGCTTTCTGCTAAAGGAAAACTAATTTTTGTAGTAATTCACCAACCTTCTTCGGATATATTCAAGATGTTTAATAAACTTATTATCTTGGATACAGGTGGTTATCAGGCATTTTATGGTAATCCTGTTGATGCGGTGATTTACTTTAAAAAACAAGACAACCAATTAAGAGCTGAGGAGGGACAATGCCCCAGTTGTGGTAATGTAAATCCTGAACAGATTTTTGATATAATTGAAGCCAGAACCATAGATGAGAGTGGACGTTATACAAGCCAACGTAAAAAAACGCCAGTTCAATGGAATGAACTTTTTGTAAAAAATTTTAGTGAAAAGGTACAAGCTGTGCCAGAGGAAACAGCTGCCCCTCCTAAAGCCCTTGATTTACCTAACTTCTTCCAACAAACACTCATTTTTACCATCAGAGACTTTTTAGCAAAAATTGGTAACAAGCAATATATCGTTATCAACTTGCTTGAAGCACCTCTATTGGCATTCTTATTAGCTTTTATTATCAGATTTGAAAACGACCCGCTTACCAGAGGGTATACGTATCGTTACAATGATAATATTCCTGCTTATATACTGATATGCGTATTGGTTGCTTTATTTATGGGTTTAACAGTAAGTGCAGAGGAAATCATCAAAGATAAAAAAATCCAAAGACGAGAGTCTTTCCTAAATCTAAGTCGGCATAGTTACCTTTTTTCAAAGCTAATTATTTTATTTACACTTTCAGCCATTCAGACACTTACCTTTGTAATCATTGGTAATGCCATTTTAGGTGTTCAAGCAATGAATATAATGTATTGGTTAGTGTTGTTTACAGTTTCTTGCTTTGCTAATGTTTTAGGCTTAAATATTTCGGCTACCTTCAACTCTGTTGTAACGGTCTATATTACTATTCCTTTGTTGCTGATTCCGCAGATGATATTGAGTGGCGTTATTTTCAACTTTGATAAATTAAATCAATTAGTGAGCGATAGAGGACAAGTACCCCTCATTGCGGATTTAATGGTTTCTCGTTGGGGATTTGAGGCGATAGCCGTAGAACAATTTAAGAGTAATAAATACCAAAAACCTTATTTTGAATACGAAAAAGAGGAAAGTATTTGCGATTACCGAAGCAAATTCTGGGTAGATGAAATGGAGAACACTGTGGTTAGAATTTCCAAGTTAGCCAATACAGATTCAGCGAAAAAAGTAAAAAAGAAATATCTGGCGTTATTAGCTACAGAAATAGAACGCGAAAGAAAAGCTGACTTGAGAACAACTTACGGGAAAGCAAAAAGACCAAAGTTTGATAAATATGCAAGTGCTTTAGGAAAAGTTTCTATGGATACCTATAACGAGGAAGTTGCTCAAAATCTCAAGGAGTACTTACACGAGTTGTTCAAGTATTACTCCAACAGAAGAAATGTGGCGAATAAACAAAAAAATGAAGACATAGACTTCTACGAAAGTAAGGTAAAAGGCTACAAATTAGATGTTTATAAGAATAAATATTTTAATGAGAGCCTTTCTGACTTGGTGCGTAATGCTAACATTAGGGACAAGATTTTAGAGTATAATGGAAAACTTCTGCAACAAGTAGACCCTGTTTTCCAAGATCCTTTACTACCTGCCAATGCTTTAGATTATCGGACGCAGTTTTTAGCACCTGCCAAATACTTTTTTGGCAAGAATATTGGTACGTATTATTTTAACTTGGCTGTTATTTGGTTGATGACAATTATTCTGTACATTACATTATACTTTGAAACTTTCAAAAAAATATTTGAAATATCTTTGTTTTCTAAAGCAGTAAAGAAAAAGAAATAAAATCAAAAAATATCTCTCTGAAAAACATATTTTTATTACATTTGTACAAGCAAGTTTTTATATTTTAAATTAAATAATATTATGAAAAGACTACTTACAGCGGCTCTAATTACTTTTTCTTTCTTCTCTTGTGGTGATGGAGATAAAGATGTAACGGGCGTAGATAAGGGTAAAGACACTACAGCGAAACAAAACGGGAATAATAAAGATGCTATTTCCCCTGAGGTGATTAAAAGTTTTGTAGAGAGAATTCCAAGCCCAATGGTAATTTCCTCACTTATCAAAGAAATGAAGGTAGAATATGACCAAACTTTATTGAACTCTATTGATAACGAAAGTAAATATAATAGCGACCACCGTAGAGCCTTGAATTTGGGAGTGTATAGCACCGATTTAGGTTATGCCAATATTTATGAGAAATCTCAAGACGCTATCAACTTGATCACAGGCGTAAAAGATATGGCTGATGCTCTGCAAATTGGTCAGTATTTTGAATTTGAAAAAATAAAGGAATTAGCAAAAAGCAGTGATAAATTAGATGAACTTCTAAGAGTAACAGAGGAAAACCTTCAGAAGGTTAATGAAAAGTTACAAGAAGGTAATCGCAGTGATATGACTGTGCTCATCATTACTGGTGGTTGGGTTGAGGTAATGTATTTGGCAACCAATGTTGCTAAGAAAAAGAAAAATAAAGACTTAGAGGCTACTATAGGAGAACAAAAAGTTGTATTAGCAGATTTGGTGAACTTGCTAAACTATTATGAAGCCAGCCCAAAAATGAAAGAGTTACATGATGAACTTAAAGAGTTACAGAAAATATATGAAGGAGTAAAAGAAACAACCATAGAGGGTGAAGATAAACAAACAGAGAAAAATGGAGAGGTAGTGGTAGAGCAAGGAAGTAGAACAGAAATAGAAATTCCTCAAGAAGTCTTGGATAAAATTACAGAAAAAATCACTTCTATCAGAAGTAAAATTGTTAATTAGTTTTATATAATCACTAAAAGTATTTTCTTATGAAACAGTTTGTTTTTTTACTCATAGTAAGTTTTGTTCTGCCTCTGACTACGATGGCTCAAAAAACTAAGAATGGTGGTGATTGCGAGGCTAATTTACATCTCAATAACTGTATTGCCTCTCTGAAACCTAAAGGATACAGATATTTGAAAAGCTATAAAATTACGGATACGGATAAAAAAAACCTGGAATATGAGTATACTTTTAGTAAAGGCACGAGTTATCTTATTTCTTTGGAAGGGGCTAACCCGACTGCCCTAAGTGTAAATTTATACGACAATTCTGGTAAATTGATAGCGTCTAATTACAAAGCTGATGACAAAAAATATTATTCTTCGGTAGGCTTAAGGGTGCAAAGAACAGGTATTTATAAAATTAAATTTTCTCCTACGAACCAAAAAGATCCCGTATGTGGGGCTGGAGTACTTGGTTTTAAAAGGTAGAAAACTTCTTGTGGTGTAAAAAAAAATTGATAATAAAGATGAAAAAAATAATAGTTTTTAGTTTGCTTATGATGGCTCTTTCGCCTATAGCCTTCGCTCAGTGTGATGTGAAAGATTATACTAATGAGTGCACAGATAGACTCAAACCTCTTGGGTTTCGCTATTTGAAAAGTTATAAGTTGGATTTCCTTAATGGAAGTAAAAAGCAAATTATGCACTCGTACGTGTTTAGTAGCGGAACAAGTTATATTATAACTTTAGCAAATGCCCAGAAGAATAACCAAGGACTATATGTAACTATCAGAAACTCTGAAAAAAAGGCTATCGCTAGTAGCTATCTTGAAAAAGACAAGAAATATATGCCTGCTATTACTATAGCTTGTTCTAGAACGGGTATTTACTACTTAGATTTTCAGGTAAAGGAAGGAAAAAACTACTGTGGGGCAAGCGTGGTTGGTTTTAAGAGAGGGAGGTAGAAACTGATGACAAGAAGTCTGTATAAAACATTTATACAGACTTCTTATATAATATAGGCTTGCTCGGTGAGGCATCGGTCTCTAAACTAATTATTTGTAAATTGAGTAAGTAGATACCATCTTGTATCGCAGAAGGTACGTAAATAAGTTCTGAAATAGTGGCATCTTTACGCGTATTTTGGGGATATTGCCAAAAAGCTTTGTGGCAAGCCAATACACCACCATCTACTTCCTTATCTACGGAAGGTAAATCCACCAATAAATGCTTCACCCCTTGTTTTGCCAAATTTCTACCAACATCTTCTGATAAATATGGGGGATTGCTATTGTTATAGTCTTTAACTAATTTTTCTTCTAAATTTGGTAGGGTACGAATAATTAAAGCCTCATAGTTTTCTTCTGTGATATTCAAATCTTCCCAAAAAACAATAAAATCCTCACCTACTTTACGAGGAGCTACACTTACAAGTAATGCTACCGCAAAAAAATTGTTTAAAGATTGGTTGATGCTTGCTCCATCGTCAGAAATATGTCCATAACATTCTGTATGTGTGCCGTTTCCGTGAGGGGTAAGCCTAAGTTCCTGATAATTACAAGAACCACCTTCTTTTACGCTGCCCACAAAATTTTCAGCCTTGATAGTGGAGAACAAAGGAGGGGTGGCAAAGTAACAGTTCGGGTTATTTTTGCCAGCTTGTAAAGGAATAGAAATATCAATAGGGCTTGTCAAGTCAAAAACGAAAACTTGAGATTCAAGTTCAACTAATACTTTTTTCATTACTCAAATCGTGTTTCTTTCACTTTTATTACTTCTTCTTCTTTGCCTTCTTCTATTCTTGCTCCGCCATCTCGCATATAAGATGTCCATATAAGTTTAATTTGATTTTTTGAAGAAATCTCAAAACCAAAATCCATATAGTAGGCGTCTTCTGCGGTGTTTCCTAAAGTCTTGGAAGCCAAAATATTAGCTTTTTCATCAACAATAGAGGCAAAAAGCATACCTGTATTTTTCAAGGCATATGCATCATGCGAAATTACATACTCTTTCAATAAATTAGCACTATACAGCAACAGATAACGCTTTTTATCAAGGGATACTTTCCCTATTAGAATGGCATCTCCATCAGCAAGTTTAAAACTTTCATTATCTTTGATAAAGTCTCTTAAATTAGGAATAAACCTATTGAATTTACGATTTTTATAATATTTTCTTAATAAATCAGCACTCATAAATACCTCAGCTCCATAACTATCTACTTTGAAGGGTACAGATAAATTCTCAAAGGCTTCTACAAATTCTGTGGTATTTTGGGGAATTTCGTTATGGATAGGCTTAAACTCAAAATCCAAAGATTTATCGCCACTTATCCATTTCCCTTTCAATACATCATTGGTAACAACTCCTTTGAAATATTCTGATTTTTGATTTTTTTGAGGTAGCATGAAAGATAAGGTAATACTATCATTTTTTATGTTCCCTGTTATCTCAATATTTGCTCCCTTTACAGATTCGTAACCATACAAAGCTCTCATATAATTTCCATCATAATACGAAATGTAGAGCCATACAGGTAAATCTTTGATACTGCCCTCATACCAAGTGTGGGCTTTTAAGCCCTTAAT
>JANRLU010000228.1:0-1586 GCA_033762275.1 Thermonemataceae bacterium | reverse complement strand
CTCCTGTTTATCAGGGAATATAGCCCATCCAGATGCAGTAATAGTTTCAGTTTTGTTGGCAACTAAACTCATCCCGGTTGTTGATGGAGTGTCAAGGTGACCGTGACCTTTGTTTGGTGTAGTATTGAAAACTAGAGTTTTTGGAAAAGTCTTAAATCCTATTCTTGCAAGAGTGTTTGCCTGAGCTTTCACCATCGAAAAGGTACCCACTCCCCAAAAGCAGTTGTATTCATTTCCCGATTCATCTAAAAAATAGATTAACTCTACACAAGTTTTACCGTTTTTTCTATATAACAAACTTTTCTTTCCCTGCTCAATTGCATTTGCAGAGGTTAAGAAAAAGCAACAAATTAACAATCCAGTAAATAATAAAGTAACTAAAACCACAAAAAGATTTGAAACAGAACGGTGGATATTTCCTGGAGATCGCAACCTCCTTTCTACTTTCACCTCCTCTAGGCTTGAGACTCTAGGAGATGGATATACATGCCCCTTCCGATGATACAAGAGTAACCGCCACAAATGAACGGTAGCAACTATTACTAGCATCGAAGCAGTCGTGTATCTTGAAGTAGTAGCTTGTTCAACTCCTAATTCCGCTCTGCCTACAGTGGTAAGAGCAGCAGACATCAGTGAATACAAGCCCATTGACAGCCACGGTGCTGCATCTTGAGTAAAGTATGATTTGTAATTTTTAAGACAGTAGATGCTAAAAAATAAAAAGATGGATAAAACGAACAATCCGATTACAAGACTTAAAGGTTGTCCGGCTATAGGCGAGCCTAAAAGAGTCAAGAAATAAAATCCAGTAGTTAGTGGATGCTTAACAAAGAAAAATAGGTCAGTCTGAGAATTTGGTTTTGAATAGCCAAATGAGTAGATAGCTAATGATAAGGCAAAAACTAATAACCAGAGCAGCAGCCTTGTTAGTCTAGAAATTTTACTGGTTTGAATAGAAAAAACTGAGGGGATTAAAGCAATCCACGATAACAAACCATTGGCTAAAGAAAAGCTAGCCATAAAACAGAATATAGCAGACAAGAGCAATCTACAGCTAGGTAGCCACTCCTTAAAGACAGTCATCAAAATAGAAAGTAATAAAAATGTATTTACTAAAGACCACGGAATGCTGGCAAATCCCCAAAGCAAGTTCTCATACTGGACTAGGGAAAAAACTAAAATACAAGTTATAAAGTTGACTAGATGAAAAAATTTTCTTCCTTCTTCAGTGTTGCTTTGAATAGAAGATATTTTATATATTAAAAAGAAATTTACAATAATCAAAAATACACCAAAGTATATTTCATACTGAATATTCCATTTGGAGGCAAATGCCAGCACTGTAAAAATTATCTTAGGAAAGAAGATTCGATGCTCGTTGTGTTGGGCAAAAAAGTCTACAAAATTAGCCCGACCCGCTACCACTTTATCAAATAGGTTGACTAATATCCATTCATCTGCTAGTGGGACATCTATACTGAAACTAGAAACAAACCATAAAAGTAAGACAATGGGTAGGAGATAGGCAACTAGCAAGGCTATTCGGAGATAAGAAAAGGTCACGATCTTACTTGACATAATTACTA
>JANRLU010000227.1:0-27600 GCA_033762275.1 Thermonemataceae bacterium | reverse complement strand
CAAAATGTTGATTATCAAATTTTTAAATATTGTAAATAGTAGGGTTAAAACTTGTAGATACGCACTACAGTGCGTATCTACATATCAAAAAATATCATTGATGATGAAAAAAAACATCTTAGCCTGACGGCTATGGTAATGAATACCAACCGCAAAGGAAAGCGAGTTTGCAACTCGCAGAAGGCTAAACTAACCAAAAGGGCAACCTATAAAAAATAGAAAAGCCCAAAAAGAAGCTATCTTTTTAGGCTGCTAGAGTAGTTTTTATTTGTTTTCGTCTCCGAAAGACTCTTTTTTGTGATCCCGCTGGGACTCGAACCCAGGACCCATACATTAAAAGTGTATTGCTCTACCAGCTGAGCTACGGAATCTTTTTTGCTTTTTAGAAAGTATTTTTCTTAATTGCGATGCAAAGGTAATAATAATTTAACGTCAACTCCAAATAAATGTCAAAAAAAATATTCTTTTTACTCACTATTTTTTTTATAGTTTTATCACAAAAAACTTATAGTCAATTAGTTGTTTCAGAAAAAAAAATAAAAGACACCTTACAAAAACGCCATAAATCAGACTCTATAAGCCATCAATACAGCGAAGTTTTTTTTGTAAAGAAGCAGTATTCAGAATTTTCTTTATTAAATTTGGCACTGCATGCCCAACAAAAACAAGATTATGTCGCCTATTTATTTTGGCTAAACTTATACTTCCAAGCTAATCCTAACATAAAAGCCTCTGAAAAAATAAATAGTGTTGCTAATGCCTACCAATTGGCAGGCTACCAGCAAAGCGATGCAAGATGGTTGCAAGTATTATATTATCACTACTACAACGAGATAGCTCTTATATTGGTAAGTTTTAGTCTTTTTTCAAGCATTCTCTTTTTTACAAGAAAAAAAAAGAGACTTATCAGTCGCACAAGTATTTTTGCTTTATTATTTATTTTACTATCTTTGGTCTTGCTCAATATTGTCCCTCCAATCAATGAGGCTATTATTAAATCAGAAAATACCTACCTAATGACAGCCCCTTCTGGAGCTTCGCAAGTGGCTGGTATAGCCCAAAAAGGCGAGAAAGTAGCAATAGTAAATGAAAACGATATTTGGCTAAAGGTATTTTGGGGCAAGCAACAAGTTTTTGTGAGGAAAACCAATGTTTATTTTGGTAAATTATTTTGAAAATAACTTAATATCATTTAAATTGCGAGTCTTTTCTTAATGGAAGCATAACATAAACATAACAAAGGAATGGATACTTTAATGATTATTTTAAGTGGTATTGTAGCCTATTTTTTGGGTTCTGTACCAACAGCCGTATGGGTAGGCAGATTCTTTTATGGCAAAGATGTCAGAAATTATGGCAGTGGAAATGCAGGAGCCACCAACACCTTTAGGGTTTTAGGAAAAAAAGCAGGTATTTTTGTTCTATTTTTTGACGTACTCAAGGGCTATGCCGCTACCAATTTGCCTCTCTTTTTGATTGAGAGAGACCACATTGTGAAAGATGACTTTATTTATTACCAAATAGCCTTCGGTATTTTAGCTATTATTGGGCATATCTATCCTATTTTTGCCAATTTCAGAGGAGGCAAAGGCGTTGCTACTATTTTAGGTATGGTCATTGCTCTTCACCCACAAGTCGCCTTGCTTTCTATTTTAGTCTTCTTGCTTATTCTGATAGCCACACACTATGTTTCTCTGGGCTCTATCGTAGCTGGATTTTCGTTTCCTATTTTTCTAATGATTATTCCTGTTTTCAGGCAAAACAACCCAACTTTAGTTATTTTTAGCGGTATTTTAGCCTGCTTGCTTGTCTATACACATCGCGAAAATATAAAAAGACTTTTGAGTGGTAGCGAAAGTAAAATTTATTTATTTAAAAGAAAAAATGCCTAAAATTGTATGCAAAACTATATTTCAGAAAATAAAGATAGGTTTATCAGCGAATTGATAGAATGGCTTAAAATACCTTCTGTAAGTACTGATATCTCCAAAATAGACGATGTAAAGAAAGCCGCTGAATTCCTAAGAGATAAATTTTTGGAAGCTGGCGCCAATAAGGCTGAATTGGTACCTACCAAAGGACATCCTATTGTTTTTGCAGAAAAAATAATAGACGAAAAACTTCCTACGGTTTTAGTATACGGACATTATGATGTTCAACCAGCCGACCCTTACGAGCTTTGGGACTCTCCCCCCTTCGAACCTATCATCAAAACCACGCCTAATCACCCACAAGGGGCTATTTTTGCTCGAGGAGCTTGCGATGACAAAGGGCAAGTATATATGCACGTAAAGGCTCTTGAAATGATGCACAAACTTGGTAGCCTGCCCTGTAACCTCAAATTTATGATTGAAGGAGAAGAAGAATCTGGCTCTAACAATTTAGAAGATTTCGTAAAAACTCACAAAGAAGCCCTTAAAGCTGACGTTATTCTTATTTCTGATACCAGCATTATTGCTAATGATATTCCCTCTATTGAAACTGGCTTGAGAGGAATGGTATACTTAGAAGTAGAAGTAACAGGAGCTAACAGAGATTTACACTCTGGCGTGTACGGCGGAGCAGTAGCTAACCCCATCAATACGCTTTGTGAAATGATTGCCTCACTCAAAGATGAAAATGATTATATCACTATTCCCCATTTTTACGACAAAGTAGAACTTCTTAGCGAAACCCAGAGAGCTGAAATGGCTAAAACCCCCTTCGATTTGGAAGCCTATAAAAAAGACTTGGATATAGCTGATGTAAGAGGAGAAAAAGGTTTTTCTACAATAGAACGTACCTCTATACGCCCCACTTTAGATGTAAATGGTATGTGGGGAGGCTACATACAACCTGGAGCCAAAACCGTACTACCCTCTAAAGCATTTGCTAAAATTAGTATGCGTTTGGTACCCCACCAAACACCCGAAGAAATTGCAGATTTATTTATCAAACATTTTCTTTCCATAGCTCCTAAGTCTGTAAAAGTAGATATAAAACTCCACCACGGCGGCTACCCTTACGTAACCCCTACCGATTCAGTGGCATACCAAGCTGCAAGTTTAGCATTAGAAGAAACTTTTGGCACAAAACCTGTACCTACTCGCGGCGGTGGAAGTATTCCTATTGTAGCTCTGTTTGAGAAAGAGTTAGGTCTAAAATCTATTTTGATGGGCTTTGGCTTGGATTCAGATGCGATACACTCCCCTAACGAGCATTATGGAATTTTTAATTTCTTGAAAGGTATAGAAACTATCCCTGTGTTTTACAAACACTACGTTCAACTTCAGAAACAATAATTTTTATAGTTTTTTTGTTTTTCTGTTTTTAAAATTTTATACTTGTTGCTATATACTATCTAAAATTCAAAAAAATGAAAAAACTATCACTTTTTTTCCTGCTCTTGTTAGCTCTTGCAAGCTGTAAGAAATCTGTAGAAGGCGAAACCTCTACTTGGAACGCCAATGTCAATAAACTAAAAAAACTAAAAGCTTCGTATCCTTCTTTTGCTGATGTACTTGATAAAGACCTGAAAGATGCTCAAAAAAAATGGGAAGATGCCCAAAAAATAAGCAACGAAGAGGAAAAAATCAAGAAAATGAGCGAAGCCAATTATACCTTTAATACAGGCTTTGTGTATGAATTAGGTACTTTGGAAAGCAAATTGGAGGCTGTCAATAAAAAAAATAAAGACCTCAGAAACGCAATGACTGATAAAAATGTAAACCTTGATAAAAGTGATTTGAAAGAAGTTTTGCGTACCAATGATGATGCCAAAGATGCTTTGACCAATGTGGAAAAAATGCTTTCTAAAGGGGATAAATCTTCAGACCAAGCATACAGAACCATTAAAGAGGCAAATTCTCGCCTGAGCGATATTGAACGCCGAGTAGACCAAGCCATGAAACTTATCAATGATAGCAAAAAACCAGCAGGTAAGAAAGGTGATAAAGATAAATCGGATAGTACCAAAGTAAAAAAGAAGAAAAAGAAAATAGCCGAATAAATATCATTTAGCCAACTCCTAAGAAATTAGGAGTTTTTTTTATCTCCTTACAAAATAAAAAAATATAAAACTTGGTGGATTTCTGAAAAATATAATAGCTTTGCTGCACATTTCAGAATTACAAATCTTTCTTCCTAATGTTAGTGATTTTACAAAAAGAAATCCGTTCTTTTTTTAGCTCTTTGATAGCTTATATCGTAGTTGGTACTTTTTTGGTGGCTATGGGGCTGATGGTTTGGGTACTTGATATAGGTGGGCTTACGGTACTCAATTATGGCTATGCCGATTTAAGTAAGTTTTTCACTGTATCTCCCTTTATTTTTATGTTTTTGATACCTGCTATCACTATGCGAAGTTTTGCAGAAGAAAAGAAAACAGGAACTTTTGAAATTCTATTTACTCGCCCCCTTAGCGAATGGAACATTATTTTGGGAAAGTATTTTGCTGCTTGTGCCTTGTTGCTTTTTGCTCTTCTACCTACTTTTATATATTTTTATTCTGTTTTCGAGCTTTCTAAAGTTGAAATCAAAGATAATAGCGGCTTGGTAGTTCTCAAAACAACTATGGATACAGCTGGTGTTGCTGGCTCTTATATTAGTTTGTTATTTTTGGGAATGGCATTTACAGCCATTGGCATTTTTTCTTCCTCTGTTACTAAAGACCAAATCGTATCTTTTGTATTATCTGTCTTTTTATCATTTGTTCTTTATTTCGGCTTTGAAGGATTAAGCCGATTAGATGAAACAGCTACTTGGGCATATTTCATTAAACAAATAGGTATAGATTTCCACTATACCGCTCTCAGTAAAGGACTGATAGATTCTCGTAACCTAATTTATTTTGTAAGCGTAATTACCTTAATGCTTTTCTCCACCAAAATTGTTTTGGAAAGTCGTAAATGGTAACTAATTTTTGGATTTAGGAGGCATAAGCCATCAAATAATCCCCAAAATTCAAATCATATTTATCCGCTTGTTTACGAAGATTTATAAGAGCGTAACGCATACGTCCTAAGGCAGTATTGATGCTTACATTCGTTTTATCTGCTATTTCTTGGAAGCTCATATCCATAAAATGTCTCATCAAAAGGACTTCCTTCTGAGATTTAGGAAGCATTTGTATAAGAGTACCCAATTTTTCAGTTACTTCTTCCCTAATTTTGAGTTTTTCAGCAGAATCCTCAGAGAAATTAAGATCATTTTGAATCTCTTTTCTATCTCCCAGTTCTACCGTACTGATTTTCTTCTTCTTACGAAAATGGTCTATAGCTAAATTATGGGCAATACGACAAGCCCAAGGCAAAAATTTACCTTCTTCATTGTAATTACCTTGTTCTACATTTTTTAGTATTTTTATAAAAGTATCTTGCAGTAAATCCTGAGCTAAATCAGCATCTTTCACAATATTGTAAATAACCGCATAAATTTTTGATTTATACTTCTTAAATAAAATATTAAAAGACTTTTCGTCGTTATTTTTGGTATAAGAAATCAACAAAAGACTATCGGGAATAATGGGATTTTTCATATTTTTTCGGTTTTATACCAAAGTATGTGTCAAAATCATTCCAAAATACCAAATATTCTATTTTTTTATTAAAAAAGCCTTTTCCTTTGCTTTTGGCTACTTTTTTAGAAAAACTTGCTGAGAAAAATAAAAACGGCAGTGTACGTTTTCGTACATTTTTCCAAAAAAGTGTACACTTTTTTGGAAAAATGTTATTATTTATCAAATCTCCACCCTCAAAAGCATACTCCCATAAGAATACCCTCCACCAAAAACCGTAACGGCAATCATATTTTGATTCTCAAAACGCTCGAAATGTTCACACAAAGCGATTGCAGAGCCAGCACAACCTGTGTTTCCCAAATATTCTATATTAGATAATACTTTTTCAAAAGGTAGCCCCAGCGTTTCTGCTACATTTTTGGTGATGCGTAGATTGGCTTGGTGCGGAACAAAAAAATCTACTTCATCAATATCGTACTGATGCAAACTTAACAAATCTTTAGTTGCTTTTGCCATATATTGACAAGCATTCAAAAATACATCTTTACCAAAAGGCATTTTAAAGCCTTCCCCGTAAGTTCTTAAAAAAACCCCTTCTTTGGCTTTACCTATATTGCCTGCTCCGCCTGTACGTATTCCCAAGACTCTCATTGCTTTGTGTATGGGCTTTTCTTTACTAACAAGCATCGCCACCGCCCCATCTCCCCAAAGATGCCCTGCTACTTTATCCTCATCATTACTAAAAAACGTGTTATGGTCTGCGAGTACTACCAAAGCATTTGTAGCCTTATTGCTTGCAAAATACCCCTCTACCACTTCCATTGCATTAAGAAAAGAGGAACAAGCCGTAGAAATAGACAAAACTGGTATATCACTGATATTGAGATAATTCTGTACGGAATGAGCTAATGTATGAATAGTGTCGTAGGGCGTGTAAGTCCCGCCCACAATGAGGTCTGGACAAAAAGCTCTTTGTTCTACTAATTTTTCTACTGCTTTGATAGCAAGTGTATTGGTATTTTCATTTTCGGAAAGCTTACGCCTCTCTCTGATACCCGTTCTTTCTACAATCCAATCTTCTGTTAATCCATTTATTTGTTCAAAATATTGGTTAGATACCACGTTTTCAGGAATATAAGCACTAATTTGGGAGATATACATAAAAAATAATAAAATACTTAATGCCCTAAATTATAGGTTTTTAGGAAAAAAACATAGGTTATACTGAGATTTTTTTTACAGAACTAATTGATACTATTACGCACCATCTCCGTATACTTACGCATAGCCGTTTTGAAATCAAGTTCTTCGCTTTGCATTTTTTCCAGAATCCAAATAGCGGCAAAAGCATGCGTGAGTTGCTCACCCTCGTCTTCACCTTTTATATCAATTTCGGGTTTTTCTTCATTGAGTAAGGCTTCTTCTGCTTTTTTGAGGGCTTCAAGGCTTTGGCTTTCTACAAGCTCCTTAATAACAGGAATTTTCATAATTTTTAGTGCTTTTTTAGTACAAGAAACACAAGGATAAACATTTTTTTTCTTGATTTGTTCATTTTATTCTAAAAATCTGCATTTCTTTGTACAAAAGCAATAAAGAAATGCAGATTACTTTTGAAAATGTCGTACCGATTCCTTTGCAAGGTGTCGTTAATCCGCAGTCTGAGATTTGGCAAAAAAACATAAGTTTTGAGCCACATAAGAGCTATCAGATTTATTCTCCCTCTGGTAAGGGAAAATCCTCATTTTTACATATCATTTACGGCTTGAGGCAAGATTATTCGGGAGAAATATTTTTAGATAGTAAAAATACAAAAAACATTTCGGCTGACGAGTGGGCAAATATCAGGCAGCAAAAATTTTCTATCGTATTTCAAGATTTGAGGCTTTTTTTAGACCTAACGGCTCGCGAAAATTTACTCGTGAAAGCAAGTCTTTATCCTAATATTTCAGAGAAAAAGCTTAGCGAACAAGCTGACTATTTGGGAGTTCTGCACGTTTTGGAAAAAAAAGCAGCTACACTTTCCTATGGCGAACGACAAAGAATCGCTATTATTCGTGCCTTGATACAACCCTTCGAAACTTTGCTCCTTGACGAACCTTTCAGCCATCTTGACGAAGGTAATATACAGAAAGCCAGCGATTTAATTGCCCAAAAAGCAAAAGAACAAAATGCCTCTATTTTGATGACCTCTTTGGGGTATGAGTATCACTTACAATTTAATGAAAAAAAATTATTAGGCTAAAATGAATATACAAGAAATTTTATCAAAAATATTTAGATCGCAAAAAAACAGAAAACAGTTTTTATTTGCAGGGGTGGGCTTTTTACTCGGATTTGTTCTTTTAGTGAGCTCTTTTTACGTGTATTTGCAAATTCGTAAAACGTTTAGCAACAACTCAGAACTCCCTGATTATATGATTATTAGCAAACAAGTAACCCTAATTAACGTTTTGGGAGCTTCCACTTTTAGCCAAGAAGACTTGGCAGAGCTTCAAAAACAATCTTTTACAGAAAAATTAGCCGTTTTTCGTTCGGGGAATTTCAAGGTTTGGGCTTATGGCAACGATTATTTGCAATTTCAAACAGAACTTTTCTTTGAAGCCATTGAAAAAGAAATGCTCGCCAACATTCCTGCTAATTGGCAATGGGAAAAAGGTGAAAAAGTTGTTCCCGTAATTATTCCTAAAGATTTTGTAGACCAGTACAATTTTGTATACGCCCCCTCACAAGGCTTGCCCCTCATCAGCGAAAGCTTGTTGGCTACTTTTCCTACACTCAAAGCTCGCATTTATAGTAAAAGGGGAGAACGCAATATTGAGCTCAAAATCGTGGGCTTCGAGGAACGTATTCCCTCTATTTTAGTACCCGAAAGTTTTATGGATTGGGCAAACCAAGAAATAGGAACAGAAAACAAAAACCCTGCTCGTATTGTGCTCAAAGTAAAAAATCCTGCCAGTCCAGAATTGGCTAAATACTTGAAAGACAAAAACTTACAAGTTAATAAAGAAAAAACTTTATTGAGCCAAATAGCTGGGCAAGTGGTAGAAGTTTTGGGACTTGTAGGCTTTTTGGGAATAGCTTTTGTCCTACTTTCCTTGGTGATTATCTCAATGAGTTTTAAGTTGATTTTGAGTGAATCTAAAGAGGAAATCAGGCTTCTTTTACAATTGGGTTATACGTATCAGATGATTGCCCAATACCTCTACAAAAGTTTTATTAAGTTTATCGCTACTTACAGTCTTGTTGGGTTTGGCTTGGTGAGCGGGCTAATTTTCCTGCTTTATGAGTACCTTCAAAAACGTGGTGTAAGCCACATCACCCTCTTCGAGCCACTCACGCTCGTCTTGGCTTTAGGGTTTATTGCTTTAGTGCTTTTATATAACTTACTGACTATCAAAAAGTTAGTACGTAAATATTAGTATAATCTCCTCTATGATTGAATAGAGGAGTAATAACTATAGTTCGCCAAAAAAATTATTACCTGCTGCATTTTTATCTTCACTGAAATGAAAATCATAGAAATGCTGATAAATTTCATCTTTAGAAAGCGAGCCATCAGCATTGGTATCTAATTTAACAAATACTTTCGTGGCGTTTTCTTTAGGGTTTCTGAAACCTTCGTATAGTAAAGCAAATTCTTCAGGCTGTAATACATTATCTTTATTGGTATCAATGGCAGGAAAAATATGGTCTATGAAAGGCTTTACAAACTCCTCATAATTAGCTACCGAACTCAAGTTTTTCTCATAAGCCTTTTTGAACTCCGCCAAATCTACACTTTGGTCTTGGTCAGTATCAGCTCCCATCAATAGTCTTCTCCAATATTTTTTCAAAGCCCCTCTAAATTTTTTATCATTTTCATCACCGATTTGCCAGCCGAAAAGTTTGGTAAATTGCTCTGCAATTATATCCATATCTTCTGGTTCTATCATTTTGTTGCCATCGGCATCAAAAAAGGTAAAAAGTTTCTCAATTTTTTGGTTTTGAAAGGAGCTTAACATAACAAATAAAGTTAGAATGAAGAACAAGCGAAACAAATTTAGCTAAAAATCTAAAACAATCTATAATTATTTGCGAAAAAATCTATAAAATATGTAAGTTTGCAGAACTAAAAAATAAAGCAAATGAGTTTAACTATCATCGGAACAGTGGCTTTTGATGCCATAGAAACCCCTTTCGGCAAAACAGATAAAATTATTGGTGGTGCTGCCACTTATGCCTCACTTTCAGCTTCTTATCTTACCCAAAAAGTAAATTTAGTAGGTGTTGTAGGAGATGATTTCCCTAAAACGGCTATCGAGATGTTTAAAGGAAGAGGTATCAATACAGAAGGTTTGCAAATAAAAGAAGGTGAAAAGTCTTTCTTTTGGGCTGGCAAATACCACAATGATATGAATAGTCGTGATACGCTCGCTACTGAACTCAATGTACTCGCCAATTTTGACCCTATCCTGCCAGAAAGTTATCAAAATACAGACTATTTGATGTTGGGTAACCTCACGCCCACCATCCAACGCACGGTGGTAGAACGTCTACGCAAGCGTCCCAAACTGATTTTGATGGATACCATGAATTTTTGGATGGATATAGCTTGGGACGAACTAATGAAAACCTTAGAAGTGGTAGATGTACTTTCTATCAATGACGAAGAAGCTCGCCAATTATCCAAAGAATATTCTTTGGTAAAAGCGGCTCGCAAAATCTTAGAAATGGGTCCGAAGGTGCTTATTATCAAAAAAGGCGAACACGGAGCCTTGCTTTTCAATAAAACACAAGTATTTTTCGCTCCTGCCTTACCTTTGGAGGAAGTTTTTGACCCCACAGGTGCAGGAGATACCTTTGCAGGTGGTTTTATGGGATATTTAGCAAAAACAGATGATATTTCTTTTGAAAACATGAAAAATGCCATTATTTATGGCTCCGCAATGGCTTCGCTTTGTGTGGAGAAATTTGGCACAGAACGCTTGGAAAACCTCAAACACACCGAAATAGAAAGTAGAATCAAAGAATTTATTGATTTGGTTCAGTTTGAAATTACCTTAGGTTAGTTGAGCCTTCAAACCTCTTATTTTTTATCCTAAGAGGTTTGAGTTTTTTATTAAAAACACATATTCCGTGAAAAAAATATTAGTTTTAGGAGCTGGACGCTCGGCTTCCTCTCTGATTCGCTATCTGGCAGAAAATGCCCCTAAATACGCTTGGCAAGTGAGCATCGCTGATGCACAAAAAGAATTAGTATTACAGAAAATACAAGCTTATCCGCACCTCACTGCCTACGATTTTGATATTTTTGAAACAAAGCAGGCACAAAAACTCATTGCTGCTAATGACATTGTTATCTCTTTACTCCCACCTGCTTTGCATATTCACGTAGCTCGTTTTTGCCTGGATTTGGGTAAAAATATGCTTACCGCTTCTTATATCTCAAAAGAAATGCAAGCCTTAGATGCCGAAGTCAGAAAGAAAAATCTAATCTTTTTGAATGAAATTGGTCTTGATCCTGGCATAGACCACCTTTCAGCTATGAAAATTATAGATGAAATTCGTAGCAGAGGCGGCGAAATAAAAAGTTTTAAGTCTTTTACAGGCGGACTCATCGCACCTGAATCGGACAATAATCCTTGGCACTATAAATTCACTTGGAATCCTCAAAACGTAATTTTAGCAGGGCAAGGCGTTGCCAAATATCTTGAAAACAAACAAATTAAATACATTCCTTATCATCAACTTTTCAGAAGAATAGCACATTTTGAAATAAAAGAGTACGGTATATTTGAAGGCTATGCCAATAGAGACTCCTTGAGCTATCAGAAGGCGTATGGTTTAGAAAATATTGATACTTTGCTGCGTGGGACACTCCGCAAACAGAATTATTGTGAGGCTTGGGATTGTTTCGTACAACTCGGAATGACCGATAACATCACGCCGATGCCTACCCAAAACCTATCCTATCAGCAGTTTTTAGCCACTTTTTTACCCCCTATACAAGATAATATCCAAGAAACTTTTAGTCATTATTTAGCCTTAAAAAACAAAGAACTTGTGCTGAATTTATTCACTTGGCTTGATTTTTTTACCGAAAAACCTATCAATTACCCGCAAGCGGAAGCAACGCCCGCCCAGATTCTACAACATATTTTGGAACAAAAATGGCAACTGCAAGTAGAGGATAAAGATATGATTGTAATGCAACATCTTATTGATTATGAAGAAAATAAAGAGAAAAAAACGATTGTTTCCGAATTGGTAGTAATAGGCGAAGATAGCACACATACGGCAATGGCAAAAACAGTAGGATTACCCTTAGCGATTGCCTGTAAATTGATTCTGGAGGGTAAAATCACCTCAACAGGTGTTTTGATGCCCTTAACACCCAACATATACGAGCCTATTCTATCAGAATTACAAGCATACGGGATTAGCTTCTCCGAATATCATAAATAACTGATTAACAAATTTTAAATAAAAACTCAATGTCTTCTCTTCGTAGCTTAGCTTCCGATACGGTGTGGTATGGTTTAAGTAATATCATCAGTCGTCTGGGAAGTTATTTGCTTACCCCTATTCATACAAAAATTTTCCTACCTGAGCAATACGGTATTATCTCCGACTTGTATATTTATGTAGCTTTTTTGAATGTAATTTATACTTTTGGTACAGAAACCTCTTACTTTAGGTTTGCCAACGACTTTGATGAGAAGAAAATATATAATCAAAATTTCACCTCTTTGCTCTTGTATAGCCTCTTTCTTTCTGGAAGTATGTTGGTATTTGCAAGCCCTATTAGTTCTTTTTTGGGCTACGAAGGTAAGGAACATTACATTTGGTATTTATCACTTTTGCTGGCCGTAGATACCCTTTTGAGCCTTCCTTTTGCTCGCTTACGTTGGCTCAAAAAGCAAAAACTTTTTGCTTTTGCCAAATTTTTCAACATTGCCTTATACATTTTTCTTAATATTTTTTTCCTTTGGTTTTGCAACGGCATAGCTCAAGGTGAATATTTAGTCTTTTTGCAGGATTTTATGCTTACTTGGTTTGATACCAAAGATCTGATTGCTTATGTTTTCCTTGCCCAACTACTTGCTAACGCTCCTTTGTTGTGGTTGTTGCGTAAAGAAATTCTTAGTTACCGTTTTTCTTGGGATAAAACGCTTGCCAAAAAAGTATTTTCGTATAGTTATCCTTTGGTGATTTTAGGCTTAGCAGGTACCCTCAATTCAGTTTCTGATAGATTTTTTATTAAAAACTATTTACCTGAAACTTTTGGTGATAATATGAAAATGGTTGGGGTGTACGGGGCAGCGATTAAGTTCTCAGTATTTATTTCTGTGCTTATTCAGGGCTATCGTTTTGCGGCAGAACCTTTCTTTTTTGCCAAAGCTAAGGATAAAAATGCTCCCGAATTATTAGCTCAAGCGATGAAGTATTTTGTGATAGTAGCTTGCATAGCTGTTTTGGGGGTTAGCCTAAACTTAGATTGGCTCAAGTTATTGCTATTACGTAATCGTGTGTATGATGAGGGTTTGGTAATTGTTCCTGTTTTTCTTTTTGCTAATTTATTTTTGGGCGTTTATTACAACCTCACAGCTTGGTTCAAAATTGCTGACAAAACACAATTTGGAACATATATCACACTTATCGGAGCTTTTATCACCATTATCAGCAATTTAGCTTTGTTGCCTGTCTTAGGAATACTCGGTTCGGCTGTGGCAAGCCTACTGACTTATTTTTCAATGAGTTTTTTGAGCTACTATTGGGGGCAACGTTATTTTCCTATCCCCTATAATTTGTATCTTATTTTGGGCTATATTCTTTTTGCTGCCGTTTTAGTGTACTTGGCTTCTTGGCTGGATACAGAAGCTATTTTTTTAAAAATTATGCTTAAAAATGCTCTGCTGCTATTATTTATTGTGCCTGTTTTCTTTTTAGAACGCTCTGTTTTACTAATTTTTTGGTATAAAATAAAAAAGAGATTTTGATATTTCGGTCAATAAACCTATTTTTGCCAGAAAATTAAACTCACTTAAATATATTTTTATGGCAAAGGCATCTGATGTATCCAGAGGTAATTTTATCCGTTTCAATGGAGAGTTAATGCAGGTAGAAGAATTAGAGCACCGTACCCCCGGCAATTTGCGTGCTTTCTATCAAATGAAAATGCGAAATGTAAAAAATGGAAAAGTTTTTGAAAACCGCTTCCGTCCAGATGAGACAGTGGAAATCGTGAGAGTAGAAGTAAAAGAAATGATGTACTCTTACAGAGATGGTGAAAATCTGGTGTGTATGGATAATGAAACCTATGAGCAAGTTTATATCAATGAAGTAGCTTTTGGAGAAGCTATGCAGTTTCTCAAAGAAGGTATTGTCGTAAAAGTAAGTTTTGATGATAGTAATACGGCTATTTCTGTAGAGTTACCAGCCTCCGTAGAGTTGCTTATCACCTATGCCGAACCTGGTGTAAAAGGCGATACTGCCACCAAAACTCTAAAACCCGCTACCTTAGAAACAGGAGCCGTTATTAGCGTTCCTCTCTTTGTGAATGAAGGAGAGCTTATCAAAGTTAATACCACAACAGGCGAGTATATGGAACGTGTAAAATAATTCCTGAAAACATTTTTGGTTTGATTTTTGCGATACTTATTTATTTACACATTCTAAAATACAAAGTTATGAAAAAGTTATTTCTCTCCTACATGCTATTTTTGGCTATACTTAGCGTATCTGCTCAAAAAGCCGAAGATTTATACCAAGATGCCTTAAAAAAAATAGAGGCAAAAGACTATAAAGGAGCAGTAGAAAAATTAGATTTAGCCCTTATTGTAAACCCAAACTACAAAGAAGCCTATATGCAAAGAGGTTTGGCTAAAAAAGAATTGCTACAATATCAAGGTTCTTTGAGCGATTTCAGTAAAGTAATAGAACTTGACCCCAAAATGGCTGATGCCTATGATGAAAGAGCTGACCTATACTCTCAAATGGGAAAAGAAACCGAAGCCCTCAAAGATATAGAACATTCTTTAAAAATAGATTCTTTAGACCCCAAATCTTACGTAGTACGTGGTGATATTTACAGAAAAAGAGGCAATGGAAAAGAAGCTGTACATCAATATGAGAAAGCTATCAAAATAGACCACAAGTACGAAAGTGCTTATATGAAGTTAGCTATATATCATTACAATTTAGACCAAAAACATAAAGCAATACACGAAGTAAATAGGCTCATCAAGATAAACCCCAAACACGCTGGAGCTTATGCCCTTAAAGGAGAGTTGGAACTTAGCCATAAGCAATACAAGCAAGCACTTATGGATTTGGATAAATCCATAGAGTATGACAACACTGTGGGGAGTACCTATACCTTCAGAGGAACAGCCAAACTTCATTTAGGAATGAAAAAAGCAGCTTGCGAAGATTGGACGAAAGCTCAAGAACTTGGCGATGTAGAGTGTGAAGAATATTTGGAAAAACACTGCAAGTAACCCAAAATTTAATTTTGAGTAAAGTTACTTTGTAATTATATTTTAAATAAAAGGAAGGACTCCATAGAATATGGAGTCCTTCCTTTTTGTCAAACTTGATTTATTTGCTTTCTTTAAGAACCATATCAATAGTGATAGCACTTGATAAAATCAGCACCTTGTTTTCTATATTTTCATAATTGGCATCAATATTTACGTTGTATTTGTCGGCTGATGTGAATATTTCTTGTAATGCTCCCGCCCATTTTTTAGTAATAGTACCTATTTGTTTTTTTGAAGCATCTTTTATGACAAAATTCCAAGCCTTCCAGTCACCAGATATCTCAGCAATTAAAGTATCCGAAGAATTAAATATTAAAAATGTAGGCTTAAATAGCTTGAATTTTTGCTTAATTCTTCCGATAGTAGTCCCTTGAGCATTTTTAATCTCAATTTTAGACATAAAGAAAGTCCAACCACGTGAAATAGAAGCTTCCAATTTATCATTAGCATTTCTAATTTCAAGCATAAAAGGGAGCATTGCTTTATTTAATAATACCCTAAGCACTTTCTGACCAGTGGTCAGTTTTTGATTGATCGTACCAATTTTATCCCCATTGCCATTATAGATTTGATAGCTATTTTCAAACTTGAAGAAGTTCACCTTTTCATCAATGAAGTAAGTATTTGCATCAAAAAAGTTATTGTTCATACTATATTTGTTTAGTGTTTCTAAAATTATGTGGGAAACCTATTGCTTACTACATTGATTTTTCTATCAATTCAGCTAAATCATAGACTTTTATTTCGCTTTCTTTTTCTTTATTTTTTACACCATCTGTCATCATTACCATACAAAAAGGACAAGCAACCGCCACTATATTCGGATTGGTTTCTAAGGCATCTTCTATACGTTCTACATTTACATCTTTTGTACCTTTTTCTGGCTCTTTAAACATCTGAGCACCACCTGCACCACAGCAAAGCCCTTTTGCCTTACTTCGCTTCATTTCTACCAAAGCAATATCTAAGGCTTCTAATACGGCTCTTGGAGCTTCATAAATATCGTTAGCTCTGCCCAAATAGCAGGAATCATGATAAGTAATGCGTTTGCCTTTAAATTCACCGCCTTCCTTCATTTTTATTTTTCCTGTATTGATAAGCTCTTGCAAAAATTCCGAATGATGCAGAACTTCGTAGCTACCACCTAAAGCAGGATATTCATTTTTTAGTGTATTGAAGCAATGAGGGCAAGCCGTTACTATTTTTTTTACCTCATAGCCATTGAGTAGCTCTATATTAGAAATGGCTTGCATCTGAAAGAGAAACTCGTTACCCGCTCTTCGGGCAGGGTCGCCTGTACAACTTTCCTCTGTACCCAGAACGGCAAAGTTGATGCCTACTTTATTTAAAATTTTGGCAAAAGCGATGGTTACTTGTTTGTATCTATCATCAAAGCTACCTGCACAACCTACCCAGAATAAAATATCAGGTTTTTTACCTTGTGCAGCTAATTCTGCTATGGTTGGTACTTTATAATCACTCATACAATCATTTTTTTCGTTCAAAATTAAGTTTTTTTATGAAATAGTATGCACGCCGTATATTATTTTTTTTGGTAAGGTTTTCTACCTACTACATTTCCAGCAGGCTCATAATTGCATACCCAGACTTCGCTACCATCTTTGCAATAGGCAACAGCACAACCGACTGTTTTTGTTTCTTCCCAAATCATTTGGGTATAATGCCCACATTTGTACCACTCTTCGTTGCAGGTAAGCGTTTCAAAATTAAAAAATTCTTTTTCTGAAGCCCAAGAATCAACAGCTTCTTGTGGTGTTCTTTTTTTGCCCCAAGACCAGTACAAATTTTCACCATATTGCGTACTGCTATGCTCCATTTCGCAGCCTTTATTTTTCAATTTATTTGCCCAGTTTTGAGCTACTTGAGCCAATTTATTAGACCATTTGAGCGGAGGCAGCCCTAATTCCTTACGCCAATAATTATGCCTCTCAGTAATGCCTTTCATATTTTGTGGTTCTTTGTCATCTTGTATAATAGCAGGGGCAAAAGCGGAGCTAAAATAAGCCAAAGTGGCTATCAAAAGAAGAAAGAAAATTTTTAGACTTGTTTGCATAAGAATACCTATTTAAGTTGAATAATTTAAAATAATTGCTTTAACTCCTCTTTTAGAAAAGCGATAGCAGGTACAGAAGGATTTAGCTTGTACTCTATGATATTCTCTAATATTTTTTTAGCCAATTCTAAGCCATTACTTTGCGGACTTACTTGCATCATCGTATTATTGATGAGTGTAATGATTTCTTCACGAGCATTTTTAATCCTTTCCCAAGCCTCGTGACTCATATACATCTGCTGAGAAAAATTATGCGAAAACTCGTTTCTAATTTCGTGAAGGAGGATATGTTGCAATTCCTCAGAACTAAAATTGGTGGGTTGCAGTCTTATCAATAAATTATCAGGCATTATTCTTTCCAAGTACAAACACATTCTTTCGTAGGCTTGGAGGCGTATGGCTGTGATGCTTTCAGTGTTCTTGAGTTTGATTTCAGCTAAACGGCGTTCAAATTCTTTTTGCAGGAAAGTTCTGACCGTCAGATACATACCTAAAAGAACTAAGCCTGCGGGTAAAATAATTTTAAGTAAATCCCAAATATGTTGCATATAAGTCTATGAGTATTTTTTATTTATATTATCGTATAATTCTCTTGGTACAATCTCTTTGAAGGGTTCAGTTCGTACAGCAGGTTTTATCCAGTCCAAATACCCCTTTACCCAAACATAAGCCAAACCTAAAGCTAAAATAAATATAAATACAAACATTTCGCCCAAAGCCCACCAAGCCCAAGCCCCTTTCGTACTTTCTTGTAAATCTTGGTAATCTAAAACTACAGACCAAGGGAATAAAAAAACAATTTCTACCTCAAAAAGTATAAAAATAATAGCTACTACATAAAAGCGGATATTAAAAAACTGCCAAGGCGAGCCAATTGCTTCTTCACCACATTCGTAACTGCTCAATTTTTCAGGATTGGGCTTTTTGGGGCGTATCAGATAAGACAAGCCAAGAGCTGTCATCACAAAAGCTACCGCTCCAATCACAAATAATAGTATTTTCCCAAACTCTGAAACCATTTTTTAGAAGTTTTACAAATATAATAAATTTAGGATAGTTCTCAAGTGAAGGCTATATAGTATTTTTTCTAAGCTGACTTTGCCTATACCAAAAAACTGCTACTAAGGCAGTTATTACAAAAATAAAGCCTGCAAACCCCCACCAAATTTGTTGCTCTTGCTCTTTTATTTGATTTTGGTAGCGTAATAAGGCTGTTTCTTTTTTGGCTTTTTCAAGCTCATACCGACTATTTAGGCTATTGACCATGCTAAGGTTCTCTATTTCATCTAACTGATTTTTCAATACATTTGCTGCCAACAAGTCGCTATAAGCCTCCTGAAACAGATTTTGTTCGGCATAGAGCGAAGAACGCTCCTTCAGCGTGTTGTATAGCTCAAACTTAGATTCAGCATCATCAGCCGTTTGTAAGGCTTTTTCGTAGTAGCCAAGGGCTTCTTTCCATTGGTCATTTTCTCTATAAATTTTCGCAATATTATTATAGGTGCTTGCTAAACCTTGTTTACTTTCAGTTGAAAGAGTTACCTCCAAAGATTTTTCATAAAATTTGAGGGCTTTATCAGTATCTTTCTGACTTTGGTAAAGAACTCCCAGATTATTGAGCGTTCTTGAAATCCCCAGTTTATCTCCTATTTCTTCGCTAATCTTCAGAGAACGATTGTAATAATCCAATACTTGAGAGTAATCTATGGGTAAATTACCCTGTTGTGAAGTTTCTATATCTAATTTCAGGGAAGCTGCCAAATTATTGAGAACACCTGCTATTTCGTGTTTTTTTTGTATTTTTTCGTATAAATTTAATGATTTTGTATAGGCAATCGCAGCACTTTTATAGTCATTGAGGGCATCATAAATAAGCCCTGAAGTATTATAGCAACGAGCCTCACCTTGTATGTCTTTGTACTTTTCCCTGATTTTTAGCGATGCTAAATTCATAGAAGTAGCTTCTTTGTATTCTCCCCATTGGTAGTGGATATTAGCCAAGCCACTCATTGCTTTAGCTCTTTCCCTTTCTTCATTTTCTTTTTTAGATTTCTCTGTAGCATCTAAAACATACTGATAGGCTTTATAGGCTTCCTTTATATCTCCAATTTCCGCTCTAAGCAAATAAGCATTGCCCAACATATTTTTAGCCGCTAATTCTCCCTCTTTGAAGTTCAAGGTTTGTGCTTTCTGCAAGGCAATAAAAGCGTATTTAAAGCTATTTTCTTGCTCATAACTAAGCCACTCCTCACTAAGGGCAACGAGCGTGCGAATCTCTTTTTCACCAGAATTTATTTTTAAGGCTCTTTGTAGGCTATCTATCCTGTTTTTTTGTCCAAAACTCAAAAAAGATATGAAAAATAAGCTATGAAAAAGTACAGGGTATACTATTTTATTCAACATTTTTTTGTTTTTTTATCACACCTTAGCAGGCAAAAAATACCTCAACAAGCAGATTTATACCCATTCTGTGGCAATAAGTTCATCTATTTTTTCAGGTGTCAAATTTTCATAATATTGGTGAATCCCATCTTTACTTTTTAATTTTACTTGCAAACAAGGTGCTCCTCCACAAGCAGCCAGACATTCTACGGCTTTGATGGTAAACTTTCCATCAGGAGTAGTTTCGTTCAAATCTATGCCAAGTTTATGTTTTAGATGCTCAAAAATTTCATCAGCTCCGCAAATCATACAAGGACCCGTACGACAGACTTCTAAAACGTACTTCCCTACTGGCTCTAAATTAAACATTGTGTAGAAAGTAGCTACTTCGTATACTTCCACTGGTTTTATTTGAAGAATTTCGGCTACATAATCCATCACATTGACACTTATCCAACCAAAATCTGTTTGGGCTATATGTAAAATAGGCAGTAAAGCGGACTTTTGCTTGCCTTCGGGATAATGACTAATAATTTCTTGTATTTCTTTCATTCTTTCCTCAGAAAACTGAGGATTTTGATGATATTGTCTGTCTTTGTTGGCGTGAAAAGCTCCCATATTTTAATAAATTTATGCGTTTTTTTTATTTCATATAAAAAATCATCTCAATTTCTCTGCCCTCCTCTCTGAAATGCACTTCATCAGCTAAATGTTTAATAAGAAATATGCCTCTACCACCAATTTTATCTAAATTTTCGGGAGAAACCGGGTCGGGAGTTTGGTGATAATCGAAACCATTACCCTCGTCTCTAACAATAAAACTTACTGCTTCCTCAAGAAAAGTTACAGATAAGGCAACATTTTTATCTGGATTGGAGGCATTTCCGTGAAAAATAGCATTGGCTACAGCTTCAGTTACAGCTACCAAAACGTTGCCATAAATATCTTCATTGATGTGGTATTGCTCTTTGATATTATCAATGAAACTTTCTACAATACGTATATTCTCAGATAACGAAGGTATCTGTAAATTGATGGTATCAATTTTGGCAGTAATATGTGAAGGTTTATTTTCCAATTTTTTCAAAATATTTATCAATTTCCTTTTTGTAGTAGGGGTTAAGACTTGGCGGTATCCCTTTTAGTATTTCTGTTTGTTTGTTTTTAGGCTTCGTATAACCCTCCAAATTTTTAGGAATTACTTTTTCCTTCGGTTTTGCCGTTTCTCCTTTCCTTTTTTCATCTTCTCCTCTCTCTCTCTGAGCTTTTTCGTACTCAAGCAATCGTGTTTCTATATCTTTTTGTCTTTGTATAAGCTCATCACTCAGTCTTTTATTGATGAGGTCATCTTCATTTTTCTCCATTTTCTTTATTAAATCTCCAAGTTGGTCTCCCATATTATTACCATTTTTATCCATTTTTCCGCCTTTTTTGAGTTCCTCTAATCTTCTTCTGAGAGCCTCTTGTTGTGCCGCTAATTTAGCTAATTCTTCGGAAAGTTGGTTACCTGTTTTGCCACTTTTTTTGAGTTCGCCCATTTTCTGAGCTATTTCTTTTTGCATTTGGCTCAAATTTTGCCCGCTATTTTTTCCTTTCTTCCCTTTGCTTTTCCCTGACTTACTATTCATTTGGTTTTGCATTTGTTGCAAGGAGTTGTTGAGCATCAAAGCTAAATTATTCATTGTTGCCATTGCTGTTTGCTGCTTACTGGTAGCAATACTTAATTTTCGTTCTTTAATAGCTTTGGAAGCTGCATTCATTGCATTTTGCATTTCACTAAGTTCTCTCATCACAAAAGATTCTATTTGTGGCACTCTTTTCGCGAGAGCTGTCAGGCTGTCCTCTATAATCTTGCTATCATCAGTAAGTTTGAGTTGTTTCTGAGCAAGCTCTATGAAGCGAGGGTCTGAGGAACTTACATTTCTAAAGTTTTTCATCAAATCTTCTTGGTCAAAGGAGAGGTGTACCAAGTTATCAAGGATATTACGCAAGTTATTGAGGTCTTCTTCGGCTTGCTCTTCTTCGCTTTCAGCTTGCATTTGCTCCATAGCTTGCTCCATTTCCTGCATTTTTTCAGCTGCTTTCTTCTGATTTTGAGCCGCTTTTTTGTTATCTTTACTTTTTAGATTTTCGCTGCTTTTTTCTTGCTCTTTTTTGACCTCTTCTTGCTTTTCTTGCATTTGTAAAGTCGGATTTTTATCTTCTAATTCTTGGTTTTGCTTTTCAAGGTCTTGCATTTGTTTTTGTAGTTCTTCAAACTTTTCATTTAATTTTTCTTGTTCTTTCTGTAGGTTCTCCTGATTTTTTTCATCTTTTTTGTTAGCTTTTTCTGTTTGCTCTGCCAGTTTTTTTTGTTCTTCAGCCAATTTCTTTAAATCATTTTTTATTTCCTCAAACTTTTGCTCGTATTGCATTTGCTTATAGAGTTCAAGCGTTCTATCCAATTCTTTTTCAAGATTCTCTTCTTTATTGAGGAGTTTTTCTATTTTTTCCTGCAATCTTGGGTCATTTTTTTGTTGCTCTAAGAGTTTTTGTAGCTCTTCATAAAGTTTTTTAGTTTCCTCATCAAGCAAGTTATTCATTAGCTTTTCTATTTGCTCTAATTTTTCTTTGATTTCTTGGTTTTGCTTCTCTTCAAACAAATCTTTTTTATCATTATTGTTTTGATTCAATTCTTGTAATTGTTTGATATCTTTTTCTAATTCTTGTTTCTTTTGTAAAATATCCTGAATTTGCTTGCGGTCGTTGTAGTCCAAGCTACGTTTTGTTTTTATTTTTTCATCTAACTCATTGATTTGTTGCTTGAGTTCTCTAGCTTTTTGGAGTGTTTTATTGATACTACTGGCTGTTTTTTGCGAATTTTGTTCTATTTCCTTACGTAACTCTTCCTCACTGGGCAATTTCATTTGATAAGTCTGCGATTTAGCCGATTTAGCCCCGTTTACGCCATCATTATCCCAAACTTGTGTAAAGTACTCTACTTTCTCACCAGGTTTTAGCCCTAAATGACTAAGGTCTAATTCGTAATAAAAATTCTGAGCTACCGAAGCCCTCTGCACGCCAATATTTACAGCCTTAAAGTCTGTTTTTACCTTACCTTCGGTACTTAATACCCTATAAAGAAGTTTTAATTGGGAAAGCCCATAATCATCACTAATACTTCCACCAACACTGATATAAGCATACAAAGTAGTATCTTGGTAGGTTTCCATACCTATTTTAGGATATTGGTCTGGAATAACATTGATAAAATAGCTGATAGCTTCTTTGTTTTCGCTGTGCTGATTTTTAAGTTTGAGTGTATAATTCTGAGAGGCTTTGAGTGTCTTTTTGTAAGAAAAGTTTTTCTCACTCTCTTTTTCTGCAATTATCGCATTTTTTTCTTGCTCAAAAAGTAGATACAAGGAGTCAGTTTGGGTAGTTTTAAATATCCATTCTACTTGTGTGCCTTCAGGAACTACCAAATTTCCTATATTTTTGATGCTCTCAGCAGGTTTAGCCAAGTAAGCGGGATAAATGAGGTTAGCACTGAAATTGAGCAAGTTAGGTCGCTCCAGAACCTCTATTTCATAGGTATTAGAATTATAGCCTGCGGCTTCAAAACTGAATTTTTCTGCTTGCTGTACTTTCTGAAAAGTGTACTCAAACGCATTATTTTTCTGCAACATTTTTATTTTCCCCTCAGCATTGAGCAAATACACTTCTGCGGGTAGGGCATCGCCTTTAAGCGAGAGAGAAATTGTGATATTTTCACCTTTAAAAACCTTTAGATTTTGATTTTTGAGGTAAAATTGAAAAGGAGCTTTATCAGCAAAATTTTCAGAGTAACGAATGATACGTTGGGAAGGTTGCGTAAAGAAATCAAGCCCACCAAGCAAAAAACCCAAAAAGCCGAGTAGCAAAACGATAAGTAAAAAACGCAAATATTTACGATTTTCCGACAAATCTATGGCATCTGGGAAACGAAAATAGCTTAATTCCTTAGTTTTTTGCTGGATACCAGCCAAAAGCAAATCATTTTTCTGCTCCATTTTACGAAGCTGCAAAGTATTAAGGAGTTTATCATTGATATCAGCAAAGTATTGCCCAATGAATTCGGCGGCTTTTTCGTCAGAAATCTGCTTTGATAACTTGAGTATTTTGGATAGAGGTAAAAATACCCATAAAAACATTGTAAAAAGAGCTATACTAACAAAACTAAATAACAGAAAACCTCTTACAGCAGAATTGAAGCGTATGAAATACTCTGCTGTATTGAAAACAAGAAAAACAGCAAGCGTGAGGCTTGTCATAATGGCAAGCCCCCTGAGCAAGAGATTAAAGTAGTATTTTCTCTTATACTTATTTAGATTGTCTTGTAGTAAGTCCATAGCCTCAGATTTCACGATACAACATTTGGCTATGTGTATCAAAAATTATGCAAAATAATTATTTGCTAAAATAGGTTTTACTAAAATCCCAATACTGCATTCCGTTGTTAGGGCAATCTTTTACATTGGGTTTGAGTATTCGGTATATTTCGTCATACCAAAGCACCAAAATAGCTGCTTCATTCATCAAAATTTGTTCTGCTTTCTTAAAATACCCGTAAGCCTCCATAAGATTGGTCGCAGCCAGCCCTTTTTCGTAATATTCGTCATAAAGAGCATTTTTGAAGCGTGGCATATTAGGATAAGACTTTTCCTTGTCCGATTCGGGTACATTTTTACCCCAAAATAGCCACAAGAAGTTTTCTGGGCTTGGATAATCTGCATAATAAGCCATTCTCATCAAATCAAAATTACCCGTCAGCCCTTTGTCTATCAACTGAGATATAGGCTGTTGGTTAATTTCTATCTCTACATTAAGGTTTTCTTTAAGTTGCCTAATTACATCTTGAGCGACGTTTACTTGTCTTTCTCCTTCAGGGGAAATATGTAATTGTATTTTGGATAAACCTTTTCCGCCTTCATAACCTGCTTTTTTGAGGTAATATTGGGCTGAATCCAAATTAAACTCATAGCCCCTGATAGTATTGTAATCGTAATTAGCAAATACTGGAGGCGTTATGCCGTGTTCTCCTGGAGCTTCTCCTTCACCATTAAGTACCGCTTCTAAAATTTCCTGACGATTGATAGCAAAAGAAAAGGCTTTTCTGAGGTTTTTATTTTTGAAAATACCTTTTTGTGTCATAAAATTAAGGTATTGTGTGGTCATTTCGGGTACACGCTCCAACTCAAATTTTTTGTTGATGCTATCTCCCGCTTTATTTGAAATTTCTATAATATCTTCTGTTGGCAAGCGAACGACCATATCAAGTCCTCCTTTATCAAACTCCAATATTTCTGTTTTTTTATCTTTGATAAAAGAAATTTTTACCCCATCTAAGAAAGGCAAAGTATTTCCCTGCTCATCTTTAGCATAATAATTAGGATTTTTTTTGAGTAAAATAGATGAACCCTCCTCTACTTTTGCCAAATAAAAAGGACCCGTTCCTACTGCCTTGATACGCATTTCTTCTCCATACTTCTCAAAAGCCTCCTTAGGGTAGATATAAGCAAATGGACGTGCCAAGTTGGTGGTAAATAAGCTGTAAGGTTTGGTAAGCGTAAGTTGAATTGTGTATTTATCAACTACTTTTATCCCTTCAATTTCTTTGGAAGGTTTTTTACCACCAGCCGAGGCATTGTAATAGTCGTTTGCTCCTTTGAGGAGGTTATCAAAGATAGTAAATCCCTGATTATTTTTACTTTGTGTACAAACTTGCGTGAAACAAAACTTTACATCTTCAGCTGTTACTTCTCTCCCTTTTCCTCCCTCAAAACAGTCAGCGTCATGAAATTTAATACCTTTACGCAACTTAATAGTATAAACAGTTTTACTCTCATCTATGGTATAGCTCTCAGCGATAGCTTCTTTAGGACTAAGGTCATTGGCATTAAACTTAAACAAGCCCTCATAGACTTGCGTAGAAACCCTATAAGAATAGATATCAATAATATTGAGGGGGTACAAACTTTTTATGTACTCGTTGAGGTTTACCTTAAATATTCCCCCATATTTTTTACCGCCTTTAGCTTCTTTGAGTGTGTTATTTTCTTTGTTAGAGTTCCCTCCACAAGTTGTAAAAATAGCGATGGTTACTAAAAAATAGGCTATTCTCTTCATTGGCTTTATTATTAGTTTTAGGCTTTAAAAAATTATATTTTGTTTATTATGCAGCAATTTATATAAGTTTTACTATTTTCGATAAAACTTACAAACAAATAAAATGTTTTATTTTAATATTTCCAAAAAGATACTGAATTTAATTAGTAAAAAATCTAAAACACAAAAAATTATGTGCCCTCATACGTAACTTCCTCCGAAAAGTTGGGGGTTTTGTATTTTTTTTATTACTTTTGCATAAATTTTGCACCTCGTTACCTAAATAGTATTTTATTTTGTTGTATGGAAAAATTAAAATCTTTTCTGGAGTTTCAGGCTTTTGGCGTATGTACGCGTTTGGGAGAAAAAATGGGAATGGCTATCTCTAACATTCGCCTGTTTTTTATTTATACAACTTTTCTTACTTTTGGTTCTCCAATTATTATTTATCTTATTTTGGCATTTATTATGAATATCCGCAAATATCTAAGAAGAGCCAATAATCCAAGTATTTGGGATATTTAGTATTTTAATTTTGTAACCTAATGATTTTACCAATTGTAGCATACGGAGATCCCGTACTCAAACAAGTAGCCCAAGAAATAGAAATAGGCACATCACTCGATAGCCTCATTGCCGATATGTACGAAACCATGTATGAGGCTCGTGGGATTGGGCTGGCTGCCCCCCAAATCGGGAAAAGTATTCGTTTATTTATCGTAGATGGAACATTGCTTGAAGACGAAGAAGATGCCTCCCTTAAAGATTTCAAAAAGGTTTTTGTAAATCCCCTGATTTTGGAAGAATCTGGAGAAAAATGGGCAATGGAGGAAGGCTGCCTCAGCATACCTGGCATCAGAGAAGACGTAAGTAGAAAAGAAAGTCTCAAAATTCGGTATTATGACGCTCAGTGGAACTTGAAAGAGGAAAATTATACAGATATGGCTGCTCGTATTATCCAACACGAGTACGACCATATAGAAGGAAAACTTTTTGTAGACTATCTCTCAAGCCTAAAGAAAAGGTTGTTGAAGGGTAAATTAAGCAATATAAGTAAAGGCATCTGTGATGCCGACTACAAAATGCGTTTCCCTTTGGCGAAAGCCCGATAAACTTCTGCAACTACTTAAATAATAATTGTGTTTTTGGCAAAAGGAAGAAAAAGAATATTGGCTAATAGTGTAGTAACTTTGGCTACGCTATTAGCTTATTACGCAACCACTTTATCACCCCAAAAGCATCTTTGGGCTGGCTTTTGGGCTTTGTCCGTTCCCCTAATGTTGCTTACCCAAATTCTTTTTGCCGCCCATTGGTTTTTACAAAAATCTTGGTGGATAGTATTACCCCTATGTACCTTAGTGTTGGGTTATCCTCACTTCAAAAGCTCCATCAACTTTAGTTTTAAATCTCCTAAAAATCATACTGAAAATACCTTTAGTGTATTCAGTTATAATGTGAAAGTATTCAATGCCTATAACCATCTACAAGGCAAGGACAGTATCAACGCAAAAAGACTTATCCAGCAAGTTGTAGAAGATAGCAGTGATATTAAGTGCTTACAAGAGTTTTTTTGTGAAGATAGCTCAAAAGTTTTTAATACTATCAACCGCATAAAACAAGAAGGAAAATACAAATATATCATTAGCCCCAACCTCAAAAAAAGGCACAATTACTTTGGAATGGCTATTTTTTCCAAATACCCTATTCTTAAATCTGGAGAAATAAAATTTAAAAAAAGCTATAACCGAGCACATTTTGCAGATATTAAAGTAAAAAATAAAACAGTGAGAGTCTATAACATTCATTTACAATCTATTAGCTTAGATGAAGATAAAATGACAAATGGGAATAACTATGAAGAACTCAAAAAAAACTATAATAATATTTTCAGGAGAATGCAAAGAGGCTTTCTAAAAAGAACCCAACAAGTAGATTTAGTTATCCAACACATCAAGAAATCCCCTTATCCTGTAATTGTATGTGGCGATTTCAATGATACC
>JANRLU010000226.1:0-15910 GCA_033762275.1 Thermonemataceae bacterium | reverse complement strand
TTGGCATTTTTTTCTTCGGCATTGATGCAAACTGATGCAAACTGATATTTTTCCAAATGCTTGAACGGCAAAAGGCTATCTTTATTGAGAGCCACCGTAACCGCTTGTGTATAAATTTTTTCTAAAAGTTCATCATATTCTTTTTTGTGCAAATCTTGGTAAATATGATTCATATTAACCGCTCTGTATTTATGCAACCCTGCTTTATATTTGGCTCTCAATATTTTTTTTACCCTATTTTCAAAATCATTTTTTTTAATTTTTCTTTTCTTGAGCAAACGCTTAATTTTTTTTACAGCCAAAGGTACATCTCCCGAAAAAAGAAGCACATCATTACCCGCCAGCAATGCCAATTCATCTACTTCTCCTTGCTTGAAAAAAGCACTTACCCCCTTCATATTGAGAGCATCTGTAAAGATAAGCCCCTCAAATTTCAATTTTTCAATCAATATATCTTTCACTACTTTTTCTGAAAGGGTAGTTGCATAATTAGGGCGTTTTTCATAAGCAGGTATACTCAAGTGAGCCACCATAACCCCTTCTACACCTGCTTCTATTAGCTTACGGAAGGGGTATAATTCGAGGCTATCCAGACGCTCAGTGCTATGTTTGAGCAATGGTAAAGCCAAGTGAGAGTCTGTATCCGTGTCTCCGTGTCCAGGAAAATGCTTGGCAACTGCCATTACGCCATTTTTTTGCAAGCCTCGCATATAAGCAATACCTTTTTCGGCAACTTTTTCTTTTTGTTCTCCAAAAGACCGAAAGCCAATCACAGGATTTGCCGGATTACTATTGATATCAACGACAGGAGCAAAATTGATATGAATACCTATTCTTTTGCATTGCTCAGCTATTTGCCCACCCATTTGCTCTATGAGTGTATTATCGCGGAGTGCCCCTAAGGTGATTTGATAAGGATAAGAAACTGTACTATCAAGCCGCATTCCTAATCCCCATTCACCGTCAATGGCTATCAGTAGAGGGGTCTTAGCTTTACTTTGATAGCGATTGGTAAGCAGAGCTTGTTTGTAGGGCGTCCCTTGAAAGAAAATGAGCCCGCCAATGTGATACTCTTTAATAAGCTTTTCAACCTCTTGATAGTGTTTTTCATCTTTATTGGAGTAAGCCGCCACCATAAATAATTGCCCTATACGCTCTTCGGTATTCATTGCCTCGTAGACGCTATCCACCCATTTTTCTTGTTCGCTTTGGAGATGAGCTATGTAATTTTGAGGCTTTTGAGGCTTTTCTTTATGAATAAAAAAATAAGGTAACAATAAAATCCAGAATAAATTTCTATACATTTTATTAAATTTTTAGTGCTTAATTTCTTCGTAATCGGTGTATTCGCCACCTGAAAAATCTTTTTTATTTTTCTGATTTTTAGGCGTAAAAATGCGTATTGTACCCTCTTTTTCAGGTTTTTGTTTTTTTTGAGGCTCTTCAAACTGCCTTAAAAATCTTAAAATTTTCCCGCTAACACTCATCAAAAAATAGATGAGTAAGAATAACAACAAAATGGTTTTCCACATACAATATTATTTAGAAAAAATTACTTTGAGCCAATCACTGAAAAAGACATTAAGCACTTCTACCAAAATTAAGGCAATAATAATCCACTCCAATCTCGCACTCTCTCGGTGCTGAATAATATCAGTAAATAGTACTAAATTATCTTCTATAATTTTCAAGCGATAGTCCAAATCCCTAAAACGAGGTTTTATATCAAAATTTTCTTTAAGTTTTCTATTTACTTTTTCCAAATCTTCGTTGTCCCATACAATATTAGGGTCGTCAAGGATATACAAATTATCTAAAATACTATTCTTAATATTTTTTATTTTCCCGATTACTTTCAAAAGGTTTTTCTTAGAAATACGTACCTTTCCAAAGTTTTCCAACTCGTCTATATAAGTTTTCGTACTTTTGAGCAAATCCAAACTGATAGTATCATAATAATCCAACGCCACAGACTGAGCCAGATTAAGTGTAATAATTCTAAGTTCCTGATAATCAATATTTTTTATAGTTATTGTGTTATTAGTAATGATTGTTTTATGAATCTGCTCATCTATGAGCAAGGTAAAATCATCATTTACATTACTTTGCAAGGGTTTTTCTAAGAAACTTGTACTAAATTTAAGAAATTCATCTTTTTCTATTTTAGAAAAATTAACAAAAACCAAGACCCCATAGTTAAGAATATGTATAAATTTCTGATTATCAAAAACATAAAAAATATCCCAAGAACTCAAGAGAGCAGGAGTTTGCTCGTAATTAGTTCGTAAGGCTTTTATCTGTATTTCTTCAGCTATTTGGTAGGCTTCTATAAGCATTTTTTTGGCGTTTATAGGGCAAATTTACAAAGTAAATGAAGCTTTTTTTAGTAAAATAGCATTTTTTTCTTATTTTGGGAGAAAATAAAGTAAAACTTATGTCTAAAAAACAAGAAATTTGTACTTCGTATATGCTTTACGAAAGCGAGGCTGAACTTGAAAGCCTTGATAAAAAACTTTTGCAAAAAGCTCAGGAAATCAGTGAGTTAGCTTATGCTCCTTATTCCAACTTTTTGGTATCAGCTTGTTTGTATTTGAGCAATGGAGAGATTGTTGAGGGCGTCAATCAAGAGAATGCCGCTTATCCATCGGGTTTGTGTGCCGAGAGGGTGGCTTTTTTCAGGTCAGGTATTCAATATCCTAACGTAACTATAGAAAAAGTCGCCATTTTAGGTAAAAAAAGGGGAGAAGATTATCTTTTTACTGCTCCTTGTGGGGCTTGCCGACAAGTAATGCTTGAATTTGAAATCAATCAGAAAAAGGCTATAGAGGTTATTTTAAAAGATAAGGAAGGTAAAATATACAAAATACCTTCTATTCGTATGCTTTTACCTTTTTCTTTTTCCAATGAAACGGGTTTTTTATAGAAAATCTACTTAGTACCCTCTACAAGGACTTTTATCTTGTTTTGCAATACTTCCACCACACCACCCAAAACTTGCAAAGATACTTCTCCTTGCTGGGTTTGGTATCTGAGCGTACCTTCTTCTAAGGTGGAAATAATCGGGGCGTGGTTATTGAGTACCTGAAAAGAGCCTTTTTTGCCAGGCAAGGTAGCCGAGACAACTTCGCCAGCGAATATTTTTTTATCAGGAGAAATGATTTCTAAAAACATAATTGAAATTTTACTTTAAATATAGTCTCAGAAGCCTTGAAGTATATTTCAAGGCTTCTGTTGATACATATTACTACTTTTTAGCTTCTGCTAATAACTTCTCACCTTTCGCAATGGCTTGCTCTATTGTACCCACCAAGTTGAAAGCAGCTTCAGGGAGATGGTCTAACTCACCATCCATAATCATATTAAAACCTTTGATGGTATCTTTGATATTTACAAACTCTCCTTGCAAACCTGTAAATTGTTGAGCCACAAAGAAGGGCTGAGAAAGAAAACGTTGTACCCTTCTTGCCCTGTTTACCGTCTGCTTGTCTTCATCAGAAAGTTCATCCATACCCAGAATTGCAATAATATCTTGTAATTCTTTGTAGCGTTGAAGTGTTCTCTTTACTCTCTGAGCTGTGTTGTAATGCTCCTCTCCTAAAACTAAGGGGCTAAGAACACGAGAAGTGGAATCCAAGGGGTCTACAGCAGGATAGATACCTAACTCTGCAATCTTACGAGAAAGTACGGTAGTAGCATCCAAGTGGGCAAAAGTAGTGGCAGGAGCAGGGTCAGTTAAGTCATCGGCAGGTACATAAACCGCCTGAACAGAGGTAATTGAGCCTCTTTTTGTAGAAGTAATACGCTCCTGCATCAAACCCATTTCACTGGCAAGTGTAGGCTGATAACCTACGGCAGAAGGCATACGCCCCAAAAGAGCAGACACCTCAGAACCCGCTTGTGTAAAACGGAAAATGTTATCAATAAAGAACAATATATCATTCCCTTTACCCTCACCATCTCCATCACGGAAATATTCGGCAATCGCCAAACCAGAAAGGGCAACTCTCGCTCTTGCTCCTGGAGGCTCATTCATCTGACCAAATACCAGCGTGGCTTGAGATTCTTTTAGTTGGTCTAAATCAACTTTGCTCAAATCCCAACCACCTTCTTCCATAGAGTGCTTGAACTCTTTTCCATAACGAATAATGTCCGATTCTATAAATTCACGAAGTAAGTCATTTCCTTCACGTGTACGCTCGCCCACACCCGCAAACACCGAAAGCCCTGAATACGCTTTAGCAATGTTATTGATAAGCTCCTGAATAAGAACGGTTTTACCAACACCAGCTCCCCCAAACAAACCAATTTTCCCTCCCTTTACATAAGGAGCAAGCAAATCAATTACTTTTATACCTGTATAGAGAACCTCTGTGGAGGTAGCTAAATCTTCAAAACGAGGGGGACGGCTATGAATAGAACGTCCATTTTTAGTATCCAACTGAACAAGACCATCAATGGCATCACCCACTACATTAAAAACCCTTCCTTTAATAGCATTTCCGATAGGCATTTGGATAGTTGTACCTAAATCTATCACGTCCATACCTCTTTGCAGCCCGTCTGTACCATCCATAGCGATAGCTCTCACACGGTCTTCGCCAAGGTGCTGCTGACACTCCAAAATAATTTTTTGACCATTAGCCTTGGTAACTTCCAATGCGTTCAAGATTTCGGGCAGTACTGAGCCTTCCGCCGAAAAGCTCACATCCACCACAGGACCAATCACTTGCGTAATTTTACCAATATTTGCCATTTTGTATAAATTGAAAAATGAATAATAGTGCTATTTTAAGTTGCAAAATTAAGGGAATAAAATAGAAAGCAAAATAATTAGCTATAAATTTAGTTGAAAAATAAGATGTATAAAAATAAATTGGCTCAAAAGCACTGATATTTGATTATTTTTGTTACATTTAAAAGTCCATTTAAAAACAACACATAATGAAAGAAGTTTATGTAATCTCTGCTGTAAGAACCCCCATCGGAAGTTTTGGAGGCATTCTTGCTGGTTTTTCAGCCACACAATTAGGTGGTATTGCTATCAAAGGGGCTTTAGAAAAAGCCAATTTAGACCCCAAAGAAGTACAAGAAGTTTTTATGGGAAATGTGGTTTCCGCAAATTTAGGACAAGCACCTGCTACACAAGCCGCTATCTTGGGTGGTCTGGGGTATAGTGTGCCTTCTACGCAGATCAATAAGGTTTGTGCCTCAGGTACAAAAGCCCTCATGTTGGCTGCTCAAAGTATTATGCTTGGGCTCAATGATGTGGTAATAGCTGGTGGTATGGAAAGTATGACAAATATGCCTTTTTATGTTCCTAAAGCTCGTTTTGGCTATAAATATGGAAATGCTGAATTTGTAGATGCCCTTGTAAGAGATGGTTTGGAAGATGTGTACGATAAAAAAGCTATGGGCGTTTTTGCTGATGTTACTGCCAAGACTTATGATATTTCTCGTCAGCAACAAGATGAGTTCTCTATTCGTTCTTACGAACTTGCCGCAGAACACACCAAAAACGGAGCTTTAAAAAATGAAATAGTACCTGTAATTATCAGCAGCAAAGCAGGTACAACAGAAATTTGGGAAGACGAGGAATACAAAAATATAAAATATGATAAAATTCCTACTCTTAAACCTGCTTTCACCCCTGATGGCACCGTAACGGCGGTTAGTTCTTCAAAAATCAGTGATGGGGCTACTGCTTTGGTACTTATGAGCAAAGAAAAAGCGGAAGCCTTAGGTTTAAAACCTATTGCCAAAATCCTAAGTTTTGCTGATGCCCAACAAGAACCCGCTTGGTTTACTACAGCCCCTACCAAAGCTGCCCCCATAGCTGCCCAAAGAGCAGGCATTAGCCTTGATGAAATTGACTTGTTTGAGGTAAACGAAGCATTTGCCGTGGTAAGTTTGGCTTTTGACAAAGTCTTAAATGTTGCTTTGGATAAAACAAATGTAATGGGAGGAGCTGTCGCCCTCGGACACCCACTTGGTATGTCTGGAGCAAGAATAGTTACTACACTTATCAATGCCTTACAACAAAAAGACAAAAAACGCGGAATGGTAGCCATTTGTAATGGTGGTGGTGGTGCTTCGGCTATGGTGATAGAAAGAATGTAATTTCTTGCCAAAAGTATTTTGGTTAATACTATCTCATTATTTGTAGATACGCACAATATAGTTGTGTATCTACATTTTATTTAAAAAGCCTTTAATGCGAGTAACTGCTTTTTAGCGTACACGTTTTTATCATTAAGCTGATAGGCTCTTCTATAGCAGCCCACTGCCTCTGTTCTTTTCCCCAAACGCAAATAAGTATCAGCAAGAATATTATGAGCTAAATCACTTTTGGGAAACTCCATCACATTTACTTTTGCTATGCTCAAAGCCTCTTGATAACGTTTGAGATTCAATAACCTTTGCGTAATTTGATTAAGTAAATTTTGATTGAGCCGATATTTGTAATGAACTTTGTAATGATTGAACGTTTCTAAAACTGCTACAATGCCACCTTTTGCAAAACGAGCCAGTAAAATTTGCTCAGGGTCATCATACTGACGAATATTCATTACTTCAAAAAACTGATGCCTACCCCCACCAACACACAAATTGGCTAAATTTTCAGCCATTAGCAAACCATTCGCACTATTGGTAAATAGTACAAGACCAGATTTTTGTTGAGGTATACCCACTACATAGGCTTTGATAGTTCCCATATCGCCCCAATGAAAAAAAGCTCTCCCTAAGTCTGTTTCGTACAAACCAAAGCCCAAACCCCAAGTCATAGGCGTAAGAAAACTCGTTTTTGCTTTGCTTTGTACTTCCCACATTTGGTTATAGGTTTCAGGCTTTAATATTTTTTGGCTTAGTAGAGCCTCCAAGAATTTAGCATAATCTTCTCCGTTGGTTATCAAGCTATAAGATGCTTTTGGTTGCCAACTTTGCCTTGCGAAAACAACTGCTTGCCCACCATTACCATGAGAATCTGAAATATTATTTGCAAATATCTCGGTATTCCAGATAAAACTACTATGCTTCATCTGCAAGGGTTCAAAAATATATTCTTTTGCCAAATCTTCTAAATTTTTTTTGGCGAGGTGTTCCACCACAAACTGTAAGTATGCCATTCCTTCACCCGAATAACTCATATCTGTAGCTGGCTCAAAGGCTATAGATACATAACCATAACGCCCATTCGGCAAACCCGCAGAATGACTCAGACACATACGAGCCGTGATTTTATAGAAACGATTATCTGTAATCTTATGATATAAAAAAAATCTCTCTATGGAATCTTTGGAAACATACTCGGTGAGGGGTTTATCTAAATTTATGAGCCCTTTCTCTACCAGATTCATTACGATAAAAGCAAACATCGGTTTGCTAAGAGAAGCAGCCTCAAAGACGGTATTTGATGTTACGGGTTTTTTAGTATAGGCATTGCTAAGTCCAAAATTTTTTGACCAAAAAAGTTTGCCATTCTTTACTATCCCCACTGAGACACCAGGAACGCCTGCACTATCCATCATTTCTGGGATACGTTTTTTTAGCATGTTGGTATCTAATTTTGTTGCCCAAGCAACATTTAAACTAATTAGAAGCAATACAAAAAGAATAGTTTTCATAGGTTTTATTTTTTATTCAGGTTAAAAATAAAATAAAAAGATAGGCTTTGCAAGAAAAAAAAGCAAAAACTTCATTTCTTTCTACCTCTTTACTCCTCATTTTTTCTATGATTTTTAGCTTTTCTGAATAACCAAGTAAAGAAGCGAAGTATAAAACGTACCAAGTAATAATTGAGTGTTGAGATAAATAAATGTTGGCTTTTGAGAAAAGTATGATCTATTTCCAAACTATCCGAATGTATTATTTTTTGTAAATGATTATATAACTCTTCTATCAAATCGTTGTCATTGGTTGCAAAATTTAGCTCCACGCTTCCCCAATAACTCAAGGCATTGAGATTGTAAGAGCCTACTGTAGCCCATTTTTTATCCACTAACATTACTTTGGCATGTACGACACTTGGTATATACTCATATATTTTTATGCCATATTTGCACAAATCTTGGTATAAGAAAGTGGTTGCCCGCTGAAAAACAGGCACATCTGATTGATGTGAAAAGATAAGCCTTATTTTTACGCCTCTTTCAGCAGTTTTCTGAAGTAATTTCATAAAATTACGATTGGGCAGAAAATAGCTTGCAACAATAATTATCTCTTTTTTAGCTTCTTTGATAGCTTTTTCGTAGGCTTTGGCTATCTCTCTTTTGCCTCGCCAAATATCTTGTTGTAATATTTTATTAGTTTTATTGCTAAAATTTAGCTCTGTAGAAATTTTTCGCTTTTTTCCCCAGAGTTGTTTAGCTATCAATAAAGCATATTTGGCTAATTCATTCTCTATACAAACGGCATAATCCAACCAAGCAGCCGTTTTATAGCCTGCATACTTATTAGCAATATTGATTCCCCCAATTAGAGCTATTTTATCATCTATTACGATGAGTTTTTGATGCAAACGCCTTCCTATTTTTAATTTCCAGAATATGAAAGGAGAAAATTTACGAAAATAGATATCCTTTTTTTCAATATCTTGAATGTAACCTTTAGATAATTCCTTAGAACCAAAAGCATCTACAAGCACAAAAACTTGCACCCCTTTTGCCACTGCTTTCTCCAAAAGAGCCACTATTTGCTTACCTGTCTCGTCATCAGCTAAGATATACACTTGTATATAAATACTTTCTTTTGCTTTTTGTAGAGCCTCCTCAAGAGCCTCAAAAAAAGGGGTACCACTCTCTAATAATTTGATTTTTTTACTTTGCATTGCCTAAAAACTACTATCAAAATTAAGAAAAAATCCCCACTCTCTATGCTTGTTGTAAGTTATATCTACCTGAAAAACAGTATTATAGTACGTAATAAAATCCAAACCTATACCTACTCCCCACAAAAATTGATTGGCTAAGGGGTTAGGTTTTTGGCGAATAAAAATATTATCGCTGGCATAAGCCATATCATAATGTAAGTTGGGATAAACAGCCAAAGGAATCGTAGCAAATTGTTTGATAGGAATAAAAGAAAAATGTTTTTGCGTTTTGAATAACTCGTATTTTAGCGTACTCTTCAATATGCCATAATGCTGACCATCAACTACATACAACTGATAAGCTCTTGGTAAATCATTACCATAACCCAAAGCTGAAGCATTAGAATAAGGTTGCCCCGAATGCCATAAGAACCTCGCTCCCAACGAAGCATCTACATACCATTTTTTGGAAGATAAGGCATAATAACGCTGCCAAGCCAATTTAACTAACCATAAATTAAGATTATCAGTGGGTAAAATTCCCATTTTTTCTACCCCCACAAGTATTTTTTGCCCTTTCAGTGGATAACTTGCAAAATCTCTGCTATCATAATTGTATTGATAACTTAGAAAAAAATATTTCTGAATAGCCTGACTATCAAGATGATAATAAGGATTTAGTTGGAGAATTGTGTCATTGATGGAAGATTTTGTAAATCGCATATCCAAATGATGAAACTGATAGAAGTCATCTCTACGACTCAAACGAATTTCAGCTAAATATCTGTCTTTTAAAATGTGCTCATATTTCAAAAATACCAGTTTGTTTTCTTCTGTTTCATAGGCTAAGTTTTTATATTGGTTGTAGGCAAAAGCTAATTGTAAGCCATAACGCTGTTTTTTATCTATGTATGGAATTTTATAGGCTACCTTCAGCTTTCCTAAAAAACCTGCCTGAAAGTTAAATTCTAAGGTTTCGTTTCTACCCCTTAAATTCTTTTTTATTAAAATTAAACCGTAATTGGTACGTGATAAATCTTTATTTCTATCATACCACCACTCATTAAAATTTCTATCTGCAAGTTCAAAAATAGGGGCAGCAAAAAGATAAAATCTCTCTTTAATACTGATTTTTAAGTTTTTATGCAAAGAGTCCCTTGCCTCAAACCCAACTTCCACATTCAAAAATAAGTTAAGATTGAATAATCTATTCTTTATCTGCTCTGTTTGTTCTTTTTCCTGTTTTTGCCAAATAGTATCTCCTTTCTTCAAATGAACTTCTCGCTCAATTATCCAAATTTTTGTTTTTTTATTTCCTTCTATTTTTAGGCTATCTAATATAAAATAAGGGTGAGTATTTTGCGAAAAAGCAGCATAAAATCCTGAAAAGCAAATATTTATCAGAAAAAAATAACGAAAAAACAAAGCGTAAGATTTGAAGATTTTGCACACAAGGTTTTGATATTTGAGCCAATTTAGTAAAAAATCATTTAGTTTCCTGACTTTCGTCATTGAAAAATCAGCCGATTTCGTATTGTTTTGTATCAGGTTAAAGATATGGACATTCAAGCCATTTCAAAAACAAAAAGACTTAGGTGTAAAACTAAAAAGCAAACGAGAACAATTTTGTTGTTCTCGTTTCTGATTTTTTCATAAACAATGACAAAAATCAGGTTTTCATACCAAACAAATCATACTATTTATTTTAAATCACGGCTACTTTTGGTTGAAATTCCAGTTTTATGAACGTAAAAGAACTATATTATAGTACTACACAAGATTTGGACAAACTGATTCTATTGTTTTTTTACAAGGGAGCTAAGGATAGAATGTTGTGGAATAGAATAGAAGAAAACTTCAAATTGTACCCTAAACTTAAATTTTTTAGTGTGGATACCGCTATGCACCCAGAGCTTGCCAAAAGTTTCGCAGTGAATCAAGCCCAAACTTTACTCATTATCTCCAATGGAAAAGAAATAGGAAGATACCAAGACGAAGATATCAACGAGGAACAACTTACAAAAATTTTGGAGAATAACTTAGACTAAAGATTATGCCTAAAGAACATCTACATACTACCCAAACAGAAACTATTTGTTACCACTGCGGAGACGTTTGCAAAGAAATCATTCATTATGATGACAAAGAATTTTGTTGTAATGGTTGTAAAAATGTATATGCTATCCTACAAGAAAACAATCTTTCAGAATACTATAATATAGATGATTTAGCAGGTGTTTCTGTTAAAAATGAAATAAAAGCAGAAAAGTACGCCTATCTCAACTTAGCGGACGTAAAAAGCAAATTGATAGATTTTTCTGATGGCAAAATAGCAAAAGTAAGTTTTTATCTGCCCCAAATCCATTGTAGTTCTTGTATTTGGCTCTTAGAAAATTTACATAAAATAGCCAAAGGCGTTTTACAATCAAGAGTTGATTTCCTAAAAAAGCAAATTACCATCACCTACGAAGAAGCCGCTACTAATTTGCAAAACTTAGTAATACTTTTGGCTCAAATAGGTTATGAACCTCATATTACGCTCAACGATACCGAAAATAAAGACCAAGAAAGACAACGAATCAGCAAAGAACAAAAAAAGGTAATAGCCAAAATTGGTGTGGCAGGGTTTTCTTTCGGTAATATAATGCTCAATAGTTTTCCTGAGTATTTTGGCTTTGATAGCCAATCGGAGGGTACTTTTAGACATATTTTTCAGTATCTCAATATGGTGTTGGTAATTCCTCCTTTCTTTTATGGCGGTTGGGATTACATTGATTCTGCCTACAAAAACCTAAAAAAGGGCATTCTTAATATAGATTTTCCTTTAGCTTTGGGGCTTATTGTACTTTTGCTAAGAAGTTTCTACGAAATTTTCAGCCAAACAGGAGCAGGCTATATTGATACACTCGCAGGACTCATATTTTTCTTGCAAATAGGCAGATGGTTTCAGCAAAAAACTTATGATACCTTACGTTATGACAGAGATTTTAAATCTTATTTCCCTGTAGCCGTAGGGCGTATCAGTGAAACAGACCAAACAGAAACGCAAGTACCTATCAATCAGTTGGTTGTTGGGGATAGAATTATTATTAGAAATCAAGAACTTATCCCCGCAGACACTATGCTGCTCAAAGGGGAGGCAAATATAGATTATAGCTTTGTAACTGGTGAAGCTTTACCCATAGAAAAAGTTTTAGGAGAAATCATCTATGCAGGTGGCAGACAAGTTGGCTCTACTATTGAGCTTGAGGTAGTTAAACCTGTTTCACAAAGTTACCTCACAGAGCTTTGGAACAAAGATAATTTTCAGAAAGAACAAGAGCCCATACTTCGTTTGCAAGACGTTTTGAGCAAGTACTTTACTTATGTTTTGTTGTTTGTAGCTTTTGGGGCAATGGCTTATTGGCTTATCAGTAAAGAGACTCAGAACGCTATCAACGCCTTTACAGCCGTTTTGATTATAGCCTGCCCTTGTGCTCTCTCACTTTCAAGCCCTTTTGCTTTAGGTACGGCTATGAGGATATTGGGTAAATGGAAATTTTATCTCAAAAATACAGGTGTTGTAGAGCAATTAGCTCAAATACAGAGTATTGTATTTGATAAAACGGGAACTATCACGGAGAATGATAGCTCAAAAGTTAGCTTTATTGGTGAAGAACTCTCCGAAGATGAAAAAATGAAGATTGCTGCCTTAGTGCGTAATTCTACACACCCTCTCTCACAACATATTTATCAGTACCTAAGCACTACAATAGAAGAGAATAACAACGAACAAATACTAACAGATTTTCAAGAGTATACAGGAAAAGGCTTAAAGGCACAGATTCATAAACAATGTATTCAAATAGGCTCTGCAAAATGGTTAGGGGTAAATATGGAAATCAAGGATTTTAGTACAAAAGTCTTTGTGAAGATAAACGAAAAGATAAAAGGATATTTCTCTTTCCATAACCAATACAGACAAGGTTTAGAAAATTTAACACAAGAATTATGGAATGCTGGTTATGATTTACACTTACTTTCTGGAGATAACGAAGGCGAGGCAGAAGCCTTGAAAAAGTATTTTTTAGAAACTGAAAAATTACACTTTAATCAGTCTCCACAAAATAAACTTGATTTCATAGGAAACCTACAACGCAACAAAGAGAGGATAATGATGCTTGGAGATGGTTTGAATGACGCTGGAGCTTTGCAGAAAGCTGACGTGGGTATTGCTGTTACCGAAAATGTGGCTTATTTCACGCCCGCCTCTGATGCTATTTTAGATGCAAAAAGTTTGGCTCATATAGGTGCTTTCTTGAGTTTCTCTAAGAAAAGCGTACAAGTGATAAAATGGACGTTTATGCTTTCTTTGGTATACAATATCGTTGGGCTTTATTTTGCCGTACAAGGTACACTTTCGCCATTGATAGCCGCCATACTAATGCCTTTGAGTTCAATTTCAGTGGTTACGTTTTCTACGCTAATGGTAGGGCGTTTCGAGAAAATTATTCTAAAAAGTAATCCTTATCAAAAACTTAATCAATAATCGTATGTCAGTAATTTATGCCCTTCTCATCATCAGTAGCATTATTGCCAGTGTCTTCCTCATTGTATTCTTATGGAATTTGCGAAGTGGGCAATATGAAGATAGCTACACCCCCTCTGTCCGCATTTTATTTGATGACAGTATACAAGAAAGTAAAGATAAAAAAATACATCAAAAATCATAAAAATTATACAACTTCTATTTTTTAACTTAAAAACCAAATAATTTATGTCAGTACAAAGTCAAACTTCAACCCAACAGCAAAGTGGCGTATTGGAGAAATTTGCTTACGACAACTCAATCGTGAGAAATTTCGGTATCGCTTCTGTTGTTTTTGGCGTGGTAGGTATGCTGGTCGGCTTATTGATAGCTTTCCAGTTAGTTTTCCCAGAACTTAATATGGGACTGCCTTATACGACCTTTGGTCGTCTTCGTCCATTGCACACCAATGCTGTTATTTTTGCATTTGTGGGTAATGGTATTTTTATGGGTGTGTATCACTCTATGCAACGCCTACTAAAAGCAAGAATGTACAGTGATGTACTTAGTAAAATTCACTTTTGGGGTTGGCAATTAATCATTTTAGCTGCTGCCGTTACCCTACCTTTAGGTATGACTTCTACCAAAGAATATGCTGAGTTGGAGTGGCCTATTGATATTGCCGTGGTACTTGTTTGGGTTGTTTTTGGTATCAATATGTTTGGTACGCTAATCAAACGTAGAGAAAAGCATATTTATGCTGCCATCTGGTTTTATATAGCCACTTGGGTTACGGTAGCAATGCTTTATATCGTTAATAACTTTGAGATACCCGTAACAATGACTAAAAGTTACTCTTTGTTCGCAGGCGTACAAGATGCTTTGGTACAATGGTGGTACGGACACAACGCTGTGGCGTTCTTCCTTACAACACCCTTTCTTGGTTTGATGTACTATTATTTGCCTAAAATAGCTAATCGTCCTGTTTATTCTTACAAATTATCTATTCTTCACTTCTGGACGCTCATATTCATCTATATTTGGGCAGGTCCTCACCATTTGTTATACTCAGCTTTACCCGGATGGGTACAGTCTACAGGGGTAGTATTTTCTATTATGCTTATTGCTCCGTCTTGGGGTGGTGGTATCAATGGTTTGCTTACCTTACGCGGAGCTTGGGATAAAGTGCGTGATGATGCAACCCTCAAGATGTTTGTAGTGGCAATTACTGCCTATTTGATGTCCACTTTTGAAGGACCTATGCTTTCTTTGAAAAACGTAAATGCTATAGCTCACTTTACCGATTGGATTCCTGCACACGTACACGTAGGAGCCTTAGGTTGGAATGGTATGACTGTATTTGTAATGCTATACTATATCTTCCCTAAGATGTTCAATACAGAACTATATTCCAAAAAACTCCTTAATACACACTTCCTAATTGGTACTTTAGGTATTGTGATGTGGGTTGTACCCATGTATATCTCTGGCTTTACACAAGGTTTGATGTGGAAAGACTTTAACGAAGATGGTATGTTGCGTTATGGTAACTTTTTGGATACTGTAACAAAGATTATACCTATGTATGCTATGCGTGGTGTAGGTGGTTTATTGTACTTCTCTGGTGTATTTTTGATGGTATATAACCTATGGAAAACAGCAACTAAAGGCAAATTTACAGCCAACGAAGAAGCTGAAGCTGTTTCTTACCGCACGCAACCTGTAGGGCAACTACACGGCTGGCACAAAGTATTTGAAACTAAACCTTTGTTAATGTTGGTTGGTTCTCTGTTTGTAGTTTCTATTGGTGGTTTGGTACAAATGATTCCTACTTTTGTGGTGAAAGAAAATATTCCTACTATCGCAAGTGTAAAACCTTATACTCCACTTGAGTTAGAGGGAAGAGATATTTATATCCGTGAGGGTTGTGTATCTTGCCACTCTCAGTTAGTTCGCCCCTTCCGCTCCGAAACAGAGCGTTATGGAGAGTATTCCAAATCTGGAGAATATGTATACGAACACCCTTTCTTGTGGGGTTCAAAACGTACAGGACCTGACTTGATGCGTTTGGGTGGCAAATATCCTGATTCTTGGCACTACCACCACATGAGAGAGCCTGTAAGTATGTCCCCTGGTTCTATTATGCCTCCCTACCCTTGGTTGTTAGATGATGAATTAGATATTTCTGCTATCCAACAAAAAATGAAGGTAATGAAAATGATGGATGTACCTTATACTGATGAAGAAATCAAAAATGCCAAAGAAAGCATAGATAAGCAATCCTCAGAAATTGTTGAAAGATTGAAAAAAGAAAAAGTAAAAGTACGCAAAGAGAAGGAAATTGTAGCTTTGATAGCTTACCTACAACGCTTAGGTACTGATATCAAGAAGGGACAAGAGCAAACTGCACAAAAATAGTTATGAGGCAAAAGAGGTAACAGACATAAAGATTAGCGTAATAGCCTCCTTATGTCTGACACCTCGCCCTCCAACTATAAAATAATAATCACTTTCAAAATAGTAAATTTATGAAACAGTTTTTGCAAGGCGTACAAGGTGTAGATATTTATCTAATTATCTCTATGTTTATATTTATG
>JANRLU010000225.1:0-1568 GCA_033762275.1 Thermonemataceae bacterium | reverse complement strand
GTGGCTGGATTTATATTCCCTAAATATTACCCTTGTCACTTGTTGTGTCTTGCCTCCTTTTGCAGGTATTGTTACTGTTTCTAAATTGCCATACAAACGATGGTTACCAAATTTACTTCCCACACCTCGCCCCTGAATTCTATGAACAAACCAAATTTTGGACAATTTTTTTTTCATATTTTTCTTGTTTTTTTATGACAGCAAAAATTCTAAGAATAATCTTATTTCTAATGGCATTTAAAATGACCAGTTTGGGTTTAGCTTCTTTGATTTTTCGTTCATAGTAGGTTTTCAGTTCGTTATCATGTCGGACAGCGGCTAAGGCACACATATGCAAATGCCACTTCATGGTCTTATTGGCAAAAAAAGAAACCCGACTTTTCCCCTTTTTCTTTCCCGAACTTTTAGAGAAGGGAGCTATCCCACAGTAAGAAGCATAACAATTAGCTTGGGTAAATTTAGTAAAATTTTGAGTGGTGGACAAGATTTCAAAGCTTGTCCACTTACCTACTCCTACTACAGATTCAGTCAATATATAATTTTTTTTTAACTCCTCATCTTGGTCTAATAAGGCAAATAGTTCTTTTTCAATTTGTTTCAAATCATTCTCAATGCCTTGTAGGGTGTTATCTGTACATTTACTCAATAAAGCTTCTATATGAGGCGAACTGAAAGTTTTGGCTTCTTTGAGAGGAGTTTTTAGACGTTTAAGGGACTCTAAAAGTCTGGCACGCAGACTCAGTAAGGCTTGTAGCTCTACCAAGATTTGATTGGGAGCTACATACAACCTTGCCTTATCTTGTTGTCTGAAGGCATATTCAGCGATATCCTGTGCGTCTAAGATGTCATTTTTACTTCGTTTGAGTCCCAAAGATTGGCTGATTGCTAAGGCATCTTGTAGCCAAACTTTGGCTTCTATCTGCATAGCTACCAATAAAAAAGGTTGGGTATAGATGCCTGTGGTTTCCAAGCAAAATAGGGTGGTTTCCAGTGGGTAGGTCTTGACTAAGTTTTCCAGAAAACCTTGTAAATCATCTACTTGGTTGGATACCCTTCCTAAATAAGTTCTTTGATAATTTTGGTAAACAGCAAAATCTAAATAATCTTTGCTCACATCGATACCAATAGTTTGGGAAAATGACATAAAAGTTTTAATTTTAAAGTGTAAAAAAGAGTTTATTTATTTATCTCGTTCACTTTTACTTAAAACCTTGTTAATGAGCCTGAAAACTCCAAATTCTATTTGAGTCTAAGTGAAAAATCACCAAAGGCACTTGGTTCAAAGGATAAGCCTACAAGCTTTGTTGGTGTTCTAAGTCTGCCTTTGGTGGAGATAAATAATAGGAAAAGTACAATTTATTTCTTGCTTGTACAAATAGGTTTTGTCCTATTTCTTTTCCCAAGACAAATCTAAAGGTTGGTGTTAGCAAAGCGCACCAACAACAAAACGCACTACTTAAAAAAAACGACTGATAGCAGTTCCACTGTGGGGTCTGCGACCACTCACAGTGTTGTTGTATGTTTGGGGAACTTGTATTTTGAAAAACATATTGTTTAATAGATTATTA
>JANRLU010000224.1:0-7324 GCA_033762275.1 Thermonemataceae bacterium | reverse complement strand
TCAAACGGAAACGTTTTTTTGCACCAGAATTAGTTTTTACTTTAGGCATTTGAACAGAAATTTTATTTGAGGGTGCAAAGTTATATCTTTTTTTTAAAAAAGCAAATCTTCTCTCCTGATATTTTATGATACAGTCAGCGGATATAATAAAAAACGTTTAGCTTTTTTGGCTAAACGTTTGTATAAGCTAATAGATTTCTGGAAATCGCTGAGGATTAGCTTCTTGCATTATAGCATAGATTTTATCAAAAATATCTTCTGCATTGGGCTTGGAAAAATAATCCCCATCAGAGGCGTAGGCAGGTCTGTGGTCTTGAGCGTGAATCGTAATAGGGGCGGCATCTAAAAATCTATAAGCCCCCTGTACTTCTAATACTTGTTGCATCATAAAAGCAGAGGCTCCACCTTCCACATCTTCATCAGCGAAGGCAATTCTATTTGTTTTTTTCACAGACTCCAAAATGACTTGGTCTACATCAAAAGGTAATAAAGTTTGTACGTCAATTACTTCCACACTGATACCAACTTCCTCAAGCTGTTCGGCTGCCTCCATTACGATTCTACACATAGAGCCATACGTAACGATACTAAAGTCTGTACCCTGTTTGAGAATTTCAGGTTTGCCAAGAGGTACTGTAAATTCACCCAAGTTTTCGGGCATTTTTTCTTTTAACCTATAACCGTTCAGACATTCTATAATGAGAGCTGGTTCATCAGATTGTAACATGGTGTTGTAAAAGCCTGCTGCAATAGTCATATTACGTGGTACAAGTATGCGGATACCTCTTAAAGCATTTATAATCATACCAATAGGTGAGCCAGAGTGCCAAATGCCCTCCAGACGATGCCCACGCGTACGGATAATCACAGGCGATTTTTGCCCACCTTTTGTTCTGTATTGCAGAGAAGCTAAGTCATCAGACATAATTTGTAAGGCATACAACAAGTAGTCTAAATACTGAATTTCAGCAATAGGTCTCAGCCCACGCATAGCAGCCCCAATAGCTTGCCCCAGAATGGTACACTCACGGATACTTGTATCTGAAATTCTAATTTCTCCAAATTTGTCTTGCAAGCCAGCAAAGCCCTGATTTACATCACCTATTTTACCTACATCTTCACCAAAAGCGACTACTAAGGGGTTATTCGTAAAAATAGCCTCAAAATTGGCTTGTAAAACTTCTCTTCCATCTACAACTTTAGCATCATCAGCGTATACAACTTTCTTTTCATTGATAAATAAGGCATTTTGCTCAGATTGGCTATACAAATAAGAGTTGTACTCATCTTTTGCCAAACTTGTCTTTTGGTCTAAGGTATTCAATATGCTTCTTTTTTTACTTTCGCTTTCAAAGCGTAAGCTGCGTAGGGCTTTTTTAAGAGCAACAATACTATCTTTTTTGATGGGATTGATAGTTTCTTTCAACTCTTTTAATATCTTTTCAAGTGTTTCTTTATTTGTTGGGGATTGGTTGATGGCGTCAGCTATTGCATTTTCGGCATCAGTTTGGTAGTTCTTCACAGACTTCAAAAAATTGCTCCAAGCAGTTGTACGGGCTTGTTTTACGCGTTCTTTTGCTTGGTTTTCAATGAGTTCAAGTTCCGTTACATTGGCTACTCCGTGGTCTAAAATCCACTCACGAAACTTCTTATTACAGTCAAAATTTGCTTCCCATTCCAACCTTTCTTTAGACTTGTAGCGTTCGTGAGAGCCAGAAGTAGAATGCCCTTGTTGCTGGGTAACTTCTACTACGTGAATAAGTACAGGGCTGTGTGTGTCTCGGCATATTTTGGTGGCTTTTTGGTAAGCATCTATGAGTTTCAAATAGTCCCAAGCCTTTACTTTAAAAATTTCTAAGCCTTTTCCATCTGTATTTGTCTGAAAACCAGCTAATACCTTAGAAATATCGTGTTTGGTAGTATGGTATTCCTTTGAAACGGAAATACCGTATTCATCGTCCCAAACAGACATCAACATAGGCACTTGCAAAACTCCTGCTGCATTAATTGTTTCAAAAAACATTCCCTCTGAAGTAGAGGCATTGCCAATAGTACCAAAAGCTATTTCATTGCCATTATTGGAGAAATTCGTGAAAGTACGTAATTCAGGATTATTTCTGAATAACTTAGATGCCCAAGCCAAGCCTAAAAGCCTTGGCATTTGCCCTGCAGTAGGCGAAATATCTGCTGAGGAATTTTTGAGTTCTGTGAGGTTTTTCCAAGAGCCGTCTTGCTCCAAAAATCGGGTAGCGAAATGGGCATTCATACATCTTCCTGCTGATGCGGGGTCATTTTCTACATTAGTATCAGCGTATAGTTGAGCAAAAAAGGCTTCCAAAGTGAGTTCGCCAATAGCAAGCATAAAAGTTTGGTCGCGGTAATATCCTGAACGCCAATCTCCAACTTGAAAAGCCTTTGCCATAGCTATTTGTGCTAATTCTTTCCCATCACCGAAAATTCCAAATTTAGCTTTCCCCATAAAAACTTCTTTTCTTCCTACTAAACTTGCTTCCCTACTTTCACAAACTATGCGGTAGTCTTCCAAGATAGCTTCTTTGGTGAGGCTAATGCCTGTGGCTGTGTTTTGAATATAGATACTCATAAGTTTTGTTGCATTTTTTTGATGAATTATTGCAATATACCATTTTTGCTGAAAGGTAAAAAAGTATTTGCAAGAAATTTAATGTTTGAAATGTCTGATTCCTGTAAATACCATCGCTAAATTGTGTTTATCACAATAATCGATACTATCTTGGTCTTTGATAGAGCCACCAGGTTGCATAACAGCCGTAATACCCACATTTCCAGCTATTTCTACACAATCGGGGAAAGGAAAAAAAGCATCAGAAGCCATTACAGCTCCTTGCAAGCTAAACCCAAAACTCTGAGCTTTTGCTATGGCTTGGTTGAGGGCATCTACACGCGAGGTTTGTCCCGTACCGCTGGCTAATAATTGCGTTTCATTTGCCAAAACAATCGTGTTAGATTTGGTGTGTTTGGCTATGGTAGCGGCAAAAAGCATCGCTTTCTGTTCGCTTTCTGTGGGGCTTTTTTGGGTTACCACTTTCAAATCTTCTACAATTTCAGTTTTTAAATCTTTTTCTTGCACCAAAACACCATTTAAAAGGCTTCTAAACTGCCAATTATTTTTAATAATAGATTTTTTCAGCAGAATAATCCTATTTTTTTTCTTTTTAAGCAAATCTAAGGCTTCTGCCTCGTAAAAAGGAGCAATGAGTACCTCAAAAAATAATTTATCTAATTCTTGAGCCGTAGCCATATCTATGGCTTGATTGAGAATAATAATTCCCCCGAAAGCCGAAACAGGGTCTGCTGAAAGAGCTTTTAAATAGGCATCTTTGGGGTTTTCAGCGAAGGCACAACCACAGGCGTTGGTATGTTTGATGATGGCACAAGCCGTTTGAGTTGCGGGGAACTCCTCTATGAGGGAAACAGCTGATTCTACATCTAATAAATTGTTGTAGCTAAGTTCTTTTCCATTGAGTTGCTCAAAAATTTCATTCAAATTACCAAAATAAAACCCTTTTTGATGCGGATTTTCACCGTAGCGTAGGGTTTTACTTTCCAAAATACTTTCTTTAAAGCTCGTACTTGCTTGTGTTTGTGTATTGAAATATTTAAAGATGGCTGTATCGTAATGAGAACTTAATTCAAAAGCTTTGGTAGCCAAGTATTTACGTTGCTCAAGCGTACTTGTGGCATTTTGATTTTCTAAGATATTTAATAAAAAATCATAGTCATTTTTTGAGGGAATAATCACGACATCTTGGAAGTTTTTAGCCGCCGCCCTGATAAGAGAAATTCCCCCTATATCAATTTTTTCTATAATTTCTTCTGAACTTGCTCCTTTAGCGAGTGTTTCTTCAAAAGGATATAAATCAACAATTACCAAATCTATGGTAGGGATGGCGAATTTATCCATTTCTGTTTTGTCTTGTTGTTCTGCTCTGCGTCCCAAAATACCTCCAAAAACTTTTGGGTGAAGAGTTTTCACGCGTCCGCCCAGAATAGAGGGATAAGCAGTGAGGTCTTCAGCGGCAATTACAGGAATTCCTAAGTCTTCCAGAAATTTTTGAGTGCCCCCTGTAGAGTAAATTTTTACTCCTTTTTGAGCTAAATTTTGAGCTATTTTATCTAAACCATCTTTATAGAATACTGAAATCAGAGCGGATTGAATTTGCATAATCGTAGCTATTTTTTTGAAGAAAAAAACTATTTTTGGGCAAAATTAGTTATTTTTTTGTATTATTTATCCAAAATTATTCAAACAAAAATGAAATATAGCTTATTTACTTTGGTTTTGTTATGGTTGGTTGCTTGCCAAAAAGAGCAAAAATTGCCTATTCTTGGAGAAAGGCAAGCCGTTCAGAGGGAGAAAGATGGAAAAATGATGACAGATACCATCTATCATAAAATTCCTGCTTTTTCTTTTGTGAATCAAGATGGAGAGAAGGTAACGGAAAAGACTTTTGAGGGAAAAATATACGTAACCGATTTTTTCTTTACCACTTGCCCAAGTATTTGTCCAAAAATGAAGCAACAAATGCTGCGTGTCTATGAAAAATACAAAAGTGAGGATAGATTTTTATTACTTTCTCATTCTATTTCTCGTGAGGACAGCGTGCCTGTTTTGAAAGCATACGCAAAAAAAATCAACATTGAAACAAAAAAATGGCATTTGGTAACGGGAAAATGGAGCGATATAGAAAAAATGGCTCAACAGCATTTTGTTGGTGTGAAAGAAGACCCCAACGAGCCAGGAGGCTATATTCATAATGGTTATTTTGTCCTGATTGATAAATCAAAGCATATCAGAGGGGCTTATGATGGTACGAATCCAAAAGAGGTGGATAAATTGATGACTGATATAGATATTTTGCTCAATGAAAAATAAAGTTTGGCTGGGGAGTATCCCCGTAGTTTTATTTGTAGGGCTTTTGGTTGGTAATGCTTTATTTTTCAAGACAAAAGAGCAAGGAAAGTTACTCTATGAACAACATTGTGCGAGTTGTCACATGGAAAAAGGAGAAGGTTTAGCTCAACTGATTCCGCCTATCAGCAAATCAGATTGGCTCAAAAATAATCCCTCAAAAGTAGCTTGCGTCATTATGCATGGGCAAAAGGGGGCTATTAAGGTAAATGGACGTGAGTATAATCAGGAAATGCCCGCAAATACACAGCTCAGCGAGATAGAAATACATAATTTAGTAAACTATCTATTCACTAATTTTGAAAATAACATAGAAAAAAGAACATTGGAGCAAATTCGCCAAGATTTAACGACCTGTAATTAGGTTTTTTGGAAATTAAAGTATAATATTGTAATAAAAATTAGGGGAAAATACAATCAAATGGAAGCCCTAAAAAACTTTATTTCTGCAATTACAAAATCTAAACCCATTGTTACTGCCCAGCCCGTCATTAGAAATACACTCAACTATGATGAAGCTAAGGAGATAGGTGTGTTGTTTAGTCATTCCAACGAAGATAACCCCAAAGCCTTGAACTACTTTGTGAAGTTGCTAAAAAAAGATGGGAAAAATATTAAAATTTTAGCTTATTTTGAGGAAAAGCATAGTAATCCTTACGATTTTCGTTTTGATTTTTTTACTGCCAAAGAGGTGGATAATAGAAATCAGGTCAAATCTCTGCAAGTAGAGGAGTTTATTCAAAAAGAGTTTGATTATGTATATTGTATCAATGTAACAGAGTTTGCTGTTTTTGACTACATTATGCAGAAAAGTAGGGCAAAATGCCGAATTGGCAAGTTTTACCCCAAACATACAGATGGTTTTGAAATAATGATAGATATGGGCGAAAACACCAATGCAGTAGATTTAATCTTACAAATGTTACATTATACAAAATCCTTAATAGTACATAATTAGTGTAAATCAAATAAATCCTTTACACCAATCATTCTCGTTTTGGTAAAGCCTTCACCATATCTTACGCCAATTTGATGCCCAAATTCTTTGGCTCTTGCTTCCAAAAAGTCAAAAAACTCAGGAGTAGAAATGTAGGTTTGTGGTTCATTATCATTAGTTAGGGCATTGAACTGCGTTCCGTATGCCAAAATAGCTTTTTTCTTGATTTCCCAGAAATCCGAGATATCGACCACGAAGTCAGGTTGAATGTATCTATCTTGGATATAATGATAGAGGAAATCTGGACGATAAGCTTCTTGCCCTGTTTCTATTTTTCTTAATCCTGCCAAAAAACAAGCATCTTTGATAAGTTCAGCAGCTTTGGCGTGGTCTGGGTGGCGGTCGCTGATGGCATTTGCCAAAACAATGGTGGGTTTGTAAGTTCTTATTTTTTCTATAAGAGCTAATTGATGTTCTTTATCATTTCTAAAAAATCCATCAGCAAATTGCATATTATCACGCAAATGCAAGCCCATTATTTGGGCTGCTAATTCTGCTTCTTTTTTTCGGGTTTCGGCAGAGCCTCTTGTACCTAACTCGCCTTGGGTGAGGTCTATGATTCCTACTTTTTTTCCTTTTGCAATAGCTGAGGCGATGGTGCCAGAACAAGTAAGTTCCGCATCATCGGGGTGTGCTGCAAGCACTAAAATATCTAATTTCATACAGTATAAGCCTATTTTTAGGATAGGAGCATTTTGGGTGTAAAACTATAAAACTTATTACTTAGACCTTATTTTTTTCGCTTTGATTTTCTTTGTGTCCTTTACCTACAAAATTTGCCATAGAATCATAGATATTTAAGCCTTTGCCAACAACCAAGTCAAATATACGGGTGGGCATTATACCTCTGAGAATGGGGATAAGGTGAACAGACCAAGGAGCTTTTACTTCTATTTCATTACTTTTTACAGCACTAATAATTTGATTTGTAATATCTTCTGGCTCTAAAAGTGGAGCAAGAAGCGGGGCTTCTACGCCCTCAAACATACCTGTTTTGATATAACTCGGACATACTGTCGTTACGTGCAAATCACCTTCCATATCTTCCAATTCCAAACGCAAGGACTCCGACCAGCCCAGAACAGCCCATTTACTGCCCGCATATACACTCATTTTCGGATTGGCAAGTAAGCCTACTGCTGAGGCGATATTGATAATATGACCGCTTTTCTGCTTTATCATATCTCCTAAAAAACACTTAGCTACGTGCATTACTCCCAAAACATTGATGCGAATAGTTTTTTCAATTTCTTGGTGGCTGTGTTCGTGGAAGTGCTTGCCTACTACGATACCCGCATTATTGAATAAAATATCTATCACCCCCACTTCGGAAAGCGTAAGGGTAGCTGCTCTGGTAATATCTTCCAAATCAGAAA
>JANRLU010000223.1:0-2645 GCA_033762275.1 Thermonemataceae bacterium | reverse complement strand
TACCCGATAATGCCTCCGTAATTTGTTATGAAAAACGACAAATTCCTCTGATAACCGAACTTGTAAAGCAAGCTGACCTGCTTTGTTACTTAGATTTTGGTTGTTATCCTCGCTTAGAAGAAATGTCAGCTATCTTTGAGGCTGTAAAAAAACCGATTTTGCTCATAGACCACCACATCAACCCTAACGTAGATGCAACTTTTAACTATCATGATGTAAAAGCTGCCGCTACTTCACAACTCATTTATGAACTTATTGATGAGCTTGGCGATAAAAATCTAATTGATGTACAAATCGGGGAAGCTCTCTATGCAGGTATTCTTACAGATACAGGCTCTTTCAAACACCCAAGTACTACCAAAAGAGTACACCAAATTGCTGGCGAACTTATTGATATTGGGGTAAATACCTCCAAAGTACATAACAGAATTTATGATAACAACTCTGAAGAAAGACTCAGATTTTTGGGCTATGTACTTAGCAATAAACTTAAAGTTTTACCCGATTACAAAGTAGCCTATTTTTGTATCACTGAAGAAGAACTTAAAAAATTTCATTCACAAACAGGCGATACTGAGGGAGTTGTAAATTATGCCCTATCTATTGAGGGGATTGTAATGGCAGCAATCATGATAGACCGTGGCGATAAAGTAAAACTATCCTTTCGCTCGGTGGGCAATTTTTCGGTCAATGATTTTGCCTGCAACTACTTTCAAGGAGGCGGACATAAAAACGCCGCTGGTGGGATTTCCAATTTGCCCTTAGCCCAAACAGAAGCCTATTTTGTAGAACTCATTAAAAAACACAAAGAACAACTCACACAAACCCTCTACTAATTTTATGAAAAAAGTTTTTTGGCAATTTTTAGCCATTATTTTACTTGCTGCTACAGCCTGCGAGAAACCCCGTCAAGAAAGCGGAGAAACAAGACTTCCCTCAGGCGTAAGTTTCAAAGTAATCAAAAGAAATGAAAAAGGAGCAAAATTAAAGGAAAATGAGTTTGTCGTACTCAGATTTTTAGGAAAAGTCGGCGATACAGTAATTCAAAATACCTTTAAAGACCCAAAACCTGTTACCCTTCAAATACAATCCGTACCTGGCTCACCTGCCGAAGTATTCCCTTTCCTGCAAATTGGTGATAGTGTTCATATCAAAGTTCCTTTGGATACATTGATAAAAAGAAACCCCTATTTTGAAATGCTCAGACCTAAAGGAAAAACCGTAGAATACTTCGTAAAAATAGAAAGCATCAAATCTGCTGAAGAACGTAAAAAAGAAATAATGGCATTAGAAAAAGAAGCTATGAAAAAACAAGAAGAATTAGCTAAGCAAAACGAAGGAAAAGAAAATAAAACGATTGAAGAATACCTTGCCAAGAATCCTATGACTTTGGAAGTTACGCCAAGTGGTTTGAAGTATAGCATCACACAAAAAAATCCTGCTGGTGCAAAACCTCAAAGTGGCGATAGCGTAAAGGTGCACTATACGGGAAAACTTTTAAATGGCAAAGTTTTTGATAGCTCTATACAAAGAAAAATACCTTTTGGCTTTGTTCTGGGGCAAGGACAAGTAATTAAGGGTTGGGACGAAGGAATTGCCCTGCTCAGAAAAGGCGAAAAAGCCACTTTACTTATACCCTCAAAATTGGGCTATGGAGCACAAGGAGCAGGCAAGGCTATTCCACCTTTTGCCCCTCTTGTATTCGAGGTTGAATTAGTAGATATTATTCCATCTAAAAAATAAAACAAAATACTATGAAAACAAGCAAATATTTTATTGTTTTGGCTATCAGTATTTTCTCTTTTTTATCTTGCAAAAGAGAGAACGAAGACGAAACTTTTGTAGCTGAGCAAACTGAAAGAAACGAGCAAGAAATTCAAAGCTATATTGCTCAGAAAGGCTTGAATATGCAGAAAGATGAAAATGGCATTTACTACAATGTTTCTGGCTCTATTACAGGCTCTTACCCCGATTCAACCTATCGTTATGTAGAACTCAAATACGAAGTGCGTGTAATCCCTTCTGAAACAGCCGTAGATACACTTTACAAACTCAGTGGAACAAAAACTTTTATTGCTCCTTTGCTAAATCCCACCGCAACAAGTGGGGCAACTGTGATAAAACCAAGTGGCGTGGATATTTTTATGCAAATTGGCAAACAAAAAATTGCTAAAGGACAGAAGGCTACTTTGCTGATGAATCATACACTCGCATACGGTACAGCCTCCACACCATTTTTGCCCCCTTATTCAGCTATTCGTGTGGATTTGGAAGTGATAAATGTAAAATCTGAAAATGATTTTATTAGTGAAAAAATACAAAGTATGGGCTTGACGGTTACCGAAAATAAAGATGGCGTTATTTTTGTGCGTACAGCAACAGGTTCCTCTGATGTAGTAGCCAAAGATTCTGCCACCGTAACGACCAAATATGTAGGCAGACGTGTTATTGATAATACAATTTTTGATAGCAACGAAAGTTTTAGCTTCAAACCCTATATTGGTGTAATTGAGGGCTGGAAATTAGGGATTCCTTTGATGAAACTCAACGAAAAAGGTTATCTGTTTATGCCATCTAATCTGGCTTATGGTTCATCTGGTTCGGGAAGTATTTTACCTTACTCCCCCCTTTATTTTGATATAGAA
>JANRLU010000222.1:0-1576 GCA_033762275.1 Thermonemataceae bacterium | reverse complement strand
CAAAAAGCAATAAAAAAACCCTTGAAAAAGGGTTTTTTTATTATCTACTCAAATACAGATTTCTTTCTTCGTAGAGTTTGAGGAAGGTTTCATCTTGGAGGTTTTCTATAAATAAAATGGCTTCTCCCGTAGATTTCATTTCAGGACCTAGTTCTTTATTCACATTTGGAAATTTCTCAAAGGAAAACACAGGCAATTTGAGGGCATAGCCTGTTCTTTGCGGCTTGAAAGCAAAATCTTTTACTTTTGCTCCCAACATTACCTTTACGGCATAATTTACATAAGGTTCTTGGTAAGCCTTACAAATGAACGGAACAGTACGGCTCGCTCTTGGATTAGCCTCAATCACATACACCACATTATTTTTTACAGCAAACTGAACATTGATAAGCCCAACCGTACGCAAGGCTAAGGCTATTTTTTTACTTATCATTTCTATCTGCTCTACAAGCAAAGGGCTCAACGAAAATGGCGGCAAAACGGCGTTGCTATCGCCAGAATGAATACCAGCGGGTTCTATATGTTCCATTACACCTATTACATAAGCCTCTTCACCATCACAAATCGCATCAGCTTCGGCTTCTATGGCTCCTTCCAAGAAATGGTCTAAAAGTATCTGATTTTCAGGGTTCTCATTCAGGATTTTCACCACGTGTTCTTCTAATTCTTGCTCATTGATGACAATTTTCATACTTTGCCCGCCCAATACATAGCTGGGGCGTACCAGCAAAGGGAAACCAAGCTCTCGGGATAAAGCAACAGCCTCGTCGGCGTTGCTTACCACCCCAAATTGCGGATACGGAATATCCAATTCTTTTAACAAATTAGAAAATTTCCCTCTATCTTCTGCCATATCTAAGGCTTCGTAGCTTGTGCCAATAATTTTTATTCCATAACGACTTAATTTTTCAGCAAGTTTGAGGGCGGTTTGCCCACCCAACTGTACAATTACGCCTTCAGGTTGCTCTTTTTGGATAATATCGTAGATATGTTCCCAAAAAACAGGTTCAAAATAGAGTTTATCTGCTATATCAAAATCTGTGGAAACTGTTTCGGGGTTGCAATTTATCATAATAGTCTCATAATCAAGCTCTTTTGCTGCCAAAATTCCATGTACGCAGGAGTAATCAAACTCAATACCCTGCCCAATACGGTTCGGTCCAGAGCCAAGTACAATCACTTTTTTCTTTTCAGTAGTCTTCTTTTCGGGTGTTGTAAGCGTACTTTCTTTGGAAAAAGAGGAATAATAGTAGGGGGTAACCGCCTCAAACTCGGCAGCACAAGTATCTACCATATTATAGACTCTCTGAATGGATAAATCTTGTCTTTTTCTATAAACTTCACTCTCCAAGCAACGCAAAAGATGAGCGATTTGCCTATCAGCATAACCTTTTTGTTTGGCTTCTAAGAGCAAGCCCTTACTAATATCCTGAATAGTAAATTTTTGTATTTCTTTTTCTAATAAAACTAATTGCTCTATTTGCTGTAAAAACCAAGCATCTATTTGGTTAAGTTTTTGGATAGTTTTAAAAGAAATTCACATTTTGAAGGCATCATAGATATGAAATAACCTATT
>JANRLU010000221.1:0-10862 GCA_033762275.1 Thermonemataceae bacterium | reverse complement strand
AATAACAGACTTTATCAATCATTTATTAGGGACAAACTATATAGCGATTGATTACTTGGCTTGGTTCTCCAATCAAACCTTGCAAACGCAATTTGATTTTACCCATATTATTTTACCTGTTGGCATATCTTTTTATGTATTTCAAACACTTAGCTATACCATAGATGTATATAGAGGCAAACTCCCTGCTTTACGCAACATCATAGATTTTGCACTATTTGTTAGTTTTTTTCCCCAATTAGTGGCTGGTCCTATTGTCAGAGCTGTAGATTTTATTCCTCAAATTCATCAGCCTTACTACCTTTCCGAACAAGACTTTGGAAAAGCTATATTTCTGATAATAAAAGGATTAACAAAAAAACTCATAGCTGACTACTTGGGCGTCAATTTGGTAGGGCGAGTTTTTGAAAACCCATTTGGCTACTCAGGCTTTGAAACGCTTCTGGGTATTTATGGTTTTTCTATTCAAATTTATTTTGATTTCTCAGGTTATACAGATATTGCTATTGCTCTTTCGCTGCTGTTAGGCTTCAAATTGCCTCTCAACTTCAACGAGCCCTACAAAGCTAGTAATATTACAGATTTTTGGCGTAGATGGCACATTTCTCTATCGTCTTGGCTCAAAGATTATTTATACATTTCTTTGGGTGGGAATAAATCTGCTTCTTGGTTTACTTATCTATCCTTGCTTTTTTTAATCATTATTGCTTTGCTAATAGATAAAGCCTTTAGCAGTATTCATTTAGTATTTTTACTGGCTTTTAGTACTTCTTGGCTTTTGTGGTTACGCCAATATAAGGCTATTTGGGCTTTTATAGGTTTGCATTTTTTAGCTTTGGAAGGTGGCTTATTGTACACACAAATGGCTTGGTATAGCCTATTTTTACTAAGTTTTATTTTTGTGATGTGGTTTTCGGCTATTTGGAGCGAGCGTAGAAGATTAAATCTCAGTACAGATGCTAATCTAATGCTCACAATGGTTTTGGGAGGTTTATGGCATGGTGGGCATCTGCGTTTCTTGATATGGGGTGCTTTGCACGGTTTAGCCTTAGGCTTACATAAGTCTTGGTTGCTGGCGACAAAAAATAATCAGTTTTTTAGGAACAACAAAATTTACATTTTTTTTGCAAAAATTATTACATTTCATTTTATATGTATGACTTGGGTATTTTTTAGAGCAAATTCCATCAGCCTAAATGCCGAACAAAACCTTGATGCCACACAAGTAGCCTTTCTAATGTTTGAAAAAATATTTTTTTATTTTCAGCCCAAACTCATATTTGTGGTATTAGTCGCCTATTGGAAACTATATTTAGTGCTTCTAATCGCTTTTTTATTGCATTTTATACCTCTCAGACTTAAGGAAAAAGGGGAGAGCTTTTTCATAAAAATGTCTGATATTGGCAAAGCATTTTTAATAGTTTTTTGGATTATATTTGTTTTTTTCCAGATGCGTTCTTCGGATATTCAGCAATTTATATACTTTCAATTTTAATTTTTTGCTATAATCTTACTACTTTTTCAAAATATTACCAAACTTTATTTGGAAAAACCCTTGTTTTTTTCATTTTTTTTGCAAATATTTGTATTGTAGCTCTTAAGTATTACGACTATGAAAATATCAGTAGCAAAAATTCAGACTTGGTGCAACGATAACGTTTCACCCGTGGCTTGGCAGAGGGTTGTCTTGAAAGTCCTTCCAGAGTTGAAGGGACAAAGTTACGAGTTGAGTGATTTACTAAACCCCTCGCAAGATTTATCGCTAGACGATTCTTCTTTGGAGTTATTTGGCAAAGCCATTTTCGAATTGTATCAGACAGAAATGACACCTGAGTTCGTGTTCGCATAACCTTAAAATTTTACCATTATGGGAGTAAGTAGCAGTATTGTAAAAAAGTGGTGTGATGAGAATATCACCCCCTTAGCTTGGCAAAGAATTGTGATGAAAAATCTAGATGCTTTCAAACAAAGAGGGCTGAGTATGACAGAATTAGAAAAGGAGATTAGTTTAGATGAAGAACTTCTTGGCATCGTGAAGGGTACCATTAAGGATATGTACCAAATAGAAGTCCCTTCCTCCGTATTAGCATAAATTTCAAGTTGAAAAGCAAGAAATGGATTGAAATATTTTTTATTTTAGTCCATTTCTTGCTTTTTTATTACCAAAAAACCTATATTTACAGCAAAAAATATATGCGGACAAGTTTTTATATATTTACTTTTGTTGTGTCTCTTTTGGCTTGCAATCAATCTAAAAGCCAGAAAGGAACTTGGGACGAAAATGATAAAAAATCTTTTGCCCTAAACTGCACAGAAAAATACGCCAAAGATGAGGCTATCAAGGCTGCCAATACAAATGTCAAACAGCTTTGTGATTGTATGCTGGAAAAAGCAGAAAAAGACTATGCGAATCCAAAGAGTATTGATAAAGATGCAGAAAACAAACTTTTAGAAACTTGCTTTACCATCAAATAAACTTTCTTATTGTCGATGATGTTCATCCTCTTTTGCTTGACTTTTTTAAGCAAAAAGGGGCTTACTTCTCCTATCAACCCGCTATACAACCCTCAGAAGCCGAAAAAATCATAAAAGATTTCTCTGGCTTAATCATTAGAAGTAAATTTAGGGTAGATAAGACTTTTCTGGAAAAAGCTCCTTTGCTCAAAATAATAGGCAGAGCAGGCTCTGGAATGGATAATATAGATGTGCAAGAAGCTCAGAAAAAAAATATAGTTTTACTCAATGCTCCAGAAGGTAATCGTAAAGCTGTCGCTGAGCACGCTTTAGGCTTACTTTTAGGCTTACTTAACAAAATGCCCCAATCTAATAGAGAAGTGAAACAAAAAATATGGCAAAGAGAGGCTAATAGAGGTACGGAAGTAGGTAGTAAAACAGTTGGAATAATCGGTTATGGGCATACTGGTAGGGAATTTGCCAAGTATTTGCACTGCTTAGGAGCTAATGTAATTGCTTATGACAGGAAAAAAGGCTACGGAGATACCTACGCCAAAGAAGTAACTTTAGAATACTTACAAGAACAAGCCGATGTTATTTCCTTTCACGTTTCTCTCAACGAAGATAGCAGAAAAATGTTTTCCCCACTTTTCTTAGAAAAATGTGAAAAACCTTTCTGGTTACTCAATACTTCTCGAGGCGAAGTGGTAGACTTAGCAACTATTTACGAGGGTTTAGCAAATGGAAAAATATTAGGTGTAGGCTTGGACGTATTGGAAAATGAGAGGTTAGACGCTTTAAACGCTGAACAAGAAGCCATTTTTGAAAAAATAACTCAGTTTCCTAACGTCATTCTTAGCCCTCATGTAGCCGGTTGGACGGTAGAATCTTACAAAAAAATCAGTGAAGTACTTGCCACAAAAATCGCAGACTTAATTGAATCTTATGAAATACTATAAAAATACTTTTATACTTGCTTTCATTTCAGGAGCTTTAGCCGTTACTTTAGGGGCTTTCGGAGCTCATGCTCTCAAAGAAATACTACAAAACAATAGCCTTACAGACTCTTACCTAACAGGCAATCGTTATCATTTTTATCATACTTTTGCCCTGCTTGTTGTCGCATTTTTGCAAATGCAAGGTTGGCAATCCAAGTGGCTTACTTGGGCTGCTTATAGCTTTTTGATAGGGATTTTATTATTTTCTGGCTCTTTGTATATAATGGCAGTAAGTAATATACGCATTTTGGGAGCTATTACCCCTTTTGGTGGACTTGCATTTATAGCCGCTTGGCTATTTTTAGTAATTGCTACCTTGAAAAATAAAAAATAAAAACTCAAACACTTTTGATAACAATTTGTTAAATAAGAAAATAATATTTTTTTATATCTAACAAATTAGTTCTATGGACGCTAATAGCAAAAATTGTATTGTTTCCTCTAAATTTATGGAAGCTGTTTTTCTTGAAGAAGAGCAAGCTATTTTATGTAAAACATTGGCAGAATACGTACCAATGGAGGAGTTTCAGAAAAAATTTGACGTAATGAGCGAGTTTATCAAAAGAAATGCCGTTAAGAAATTTATTTTTGATAAAACTTCCCTCAAGGTTTTTCACCAGCCTTCTATGGAATGGTATCACATTTTTTGGAAAAAAGAAATGGCACAGTACGGTTTAAAAATCTACCGAAAAATTCTGCCTAATCTCTCTTATTTCAAAACAAGTGTAAAAATAGGAAGGGAGCGAATCATGAAAGAACACCCAGAATTTAGCTTTGAGGCTTATGATATTCAATATTGTGATACGCTTGAGGAAGCATTAGCTTTGTAAAAAAGGGGTGAAAATCACCCCTTTTTCTATGGGTTAAGTTCCATTAAAACCGCTTGAATGGCATTTCCAGCTTTCAAATCGTGGTAGGTCTCGTTGATAGACTTATGAGAAGAAAAAATAGCTACTTTCTCACAAGTATTCGCAGAAATTATAAGGGTAATATGCTCTCTTTTTTTCTTGAAACTAATGGCGTATTTAGCTACAAAAGGACAAGTTTTTTTCTCTATGATATAATTATCTTTATCCAAAATAGATTTCTTGAACTTATCAACTAAATTCTCTTTAAGCTCTATATTTTTAAGAACTTGATAGTCAGCAATATACTGCTTTGCTTTATCTTGTTCTTTTTGGGCAGTAGGGTTTTGAGCTACCTCAAAAATACTAATTGTTTCAGCTTCTTCTATCACATCTTTATATTTATGAAAAATCGGATGTTTTTCTTGAAAAAACATAGAAAACAAAAGTATAACAACAGAAAACTTTATCATAATTTTTATTTTTTAGCAACCTTAGAATAATAAACTGGATTTTGAGGCTTACAGTTGTTACAACTTTTGGCTTTATATTGTGTGCTTTTCACAGCATTGCTCACGATGTTATCCCAAGAAGGATCATTATTACGCATATAACCAATTTCTTCTTTGAGGGCTTGTATAAAACTTAGCGTAAAAAAACCACCATTGATGCTACACCAAGAATACTCACCAGGGCTACTACCCGTTACGAGCAAACTCCCCGAACTATTAAGAAATAAGCCTTTTAGTTTTTCTATTTCAGCTCCTTGAAAAGAACGCCCTGCCATAAAAGTTTGGCTGGTCATCTGATTTCTACCTACATCAGAGTTACAACAATCGCTAAGAACTAAATTCAATCTTCCACCTTTTTGTACAATCGTATTATAGACCTGCGAGAGTGGTAGGGAAGTATTCTCCCCAATAGCTGTATAAGAGGAGTATCGCATATCTAATTGAGGATAGGTATCTGTTTGGTCAGACCATCTGAAGCCATGCCCACTATAGTAAAAGACAACCACGTCATTAGCCCCTACTTTTAATTTGTTCAATGTTTCTAAAGCATTAGCTTTGGTAAAGTTTTCTCCATTTACAATATACTTCTCAAAAGGCATTCCTACGGCTTTGGCTATCTCTCTGAACTCCACCTCCATGGCTTTTTGGTCTACACTACAACTCTGCCCTATATCTCCAATTTCCGTATTGATACACAAAACTAAGTGCATCTTTGATTTTGCTCCGCTTGTATTTGTGTTGGCGTTGGTATTATTATTGGTATTGGTACTTGCATTTTTCATTTTCCTCAGCGAGGCATATTCGGGCTCGGCTGTGCCAAAAAATTCATTCAAGTAGGTATCTGTAAGGTCTTTAGGATTTACATCTTTGTAAGAGGTACATTGATGCATCTTACTTTCATCAAAATTGGGGTCATCAGTTACATAAGGTAGTGTATTTTTATTGGCATCATTCCAAATCCAAATAAAATGGTCTGGATTGTAAGATTGCCCCTCTGCTTTGTCAGTGATAAATTTAGGCTCACTACCCATCATCACAAAATAATCGTAGCCATCTTCTTTGCCTGCCACAGAAGTATATTTTACATTTACTACATTATATTTGCCTTTATAGGTATAGGCTACACGCATATAGGAATCTTGCTCGTTGAAGTAGACCAGAAAACATTTATAGTTTATACCGCCTGTCTCAAAAGTAAGCTCATAAAGTGACTGAGCAGAAATCGTTTTCCCTAAAAGAAGCAAAAACACAAAGAGATACCATTTTTTCATAATACAGAATTTTTTAAAACAGAACAAAGATATAAGTTTTATCGTAATCCCCAAGATTTTTCAGCTTAAAATAAAAAAACTAAAAAAATATTAAGAAAATATTTGCAAATACAAAAAACATAACTACATTTGCACCACAAAAATTTAAAAGCTCCGTTCGTCTAGGGGTTAGGACACAAGATTTTCATTCTTGTAACAGGGGTTCGATTCCCCTACGGAGTACAAACCTGCTACAAATTAGCAGGTTTTTTTATTCAATTTCGTTTTAAATTATGACTATCAACTTCATAGAGGAACTCCGCTGGCGTGGTATGTTACAGGATATAATGCCAGAAACAGAAAAAATACTTGAAAATAGCACAAAAGGCTATATTGGCTTTGACCCCACTGCTTCGTCTCTACACATTGGTAACTTAGCTACCATTATGCTTTTGGTACACTTCCAAAGGGCAGGACATAAGCCTATTGCTTTGGTAGGAGGAGCTACAGGAATGATAGGCGACCCCTCCGGCAAAAGTGAAGAAAGGAAATTTTTAGATGAACAAACCCTACAAAAAAACCAAGAAGGTATTAAAAAACAACTCGCTAAATTTTTAGACTTTGAAGGAGAAAACGCCGCCGAAATCGTAAATAATTATGATTGGTTTAAGGAAATGGGCTTTTTAGAATTTCTAAGGAATGTGGGTAAATCCTTGACTATCAATTATATGATGGCTAAAGATTCTGTTAAAAACAGATTAGGCGATGGCGGTGGAATTTCATTCACAGAGTTTTCTTATCAATTATTACAAGGTTATGATTTTTATTGGTTATATAAAAATAAAAACGTACAAATACAAATGGGGGGCTCCGACCAATGGGGTAATATTACCACAGGAACAGAACTTATCAGAAGAATTGAGGGGGGCGAAGCTTTTGCCATTACTACTCCCCTACTCACCAAATCTGATGGTAGCAAATTTGGCAAATCTGAAAGCGGAAATATTTGGTTAGATACCTCTCTTACAAGTTCTTATCATTTTTATCAATTTTTCCTCAATCAGGCTGATGCGGATATGGGACGTTTGATAAGAGTATTTTCTTTGAAAAGCAAAGAAGAAATTGAAAACTTAGAGCAAGAGCATCAAATCTCTCCAGAAAAAAGAATTTTACAAAAAGCTTTGGCAGAAGAACTTACTCAAAGAATACACAGCAAAGAAGAATTAGAAAAAGCTATCTACAAAACAGATGTGTTGTTTAGTAAAAATGTAGTTGAAGATTTGGAACTAATGCCCGAAAGCGATATTGATAGTATGGTAAGCGTTTCTATTAGCTCCAACGACTACCAAGAAGCTCTACAAGATGTTACTCTGCTGCTCTCTGGCTCTACGCAAAATCTCATTTTCAAGTCTAAGGGAGAAGCTCGCAGAGCAATAGAAGGTAATAGCGTGAGTATCAATGCTATAAAAATAACTAAACAAGATTTGGGACAAAGTTTCAAAGAGAAAATAAGCAAACTTATTAGAAATAAATATCTACTTATCCAGAAAAGTAAAAAAGATAAATTTATTGTGAAGATAAACTAAATCCTTTTACTACATTGGGTCAGCATCAATGAGAATCTGAACGCTTTTATAGGCTTTCATCAGCATGACTTCTTGGCATTTTTGCTCTATAAAAGCCTTTACTGCTTTCAGATTTATCTTCTCTTTTTCTAATTTGATAAGTATGTGTTTGATGTATTGATTACGAACTTTATCAATAAGCGGCGATTCTGGTCCCAACACACGAGGCTTGCCGAGTTGCTCGCGTAGCAAGCGAGCCAATTGCTCCGCTGCCTCCTTACTGATGTCTTTTTCTCTATGTCTGATAGTAAGTTTTATAAGCCTACCAAAAGGTGGATAAAAATACTTCTCTCTTTCCAAAATTTCCTCTCTATAAAATCCCTCATAGTCATTGGCTATAATTTTCTGCAAAGTTGGGTGCTCTGGATTATTCGTCTGAATAATTACTTTTCCTTGTGTTTTTCTTCTTCCTGCCCTACCACTTACTTGTGTAATTAGCTGGAAAGCTCGCTCATGTGAGCGAAAGTCTGCAAAATAAAGCAATCTATCAGCATCAAAAATGCCAACTAAACTGACTTTATCAAAATCTAAACCCTTACTTATCATTTGCGTACCCACCAACACGTCTATCTGACCATTCTCAAAATCATTGATAATATTTTGGTAAGCATTTTTTTGTTGGGTGGTGTCCAAATCCATTCGCCTTACTTTTATTTCGGGTAAAATTTGCTTCAAATCATCTTCTAATTTTTCTGTACCATAACCCACCGTTTTTATTTTGGTAGAGCCACAAGCAAAACAAGCTTGTGGTACAGCCATTTTGAAGCCGCAATAATGGCATCTCAGCTCAGAAGCGTGTTGGTGATAAGTAAGACTTACATTACAATTATTGCATTTAGGAATCCAAGCACAATCATTACAATTAAGATAAGGCGAATAACCCCGTCTGTTTTGAAATAAAATGACTTGTTCTTGTTGTTGAATTACTTTTTCCATTGCGTTGATTAGGACGGAAGAGTAATTATGTTTGAGCGTTTTTTGTTTGCGTTCTATTTTCATATCCACAAGCTCAATAGCGGGCAAAATAGCTTCTCCAAACCTTTTTTTGAGCGTAACTAAACCATATTTATCATTTTGAGCATTGAAGTAACTTTCCACCGAAGGCGTAGCCGAAGCCAAAAGCACTTTTGCTTGTTGCATTCGGGCAATAAGCACAGCCACGTCGCGAGCATGGTAACGAGGAGCTGGCTCTACTTGTTTGTAAGAAGGCTCGTGCTCCTCATCTACGATAATCAAGCCTAAATTATCAAAAGGTAGAAAAATAGCGGAGCGAACCCCTACCACAAAGGAAAATTTCTGCTGGATAACCCCCTTCCATACCTCTACTCGCTCATTATCAGAGAATTTGGAGTGATACACCCCCATTTTATCTCCAAATATTTTACGCAGACGAGCTACAATTTGAGTAGTGAGAGCTATTTCTGGCAACAAATACAAAACCTGCGAACCAGAATCTAATACCTTTTGGATTAAATCTATAAAAATCTCCGTCTTTCCGCTACCTGTAATACCGTGCAGCAAAACAGTTTCTTTTTCCTCAAAAAGTTCTAAAATTTTATTTAATGCTTTATTCTGATAGTCAGAAAGTTGTAATTCATAGCTATCGGCAGGCTGAATGTCAGCAAAGCGAGAAACAATAATTTCAAACTCCTCAAAAACGCCATTTTTAATGAGTGTTTCCACAGAGGAATTGGAAATCAGAGCATTGGAACGAAAAATAGATTTTTCTAAGCCTATATCATTAAGCGTCCAATCTCTAAAAACAGGTACGTTCCGCAGATACAGAAGTAATACGTCTAATTGTTTGGGTTCTTTCTCCTCCAAAAACTTAAAAAGTTTTTCTAAATCTGCTTTATCCAGATAATCTCTGCTGAGGCGTATTTTTTTTACTTTTTTGGGTTGGTATTTTTCTTTGATTTCCTCATAGACGATAATCAGCTCCTTTTCGGAAAGCGATTTGATGATATGATAAATATTTTTTAATTCTAAAAAAACGGCTGCCTCGTGATAAGCCACCGATTTTTTTTCTTTTAGCATCAATACAAGTTTTAATTCTTTTTCAGGAAGCTCGCTCTCCTCCCAAGCTGTATTGGGGTTCAGCTCTATCATTGATTGGCTACTGATTTTTAAGCCAGAAGGTAAAGCAATGTTCATAACCTCACCAATACTACACATATAATACTCTGAAATCCAAGAAAATAACTCTAACTGCTTCTGTGTAACAATCGCTTCTGTATCCAAAAGTTCAAGTATGTATTTGGCTTGGTAATGCTGAGGAGGTATGCTATGCAACTTGGCAATTACCGCTGTAAGTACTTTTTTATTTCCGAATTGAACAATTACTCTTGCCCCAATTTGAACTACCTCATTAAGCTCAAAAGGAATACGATACGTGAAAAGTTTGGGAATGGGCAAAGGTAAAATAACATCTGCAAATAAAGTTTTTCTTTCGTCTTCTAAGGGTTCAAAAATTTTCATAATTTATTGGAAAAACAAAAAGCCACTAAACCCAAAGTTAAGGAATTAGTGGCATTTTTTATAGAATTACGTTGAATTATTATCTAAAAAAATGAGATTTAGATTTGTTTTTCCAACCTGCTTGGTTTGCGTATTTCACAAAGTACACTTTTACATCAGCTTGATTTTCATAATTTACAAAATAAATTTTCTTTTTGGCTTGATTTTCATAATTTACAAAATACCACTTACCAGCATCATTGGCTTGGTTTTCATAACTCACTTTGTAGACGAGCAAATCAGCTTGATTTTCGTATTTCACTTCATATACTTTCACATTGGCTTGGTTTTCATACTTCACCTCATAGACCTTCTGCCCAAAACTAAACCCAAAGGCAAAAAATAATACCAAAATGGAGAGAATAGTTTTTTTCATAAAATTAGGGGTTTACTTGTAAAAAAATAGTTAATTTTTGATTAGTCAAGTTGCTGACTTCCTGCGTGAGATAGCCAGCCTTAGATAAAACTAATGTAGCATTTTTTTCTGATATTTGCAAGGAAAAGTTGCCAAATTTATCACTATAAGTCTTATTATTTGTGTTTTTGAGCTTTATTTCAACTTTTTCAATAGTCTTTTTACTTTGGTAATCTAATATTTGCCCTTTTATTTCAATCAGCATTTCTGCCTCATCTTTGCTTTCTGCTGATTTTTTTGCACTCA
>JANRLU010000220.1:0-20813 GCA_033762275.1 Thermonemataceae bacterium | reverse complement strand
TATAACATTATAGCTTGACACAAACAAACAAACAAACAAACAAACAAACAAACAAACAAACAAACAAACAAACAAACAAACAAACAAACAATGTTAAGAAATTGTTAATTTTAAGATTGAACCAAATCTGAAAGGGCTTTTTCTATGTCATCAAACTCAAATTGAAAGCCGCTCTCAATAATTTTGCTATTGCTTACGTTATTTCCGCCAAGTATCATTACGCCCATTTCTCCAAGCATCGCTTTGAGTACAAAAGATGGAACGTTGGGTAAAAATAAAGGTTTTTGCATTACCTTCGCCAAATTCTCTGTGAAAACTTTATTGCTAATAGGTTTGCTTGCGACAGCGTTGTAAATCCCTTGTATATGAGGGTTTTCTATACCATACAAAAACATATTGGCTAAATCTCGTATATGAATCCAAGATAAATATTGCTGACCGCTTCCCAAAGGGGCTCCCGCCCAAAATTTAATGGGTTGCATCATCTTCGGCAAAGCCCCTCCTTTATTACTTAGGACAATACCAATCCGTAATATATTTGTTCTGATGCCAAAATCTTGTATTTTTTGTACTTCTGCTTCCCATTGTTTAGTTACATCAGCCAAAAAATCATTTCCTTGGAGGCTATCTTCTGCGAGTAGCGTATTTCCTGTATCAAAACCATAAATACCTATGGCAGAAGCAGATATAAAACTTTTGACGGTATTTTTGTTCTCTTTGAGGGTTTTGTACAAAAGTTGTGTCGATAATATGCGGCTATCCAGAATTTCTTTTTTATAGCTGTCTGTCCAAGTCTTATCAGCTACACCTGCTCCTGCCAGATGAATAATATGATCTGCTTTTTGGATAGCTTCCACATCTATTTCTTGTTTTTCTATGTCCCAATGATAGACTTTGATATGAGGAATAGTTTTTGGGCTACGGCTAAGAAAACTGACTGTGTGGCCTTTTTGCAAAAGAATTTGAGAGATTTCTTTACCGACTAAGCCTGTGCCTCCTGTAATAAGAACGTTCATAGGTGCTTTTTTAGTAAAAAACACGACAAAACCTTGTTTTGTTTATTTTACTTTCTTTAGTTTCGCTCTTTGAAGTATCATTGGCGGGTAAGATACTACTTTAGGAATTTCTTTTTCGGGTATATCACCTGTTTGTAGACTTTGTTTTTTAGAGCTGGATATTATTTCAAATATCATTTGTTTTTTTTCCAAACGATAGGTTGAAAAAAGTAAGCTTTCCATTACTTCAAAAGAACTTATCATTGTATTGCCTACAAGGTGGGCGTGCATTTGTATACCATTTTTTTCATCAATAATGAATAAACCTTTGGAGGGCTCTTTGGCTACGAGTTCGTAGGCTCTTGGAGATTTATCGTAGATAATTGTCCAACTCAAACGGAGGCTATCCACAGGCAAAATATGAAGCTCCATTGGGATTTCTTGTAGTTTTTTTTCTGGATTAGCTATTACAAGCGTTCCTTTCCAGCTACCTTGCCACTCTTTGAGTAAGGTTGAGGATTTTTGTTGGGCAATACTTAGCGTAACGAGAAAAAAAAGGAGCAGACTAAAAACAAATTTTTTATTCATAAATTTATCTTTCTGGGTAAAGAGGGATGTATTTCTCCAAAATGCTTTGGCAGGCTTTAAATCTACTTTGGTCAGCTTGTACTATCCAATTATTGGCTATATTCGATTTCACATAGCGGATATTATACCTCATATCTATCATTTCAATTTGTACGCCACCTCTATCGTTTACAGCTATTTGTTGGGTTTGTATTTCTTCAAATTTTTCTTTTTCAAAAACTTGCAGGATTTCTTGTATTTGTTCAGGGCTTACTTTCACCATTTCTGCATTTTTTGCCAAGCTATGATTTTGCATATACTTCAAAGATGTTCCTACAATTATGCTACGCATTTTGCCAGTGAAGCCTTGTTGTTGGGTGTATACGAAGACTGTATTTTCAGGAAGGTAGATTGCTTTTTGGCAAGAAAAAAGTGATATACTGGTAATCAGCAAAATAGCGATAGGATAAGTTTTCATAGTTTTTCGTGTTTATTTCACTACTCCCATTTTAGAGAATTTTTCTATGCGTTGTTCTATTCTCTTCTCAGGCTCTATTTTTTCCAATTTCTTCAAATTTTCTAAAATTGCTTTCTTGATAGTTTGGTACATTTTCTGGGGATTGGTGTGAGCTCCGCCGAGGGGTTCATCTATAATACCATCAATCAATTTATTTTTTAGCATATCTGTAGCTGTCAGTTTGAGGGCTTCAGCGGCTTGCTCCTTGTAGTCCCAACTACGCCAAAGAATAGAGCTGCAACTTTCTGGAGAAATCACGGAGTACCAAGTGTTCTCAAGCATCAGTACTTTATCTCCAATGGCTATGCCCAAAGCTCCACCTGAGGCTCCCTCTCCGATAATAATACAAATAACGGGAACGCTAAGCATAAACATTTCTTTTAAGTTTCTGGCAATCGCTTCGCCTTGTCCTCTTTCTTCGGCTTCTATGCCTGGGAAAGCTCCTGGCGTATCTATGAGGGTTACAATAGGCTTTTTGAATTTTTCAGCCAATTTCATTAGTCTGAGAGCTTTTCTGTAACCTTCGGGGTTGGGCATACCAAAGTTTCTGTATTGGCGTTGCTTGGTATTACGTCCTTTTTGTTGTCCGATGAACATTACTACTTGCTCATCTATTCTTCCAAAACCACCAATCATCGCTTTGTCATCGGCTACAGTTCTATCACCGTGAAGTTCAATAAATTCCTCACAGATATTTTCTATGTAATCTAAAGCGTAGGGGCGTTCGGGGTGTCTTGAAAGCTGTACTCTTTGCCAACGTGTAAGATTTTGATACGTTTCTTTTTTTAACTCTAATAGCTGATTCTCAAAACTTTCAATCGTATCTTTTAAGTCAATTTTATTATTTTGTGCCAAAACTCTCATTTCTGATATTTTGGTTTCCAATTCGGCAATGGGCTTCTCAAAATCTAAAAAAACCATAGTAGGTAAAAGGGTTAGACTAATTGTGGAATCTATGTTTATACAAACGTAGATGTAATTGATTGGGCGATTGCTGCAAGTTCCTCGCTTGTCATTTTATGTTTTTTACCAAAATCCATATCACTTACTTCATTGATAGGTATGAGATGAATATGCGTATGAGGGACTTCCAAACCGACTACGGCAAGCCCTATGCGTTCGCAAGGAATGGCTTTTTTAATCGCTTGAGCTACTTTTTTAGCAAAAATATGTAGTTGAGCCAAAGCCTCGTCCTCCATATCAAAAATATAGTCAGTTTCTTTTTTAGGAATCACCAAAGTATGCCCTTTGGCAATAGGAAAAATATCCAAGAATGCCAAATGATGTTCATCTTCGGCTATTTTGTGGCAGGGTATTTCGCCAGCAACGATTTTACTAAAAATAGAAGCCATTTCTTGATAGCATTTGCGTGAATTTGAGGGTAAATTAGTAATTATCTACTGATTTCCAAAATTTCCACTTCTATTTCACCAGCGGGCACCTTGATTGTACATCTATCACCTACTGATTTTCCTAATAAGCCTTTTCCTATGGGAGAGTCTATGGAGATTTTTCCTGCTTTTAGGTCAGCTTCTTCTTGTGTAACCAGCGTATAAGTCATTTCAGCTTTTGCTTTTATATTTTTAATTTTGACTTTGGAGAGAATAGCCACCTTACTGACATCTATATTGGTTTCATCTATGAGGCGGGCATTGCTTAGCAACTCTTCCAACTTAGAAATTTTTAGCTCCAAAAGCCCTTGAGCATCTTTAGCAGCATCATACTCGGCGTTCTCGGAAAGGTCTCCTTTATCACGAGCCTCTGCGATTTGCTTTGCTATATACGCTCTTCCTTTGGTACGAAGTTCGTGTAATTCATTTTTCAATTTTTCCAAACCTTCTTGGGTGTAATAAGAAATCTTTGCCATAGTCTTCAGCACTTTATGATGGTAGTAAATAAAGAACAAAAGAACGGTCAATGACTCAGACCGTTCCTTTTAGGGCTACAAAAGTAAAACAAAAAAGTAAAAAAAGCAAATTTAAAAAAGGCTATTTTTATCTACAAAAGCCAAACGTTTGTATATTTGTATTCAAAAAACGTATTTAATTACTATTTAGCGAATGGGACTTGTTATCAATATTATTATTTTCTTGGCAGTAACCGCTCTGGTTATTTTTGTGTTTTATTTTCGTATAAAAGCCCTTCAAGAGAGTAAAAAACTTATTGCTTACTTTGAAAAACTCAACGAAAAACTTCTCCTTGAGAAAGATTTTAGCAGAAAAATAGGTAATGAAGCTCTTCCCAAGCTCTCAGGTATTCGTAACAACAGAAATATACTCATTGAAAGAACCATTCAAGAAAAATACAAATATTTGGTCATTAGTATCTCTTTTCAAAATAAAACGCAGCTACATTGGCAAATTAGCCCTAAAAACCATTATGTTGGTAAGCAAGAAGTTGCACAAGAAGATGTTTTACTTACAGAAATAGCTTTTATAGATAAAAATTACTATGTATTCGGCAATAATCTCCTACAAATCAAGCAACTAATTACTAATTTTTTTATTCCTTTCAGTCGGCAGTACCAAGAAATTTGGTTTTTATTCAGCAATCTTTTAATTTTTAGGAACAGAATTACCTTGGTGTTACTCTCAACACCTGATAAACTAAAGTATGATGTAGTTTTGGAGAAGTTTTTATCTTCATTAGAGGTTTTCGCTGAAGAATTGGAACAATTACCCTAACAACATAGCCAATGTCGTAAATGTCGTACTACAAAGTTTATTTCTTGCTCTTCCATAGGTACATACAAAGGTAAAAGTACGCTATTATCGCTCAAATCTTCGGATAAAGGTAAAGTTACTTGGCTATACTCTTGGTAAGCAGTTTCTCGGTGGCTGGTCATTATTCCCGAACGCGTAGCGATACCTACATTCAAAAGTTCTTGCATCAAATTTTGGGAACTAATGGGACTATTTTCTTTTAGGTAGATTGAATAAGACTGATAATTAGAGAAATAGCCTCTTTGTTCGGAAGGCAGAACGAGGCAATTCAAATTTTTGAGGGATTCGTGGTAATATTGGGCTATTTTACGTCTTTCCGAAACAATCCAATCTAATTTTTCTAATTGTTTGATACCAATGGCAGCCTGAATATCAGTCATTCGGTAGTTATAGCCAAGCTCTTGGTGGTCTGTAATCATTACTTTTTCGGAGAGATGCCGTACACGGTCATTGATGGTCATTCCGTGTTGTCGGAGTAATAAAAGTCTTTCGTAAAATGCTTTATTAGAGGTGCTTATCATTCCTCCTTCACCTGTGGTGATAACTTTTCTGGGGTGAAAGGAGAAGCAAACCAAATCGCTGTGGGAGCCTATTTTTGCCTCAAAATACGCTGAACCAACGGCACAAGCAGCATCTTCTATCAAAGTCAGGTTTTTAGTTTTACATAAATCCATAAAAGCCTCCAAATCGGCGGGCATACCCATTTGATGCACAAGCAAAATGGCTTTGGTTTTTTCTGTAATTTTATTTTTTACATCATTTATATCCAAATTATAGCTTTGATTTACTTCAGCAAACACAACTTTTGCTCCCGTGTACCGAATAGCATTGGCAGTAGCAATATAGGAAAGAGAAGGGCAAATCACTTCATCACCTATGCCTAAGCCTGCTACAATCATTGCCAAATGAAGAGCTGTTGTGCCGCTGGAAGTAGCGACAGCATACGCAGAGCCTACATATTTGGCAAATAATTGCTCAAAAGTAGCTACTTTAGTTCCTTGTGTAAGCCAACCTGATAAGATGGTGTCATAGGCACTTTGGGCTTCTTCTGCTGTGAGATAAGGCTTTGCAATAGGTATTTTCATTATTTTTTTGAACAAAGATACTTTTTTTGAAAAAAATAAGGAAGTTGCTATAAAAAAATATATATTGACCAACTGAACTTAAAAATGAAAGTTGTATGAAAGCAAAAATGCTATATCTATTATTGCTCACATTTTCAAAGGTTTGGCTTTGCGTGGGGCAAGTGTTTGAAGAAAAATCGGAGAGGGCAAAAATCTTAAAAAATGTGGGGGATATTCCTGCACCAGGTACTGTCGGTTCTCTTTTTCTGTTCAATGAAAGTGCCTTTCCCGTTCTTGTAAGTGCCACAGGTAGCAGAGCACCTATTGTAGCTGCTTCCAAACTGGGAAAAGGCAGAGTTGTTGCTTTTGCTCACGATGGTTTTTTCGGAAAATCTGGTGCAGAAAGCAAAGAAATTCTTGGTTTAATTAAAAATGCAGTGTTTTGGAGTACTTCCAATAAAATACCTACCATAATGCTCAAAAATTTAGACGACTTAGCTTTAGCTCTTTCCAAACAAGGCTTGAACGTCAAAAAAGTAGCTTGGAACGAACCTATTACCGAAGCAAAACTTGAAGGAGTTTCTGTGATTTTATTATTGGCTAATAAATTATCTCCTTCAGAAGTGGAGATAGTGAAAACTTTCATAAAAAATGGAGGAGGTGGGCTTTTTGCAGACACAGGTTGGGGCTGGCAATATCTCAATCCAGAAAAAAACTTGAGAACAGATAATTACAATAATGTAATTTTATCAGAGGCGGGCATCGCTTGGGTACAAGGTTATACAGGAGAAAAAACTTTCAAGCCAATATTAGAGCTTTCCCCTTTGTATAATTACCATTACGCCAAACAATATGTGCTTAGCAATGACTATCGCACCGCTAACAAAAAAGATTTTTCTATAGCTTTGGATAATTTGCTAAATGGAATACCTATGCTTAGAGAGGAAAATTTTTCTATAGCAACGGATTTTCCTGGTAACCCACCCAAAAACGCAAGCAAAGTAGATAAAAAAGTTACTATCAATACTTCCTTGCCTTATTGGCATTGTACGGGCTTATATGCAGAGGCAGGAGAAAAAATACATATTAGTACAGAAAGAAAACTAAAAAATGGCTTAAAAATAAGAATAGGAAGCCATACTGATGAGCTATACAAACTACAAGAATGGAACAGAATGCCAGAGGTGAGTGTTGTTTTTGATTGGGACGGAGAAGCTTTTGATGTATTCAACCCTTTTGGAGGAATGATTTATTTGGAAGTTCCTGAAAATTATGAGGGTGGCAACATAACTTTTATGGTGTCGGGTGCGGTAGAAGCCCCCTTCTTCAAATTAGGAGAAACTTCTTTACAAGATTGGAAAAATAAAATAAGAAATAATCCTGCTCCTTGGGGCGAGATAGAAGGCAAAGAGTTTGCTTTTACCATAGAAAGCTCTTATCTGAGAAATCTTGAAAACCCTCAAGAAATAGCGGAGTTTTGGGATAAAGTGCAGGCAGCCAACAAGGAATTAGTTGCTTGGGATAATACCAAAGCTCACCGAATGCGTTTGGTTTTTGATAGGCAAATTGCTTTGGGTTATATGCACTCAGGCTATCCTATTATGGCCCTGACGAGCAAAAAGTTTAAAGATGAACAAGACAATATTATCAATCTAAAAGAACCTGATAAATGGGGATTTGTACATGAGTTGGGGCATAACCACCAACAAGCAGCTTGGACTTTTGAAGGCACGGTAGAGGTTACTTGTAATCTTTTTTCTATGTACGCACTTGAGAAAGTAATGAAGGTAAATTATACGGATTTTATGAATGATTTGAAGCCCGAAAACGTGCAGAAAAAATGGGATAAGTACGTAGCAGCAAATAAATCCTTTGATTATTGGAAGCAAGAGCCTTTCCTTGCCTTGATAATGTACAAGCAGTTGCTTAGCTACTATGGTTGGGAGAACTTGAAAAAAGTTTTTATTGCATACAAAAATATTCCTGAAGCCAAATTACCCAAAACTAACTTGGAGAAGCAAGATACGTGGCTCAAGATGTTTTCGGAAATAGTTGGGGAAAATTTAAGTGATTTTTTCGATGCTTGGGGAGTACCTACATCTTTAGAAGCCAAAAAAAGCCTTCAGAAGTATCCAAAGGCTAATTTAGAAAAACTAATGATTTTTAAATAATCACAAAAACGCTAAGTTATCCTCTCTTAGTCAGTCTTCCAGACTTAGCCAAGTCTGTGCTTGGTGTTTGGTTACCATAGCCTTTCTATTCATTACAACAGACAACATTCCCCCTCTCTGAGGGGGTGTAGGGGGAGTAAAATACCCCTCTCTGAGGGGGAGTAAAGGGGCGTAAAAAACTTAAAATAATTTGTATAGGTAAAAATAATTTAATATTTTTCGTTCTTGTTAGACTCCTGCCTTCGCTGAGGGTACTTCGCCCAATGTTGCGGGGATTTGCGAAGTTATAAGAAAAGACAAAAGAGCCACTTTTGCCAACGCACAAGGACTAACAATAAGAATGAATAAATTAGCTATATGATATTAGACAACGAAAACTTAAAAGTCCACGAGTGGATTACAAAATATACCCAGACAGGGAAACTTTCCATCGTGACAGGTTACTTTACAGTTGGTGCATTGGCTTATTTATCAAAGGAAACCAAGGATAAAATTGATGAATACAAATTTATCCTTGGTGACATAGTAAGCTTTGACTTCGACAAGGACAGAGCACTTGACCTTTTAAACGAAGACATCAATATTGACGCATCATTAAAATTGAGTAAAGTTGCTCAAGAGGCGGTTGCATTTTTGGAGCTTGACAAAGTTTTAGCAAAGACACTTGAACCTAACTTTTGCCACGCAAAAGCATATTTATACAAACACAACGACAAAGACCCACAAAAGGACTATTACATTTCGGGCAGTTCTAATTTGACAGAGGCAGGAGTTGGTTTAAAGACAACCAACAATGTGGAGTTGAATGTTGCTAGTTTTGGTTCAGACCCGCAGTACAACGAGTTAATAAAATGGTTCGACAGCTTGTGGGCAAGACCACAAGCCCACGACTATAAAACCGTTATTGACGGTAACGGTGGTGTAAATCGTATTCCATTCAAGAAATACCTTATTGACGAAATCAAAAAGATATTCACAGAGTACTCTCCTAAGCAACTTTATTTCAAAGTGCTTTTTGAATTGTTTGGTGACGAACTACTCCTTGAAAAAGACAACCCTGAGTTTAATCGACAAATCGGACGACTTGAAAACACTGTGGTTTATAGTTCTCTGTATGAATTTCAGCAAAAAGGCGTTCTGAGTTTGATTAAAATGCTTCAAAAACACAATGGAGCCATTTTAGCCGATGCAGTTGGTTTGGGTAAAACTTGGACTGCTTTGGCTGTAATGAAATTCTATCAATTGCAAGGTCGTGAAGTGATATTAATTTGTCCTAAGAAATTGCAATACAATTGGAGAATATATCAGAAAAACCAAAACTCAAAATTTGAAAAAGACCAGTTTGAATATTTCCTAAGGTTTCATACGGACTTGACAGATGACCTGATGGAGAAATATCACGACAGGGCGGACAAAATGTTTATCAATGAAAAGCCAAAACTCTTTGTAATTGATGAAAGCCACAACTTGAGAAATGACAAATCCAAACGTTACAAATTTTTAGTTGATAAAATACTTTCACAAAACGAAGATGTAAAAGTGTTGATGCTTTCAGCAACGCCAATCAACAATTCGTTAATGGACATCAGAAATCAATTCAAACTAATTGTTGGCGGCAACGCAAAAGGTTTTGAAGAATCATTGGACATCAAAAATATTGATTACACTTTCAGAGCAGCACAAAAGGCATTCAACGAATGGACACAAGAACCCGACCCAAAAATTGGTGAGTTCATTAAGAAATTGCCGCCTAACTTTTTCAAACTGACAGATTCTTTGACTGTTGCCCGAACCCGAAAAATGATTGAGGGACATCAGGATGGTTTGGAGTTTCCAAAAAAATCAAAGCCTGAAAATATTTTTGTAACACCCAAGCAAATCGGAAACTTCGAAAGCTTTGAAGAACTCTTCGAACATTTTCCCCCAATGCTTTCAGGCTATCAACCATCATTCTACATTGATGAGTTTGCAGATGCTGATGTGTTACACGATGAAAAGCAGCGTGACCATTTCTTAGTGAAGATGATGTATATCTTACTGGTAAAACGATTGGAATCTTCTTGGTTCTCGTTTCAATCAACCGTTGATAAGATTTTAGAACATCATCAAAATGCACTCGACAGAATCAAGCAATATCAGGAAACCAAAAAGGAAACAGGTTGGAACGAAGCCCAACCTTCACTTTTTGATGATGATGATATTTTAGCTCAAATTGAAGATTTCACCTTAGGCAAAAAACGCAAAACCCGATTAGTTGACATTGACCGTTCGGGCAATATTGAGAACTATAAGAAGGATTTAAAAGCAGATATTGAAGCATTACAATTATTGCAATCGAACCTGATTCAGTTTGAAAGAAAAATTGCTAAAGAAATTAAAAAACCACGCAACCACAACAGCGAAGACGATAAACTGGAAACGCTGATAAACCGAATTGTAAAGAAAAGACAGTCAGGTAATAATAATGGTAATCCAAAAGTTTTGATTTTTACCGTTTATAAAGACACTGCGTTTTATCTTTTTGAACAGTTAACCTCAAGAGGTTTTGACAAAGTGGCTGCAATAAGTGGCGATGCATCTGTAGTCTGGGACGAAGAAGGAGAAACTAAGCGATACGAGCCAATTTTAGAACGCTTTGCTCCTTTCACCAAACTATTCAGAGAAAAGGAATGGCAAATTGAACCATCAAGCAAAGAACTTGACCTGAAAAAGCAGTTTGATGAATGGCAACTTTGGATTGCAGAAAATGACAATCAGACTTATGAGAAACTACAAAATCCAATTGACATTTTGATTGCTACCGATGCACTAAGTGAAGGTCAAAACTTACAGGATTGTGATTTGGTAATCAATTACGATATACACTGGAATCCTGTTCGGATTATTCAGCGAATGGGGCGTATTGATCGTTTGGGTTCGCCAAACACAAAAATATTTGGCATTAATTTCTGGCCATCAAACAACATCAATTCTTATTTGAATTTGCAAGGTCGCATTGAGCAAAGAATGGCAGCAATGAAACTAGCAGGTTCTGAAGTTCATTTGGAATTCTCAGACACTTTTAAAGAAATGGCAGAAGATGAAAATTTAGAGAAGAAGCAAAAAGAGAAGATGATGAAACAAATGCAATCTTCTTGGGAAGAAATTGACACCGAAAAATCTTTAGGATTTGATGATTTCTCATTAGAAACTTTCCGTCAAGAATTATTAGAAGAACTGCGAAAGAATGAACAGTTTTATAAATCACTTCCAAAAGGCATTTACACAGGTTTTAAAGCCAATAAGGAAGTATGCCCCGAAGAAGGTTTAATTGCCTTATTAGGTTATCCAAGCAAACCTGCAAAGTCAACAAACTTTGAATACAAAGGTTACGAACTCATCTACACTGACCATTCGGGCAAATCGGTTTTCTTGAACCAAAAAGAAGTATTGGACGCATTGGCAAAACACAAAGACGAAATTCGGTTTGTGCCAAAAGCTATTGACCAAGGCGAACCAAAATCCATTGAACATTTATCTACTGCTTTGTCTGCTTGGCTAAAAAGTCAGGCAACAGAAGAAGAAGTACAGGAAGATGGAACAGTAAAACAAAAAATGGGAAAAGCTTCCCTCGATTTGTTGAACAAACTAAAATCAGGTAGCAAAACCACTATTCAAAAATTAAAAGACGAAGGTTCTGTCTCACAGAAATTCAACAAAGAAAATTTCGATTTAATCACTTGGTTTATCATAAGTTAAAAAATGGAAATACAAAATACCCATCTCTACCAATCTATCAAGGAAATCATTGTCCTTTCCCAACAGCAGGTTTACCGTATGGTCAATGCTGCTTTGCTGGAAACCTATTGGAAGATAGGAAAAATAATTGTAGAAGAACAAAAAGGCAATGCCAAAGCCCAATATGGAAAAGCAACCCTTAAAAATCTCGCCAAAGAGCTAACTCTTGAATTTGGAAAAGGCTTTGACGAACGCAACTTAAACAATATGAGGGCTTTTTATCTGGCTTTTCCAATTTGGAACGCATTGCGTACCGAATTAAGCTGGACACATTATCGCCTATTGGCAAGGCTTGATTCTGAACAAAAAAGAAGCTATTACCTCAAAGAATCCATTGCCGCCAACTGGAACAGTCGTGAACTGCAACGTCAAATAAACAGTCTCGCATTTGAGCGAGTAGTAAAGCATCTGCCAGCACAAGATAAGCCCAATATACAAAACCTCATAAAAGACCCCTATATTTTTGAATTTCTGGGCTTGTCTCCTGACATCAAAAACACAGAGTTTGCAATAGAAACTGCCATTATTGACCACATTCAAAAGTTCCTTCTGGAATTAGGCAAAGGTTTTGCTTTTGTGGCTCGCCAGCAGCATATCGTTACAGATACTTCCGATTTTTTTATAGACTTGGTGTTTTATAACTTTATCCTCAAATGCTTTGTAATCATTGACCTGAAAACGGGCAACTTGGCTCATCAAGACATCGGGCAGATAGATATGTACGTCCGAATGTATGACGACCTCAAACGCAGCCCAGACGACAACCCCACTATCGGTATCCTACTCTGCTCCGAAAAGGACGAAACCATCGTAAAATATTCCGTGCTTAATGATAAAAATAACCTCTTTGCCAGCAAATACCTCTTATATTTGCCCAAAGAGGAACAACTGAAACAACTCATAGAACAAGACCGAATGAACTTTGAACTCGACAACAATGAATAGCCTTTCTAAATTTAATACCGAACCCTTTATTGATGCCCTAAAAGCTTTTTTTAAAGAACTCAAAGTGCCAGTTGATTATTTGGCTGACGAACCTGCATCCGCAGTTGATGTATTGGGTGAACGCTTTAAAGCCACCAACGAAGCACACAAACTCATTGATGATGTATATGCTTTGGGTGTGGTAGATACAGCTATGCTGAACGGAACTGAAACATTCCAAAACTTAGACGAAGTCAGAAACCTAAACACTGATTATGACGGCTTATTATTATTCGGAATAACGCTAAAAAACAACTTAAAAAACCCCACACGCTCACAAATCGCAGAAATTACAAGAGTTTTTAACAGCACTTTCCCTTACACACCTGTAACTATTATTTTTAAATACGCTCATTACATTTGTATCGCCAATGCAGAGCGTTTTACGTACAAAATCAACAAAGAAGGAGAAAAAATAGGAAAAGTATCTCTATTGAAAGAAGTTGATGTACTCAACACACACGCAGGACATAAACGAATTTTAAATCAACTTGCTGTTGATGCTATCAGAGCTTACGACAAAAAGAATAAAGTACAATCTTTTGCCGATTTGTATAAAGGATGGCAGAAAGTATTTAATACACAAATACTCAACGAACAATTTTACAAAGATTATCAAGCTCTTTCCGTAAAACTCATTCGGGCTATTTATCCGCAACAAATTTCTGACAAACTAAAAGCACATCAAGGTGCATTAAATCTTTTGAATAGACTGATGTTTATCTACTTCATTCAGAAGAAAGGTTGGCTGATGCAAGATAATGAATTTATATTTCATTTTTGGCAAGATTACCAAGCCTCAAACAGCCCGAAAAACACTTTCCATGAAAAATGGCTCAACAAAGTTTTCTTCAAAGCTTTCAACGGAAAAGCATTTAATGACCCTGATGTTTTCAAGACTTTTCCACAAAAATATCACACTGCTATATTAGAATTTCCTTATCTCAACGGCGGACTTTTTACGCCCATAGACGAAGATAATTTCTTATTATCCGATGAGATTTTTGAAGGGATTTTCAACTATTTGCAAGGCTATATTTTTACCATTTCCGAAGATACACCCGACGAAGTCAATCTGGAAATCAATCCTGAACTACTCGGCAAAATGTACGAAGGAATGATTAACGCTACCGACCTCAACGACGTGGACGCTGAAAACGGTATCGTTTATACCGAACGCCCCGAAATCAATTTTATGACTCGGAGAAGTATGATAGAAGTGTTGCACAAAAAACTACCGACCTTATCAAGGCAGTTTTTATACCATTTTTGTTTTGACAAGCCAAACGAAAAAATAGAACTCCTCCGTAAGTTCAAAGTCAATGCCGAAGAACTTAGAAATGCTGTGCTTTCCACCACAGCCCTCGACCCTTCTTGCGGTTCAGGTTCTATGCTGATTGGCGTTATTCAGTTACAAGTAGAACTTATTAAAGCCATTGATGCCTACGCCGGAAAAAATCATTCACCTAAAGACGATTTCAACCTCAAAAAACAAATCATTTCCGAATGTATCTATGGCGTTGATGTAAAAGAATGGGCGGTACGCATTGCCGAACTTCGCTTTTGGCTCTATATGGTAGCCGATGCCGAATTTAGCACCCAAGAACTTACCCAAAAACCACTTTTGCCCAATCTTGATTTTAAGCTCAGACAAGGAAACAGCCTTTTGCAGCAAATTGGCAACCTTGATTTTTCGGTAAAAGGGCTTTTTAAAGGACGTAAAAAAAATGCAGGAGCTACCCGAAAACTCAACGAATTTATCAAAAAGAAAAAAGATTTTATCACCAATCAAGCCGAAACAGACACCAATTACAAAAAACTCAAAGAAGAAGAACTTTTTGTGTTTAAGGCTTTTATCAGTGAAATGATAGAAGAAAACAAAGCCGAAATAAAAAAGCTCAAAAAAGGAAGCACCACCACTGCCGATATTTTTGAAAATACTGAACAGAGCATTAACCCAAGCAAAAAGATAACCGAATTAGAAACCGAAAACGACCAATTTCAGAAAATACTTGACAATATCAAAAGCACCGGAAGGTTGCCTTTCAGCTACGATATTGACTTTATGGAAATTTTCCTGACCGCCGAAGATGCCGGCTTTGACCTCATTATCGGAAACCCGCCTTATGTGCGCCAAGAAGATATTTTGCCCGCCGACGATGCCCAAGAACTCGAAAGGTTACTCAAGCCTGAAAACAAAACCGAAAAAGCCAAAGTAAACAAAGACTACAAAGAAAAACTCACCCATAAAGTTTACGAAACTTTTCCGTTTTTGAAAACCAAACTTAAAACTACAATAGACGGAAAAAGTAAAACCATTCCCGTATATGCCGATAAAGTACCCGGCAGAAGCGATTTGTACGTCTATTTCCAACTCCTGATGCCCGCTTTGCTCAATAGCCAAGGCACATTCTGCTTTATCATTTCCAACTCTTGGCTTGATGTAGAGTTTGGTGGCTACGTACAGCAGTTTTTGCTCAAACACACCCAACTCCACGCCATTTACGACTGCAATGTCCGCAGCTTTTCGGCAAGTGTAAACACCATTATTTACCTGCACTCGGCTATTATCAACGACAAATTAGATGATACCAAGCTCAAAACCTTTCAGCCACAAGGCAAGCCGATAAAATTTGTAATGAACAAAGCCGACTATACCGAAATGGCTTACACGCCTTTTCTGATTGAGCAAGAACATTGCACCCAAAACACCTTCAACGACCTTTACAGAGTAATCATAAAAACACCCCAAGAACTCTGGGAAGAAGGATTTGATGAAACCGAATACAACTACCAAAGCAACAAATGGGGCGGAAAATACCTGCGTGCACCAGAAATTTATTTTACCATTCTCCAAAAAGGAAAAGACAAATTAGTGCCTTTGAAAGAAGTGGCAGAAGTACGTTTTGGTATTAAAACCGGAGCAAATGAGTTTTTTATTTTGGACAGAAAAAAAGCCCAAGAGTGGAAAATAGAAGAAGAATTTTTGGTGCCGATTGTAAAATCTTCTCGTGATGTTAAAGCATTGAGTAATAGTAAAAATAATATAAATGATTATTTATTTTTTATTAAAGATGCTAAACAAAAATTGAGTCAAAATGTATTGAAATATATACAATTTGGTGAAGACAGTACTCAATGGGAAGATAATCCACCCGCAAATAGAAATAGTTGTCAAGGAAGAATAAAATGGTATGTCATTGGAGAAAGGCGATTACCTGATATTTCTTGTAATTATATGATTGATACAATGATGCGTTTTTTTGATTATGAATCGTTAGTTGTTGATAATTTTCAAGAATTACATTTAATTAAAAAAGAACAGAAAGAGAAAGCACTTTACACGCTAAATTCTACATTATTTTCGCTGCTTCTGAATATAATTGGTAGAGGTAATTTTGGAGATGGTTTAATGAAATTGCAGACTTTTGAAGTTGCCGATTTGCTTACATTCAACCCAGAACTTTTACCTAATTATACAGATAAAAATTTCATCAAAAGAGAACATTTAAGTCTTTATTCCGAACTAGGCTTTGACAAAACGCAGCCGATACGTTCGCAGGTGCCGAATCCTTTACCTGACCGCAAAGCCTTAGATGATATTATTTTTGATGAGTTGGGCTTAACCGAAGCCGAACGCCAAGAAGTCTATTATGCCACTGCCGAGTTGGTGCAACAAAGGCTCAACAAAGCAGCTAGTAGGTAAGTGATAAAAAATGTCTGTATCAAGATACGCAGGATTAAAAGATGAACAGGATTTTAAAAAAGCTTAACCCCCTTTCTGGTCTTAGCGTCTCGCTGAGACCAATTTTTTCTCTCTTGGTCGGTCTTTCAGACTGAGCCAAGTCTGTGCTTGGTGTTTGGTTACCATAGCCTTTCTATTCACTACAACAGACAACATTCCCCCTCTCTGAGGGGGCGTAGGGGGAGTAAAATACCCCCCTCTCTGAGGGGCAGGGGCGTTAAAAAACTTAAAATAATTTAATATTTTTCGCTCTTATTAGCCTCCTGCCTTCGCTGAGGGTACTTCGCTCAACAAGGCATTTGCTGAAATTACAAAAAAATCAGAGCGAAGCGAAAGATTTTTTGTAAATCGCCAAGTCCCGCAATTAGCGATAATTTTATGAGACAACGTAATTAAAGAGAGATTGAAGTATTTGAAAATTTAAAAAGTAACAAGACCGAAATAAAAGACAAGCAAATGGACAAATATCAACCTTTGATAAACACACTCATAAATCATCATTTTTGTATTAAAGATTCTACAACTGACAGCATTTTAAGTGTTTTAGACACTTCTTTTACAGACACTTTTTTATTTGACAATAAATTTGATTGGGACTTTTTGTTTGGCGACAAAATAGAAGATAATAAAAAACGTTTCTTGCTATTTGACAAAATAAATGATTGGAATTATTTGAGATGGAATGTTTGGGACTTTGACGAAACAGAAAGACTAACTCTTTATATTTCCGAAAAACTCAACACAAAAGTTTACTATTTCTTTATTGACCCTTGGATTTTTACATTGCGTTGGGTTTTAGCAGACAAGGGACAGCTTCTTAAATCTTATTTTGAAAGCCACGACAAAATATTAATTGACAAAGGACATTTTGAAATAGAAGAAAAAATTAGGACAGAATTAAAAAAAGAGGGAGACAAGGAGTTTTGGGAAGACAAATTTTGGCAACTATATGAAAAGATCTGCCAACCAATAGAAATAATGAATAAAAATAAGAATATCAAAACGATTAAAGGCGAACTGAAATAAAACTGCCATTAACACACGTTCAAACCCATTAAGTTAAGCTAAAAATGTGGCACAGAGCTTGTTCAGAGCCCCCTGCTGTTGCGAGCATTTTGCTCGCACCCATCAACCATAAGAGAGAAGAGAAATTTTTTTTGGAGGGTTAAATTTTTTTTGTAGTTTTGTAGTGTAGGTCTCCTTTGAGTTTATTTATAAAATCAAACAAAATAAATAACTTAATCTTCATTTTTGAATAACGATAAAAGAAGCACAAAATCAAAATATATATTAAAGCTATGAATATAAATTTTTTGAAAAATATTTTTTTTGTAAAGTTTTTCTTGCTTATCGTACTTGAGGCAAATGCACAAGAAAATTCTCTCAACAATCTGACTCGGCAACAAAAAGATACAATGACTGTTTGTCCCTTGCATAAAAAAATAATGCCTATGAGCGATAACTATAGAGCCAATGCTGCTGATATTCACGAAAAAACTGATAAATATCCTTTTGCATATCACCTCAACTATCGTCGTTATTGCAAGACTTGTACCAAGACTTTCACTTCCAAATAAGCTCAAGAAATAGAATTAAATACTCTTAAAGTAGAAATTTTTACGTTTTGTAAAAAATATAAAAATATGAAGCAAGTTGTCATAATTCTTTTCCTTTTAGGCTTTTGGGAAGCACAAGCACAGAAAAGCACAGAAAAAAAAGACGTAAAAGCTACCATAGAGCGTTTTTTTGAGGGAATGAAAAAGAGTGATACAAGCCTGATTAGGCAAACCTTGTACAAAAACGTTTTTTTACAGACCACCTTCATAGATAAAGAACAGAAGGCTCGTATAATCACGGAAAATATAGAAGATTTTCTGAAATCAGTTGCAACACCTCACCAAGTTGTTTATGACGAAAAAATATTGAGCTATGAAATTAAAATAGACCAAAATTTGGCGATGGCTTGGACAGAATATGAGTTTTTTCTGGGCGAAAAATTTAGTCATTGTGGGGTGAATGTGTTCATTTTATTCCAAGAAAGCCCCAATAACTGGAAAATAACACAGATTACAGACACTCGCCGAAAAAAACCTTGCAAGTCTGCTCCTAAATAACTGATTTATCTCATTGCTCTTTTGTTCTTTTTATTATTCTTTTGTTGAAAATTTTGATAAAATGCAAAATATTTCAACACTCATTCGCAAGTATGATGTAGCAGTACCTCGCTATACAAGTTATCCTACAGTGCCTTGTTGGGAAGATAATTTGAGAGAGCAAAGTTGGAAACAATCTGTAAAAAAAAGCTTTGAAAAATCTAAAAAAGAGGGGATAAGCCTATATATTCACTTGCCTTTTTGTGAGAGCCTTTGCACATATTGTGGTTGCAACAAACGCATCACCAAAAACCACCAAGTAGAGAGCCCTTATATTGTAACGCTGCTGAAAGAGTGGCAAATGTATATAGATTTATTTGAGGAGAAACCCCTCATCAAGGAAATTCATTTGGGGGGAGGAACACCAACTTTTTTTTCAGCTCAAAATCTGAACTATTTAATACAACAAATTTTACAAACGGCAATACTAAGCCCAGAAGCAGAACTTAGTGTGGAGGTGCACCCCAATTATACCAAAAAGGAACAATTACAAACACTTTTTGATTTGGGTTTTAGGCGTTTGAGCGTGGGCGTACAAGATTTTGATGAAAAAGTACAGTTTATTATCAATCGCCCGCAGAGTTTTGAGCAAACACTCACAACCTTCCAACAAGCCCGTGAGATAGGCTATACATCTATCAATGCAGATATCATTTATGGTTTACCCTTTCAGACATTGGCAAGTGTAAGAAATACGATTGAGTTGGTGAAAATTCTCAAACCTGAGCGTATAGCTTTTTATAGCTATGCTCACGTACCTTGGAAAAGCCCCGCTCAACGCCGCTACACCGAAAAAGACCTTCCAAAAGCTGAAGAAAAAAGAGAACTTTATGAATTAGGTAGAGATTTGCTCAAAGAGGCAGGATATATTGATATTGGTTTAGACCATTTCTCTTTGCCTGAGGATAGTCTCTACAAAGCTTCTTTAACGGGTACGCTGCACAGAAATTTTATGGGCTATACCACACAAGATACGTCTTTGCTTATTGGTTTAGGAGCTTCTTCCATCAGTGATACAGGTACAGCTTTTATGCAAAATATACGGGAGATAGAGGCTTATGAAGCAGATATTCATCAAGGAAAGTTTGCTATTTTTAAAGGGCATTTACTTTCTGAAGAAGATAAAATCATTCGCAAACATATTTTGGACATAATGTGCCGATACGAAAGCCTTTTAGATTTAGACATTCCTGCAAATACTTTTCAAGAGCTTGCTGATGATGCTTTGGTTACCTATGAAAACAAGTATCTGAAAGTAACAGATTTGGGCAAAATGTTTTTACGAAATATTGCTTTTCAGATAGACAAACGCTTCCAAGCCCAAAAAAATCAAGAGCAGCATCAAATGTTTAGTAAATCTATTTGAGTGTAAGGGTATGCAGAATAATTTTCTCATTACTACCATCTACACAAATCACTTTATTTTTGACGAGCATAAGCTCATCTCTGCGGTTAAGTTTGATACTTTCGCCTAAATCAGTGGGGGGAAGTACTACTTTACCATTCTCATCAATAACCATCATTTGGGAGCGAGGGGGTATTTTGGAAAAGTACTCATCATAAGGAGCTAATTTCCAAAGCAATAGTACGTTGCCATTAGCTAACAGACAAGTTTTGAGATGAGAAGCACTCTGCTTATTTTTATCTTTATAGTTGCTAAGCCATTTAATTCCGTAGTTCTCTTGTTTGCTCCAATACCCTCCAAAAGTGTAAAATCCACCCACTTCCTTGCTGCCTTCTGTAAGCACTACCTCGTTGAGCTTTTTTTCGTATGAATAAAAATCTTTACTTAACTTTACGAAACCTATATTTCTGGGGTCTGTATGCTCGCCTACACGGCTGCTATTGAGGGCTTTTCCTTGCGTATCAGGTTCGCCTGTAAAAAGTACCAAAAATGCGGCATCAGTTTCTATAATACCCCCTAATTGAGAATAGGTGCCATTATCATTAGACCATTGGTAATACTTTTTCTGAGGAGTGCTTATTTCCTTGTAAATAGGATAGCTTTTCCCGTCGGGGCAGTCTGGGCTGGAGGCGTGCTCAGTTTTAAAACTATATACCACTCTTGAATTTCTGCTGCCATTATTCTGTAAATAGTGCAAGTTGATGCCTCTTGG
>JANRLU010000219.1:0-6333 GCA_033762275.1 Thermonemataceae bacterium | reverse complement strand
AAATTTCGGAACTATTGGCTATCAAAAACGTTATCATACCAATATCAAAAATTGAGTATTATGTCTAAGTTGAAAAATTATTTTAAATTAGGTGAGGTTTTTTCTTATTTTTTCAGAGTTTTTAGGAAACCAGACCCTAACGATACGCGTTATCCTCACAATCTCAATATCCGAATGATGCACGGTATCAATAAAATTTCTATCTTGATGTTCTTTTTTGCTCTTATTGTAATAGTTGTACGGAGGTGTTCTTAATCGGAGGCATATTTTTTTCTAAAAAAAAGTCTTTGTTGTTCTTTTTGTAAAATGAGTTCTACAATTTTTTCGGCATTATGCTCATAAAAAGCCTTTGAAAAAGATTTTTCAGGTAAATCAAGGCGATAAGCCGCTTGTAAAAGTCTTTCAGGTTGTTTATCAAGTAAAATATGGATAAATTCTATCATTTTTTTTTCTAAATCCTCCCAATTATCATTATTTTGAGGCTCAACTTCCTCAAAATATGTATGAATGGACTGTTCTACAAGAATAATATCAGACATAAGGATATATTTGCAATGAAATAACGAAGTTGTGAAGCTATTTTCTCATTTAATCTACACAAATATAAGAAAAAAAGTATAATTTCGTTTTTTGGTATTCAAAAACTCAGTATCAATATAAATGGACAAAAGCAGTTTTATTTTTACTCAATCCCCTTTATGGATATTTGTTTGCTTGCTTGTGGGGGCTTTGTATGCTTGGCTTTTGTACTTCAAAACGAATGAACACAGCTTAAAAACTCGTTATCTATTAGCTTCACTTAGGTTTGTAGTGGTTGCTCTTATAGCTTTTTTCTTACTTGCTCCTGTCCTTAGAAGTGTAAAAAATGATATCGAAAACCCAATTGTGGTTTTGGCTATTGATAATTCATCTTCCATGTCTAAGTATGTTTCAAAGCAATGGCTCGATGCTTTAGATAATCTCAAAAAATCTCTGGAGCAGAAAGATATAGAGGTAGTCGTACAAACTTTGGATAAAACACAAGAGGGAGTAAAAAAGCTACTTTTTACAAGAAATAGTTCGGATTTGGGTAGTTTGCTCAAAAATATTAGTAGCAACTACGAAAATAGAAACTTAGATAAAATTGTACTCATTTCTGATGGTATTCATAATCAAGGGATTTCTCCTGAATATATCCCACTCAATACATCCATTTATTCGGTAGGTGTGGGTGATACCATTCCGAAGAAAGATGTAGCTTTACAGGCTTTGTTTTTCAATAAGTTGGCTTATTTAGGTAACAAATTCCCGATTATAGCTGAAATCAGAAATGATGGATTTGAAGAGAGAGAAGTAGTTGTAAGTTTATTGCAAGAGGGAAATGTCATTGCCCAACAAAAATCAAAACTCCGTAAAAATAACATTAGCGAGGTAGATTTTTTGGTGCAAGCCCAGCAAAAAGGTATTCAAAAATATACAATTATTGTAGAAAATCTGGAGGGTGAATGGACGTATAAAAATAATAATAGAGATGCCATTGTGGAAGTGATTGATGGTAAAGAAAAAATTTTGTTATTGGCGGCTGCCCCACATCCAGATATCAAAGCTTTTAGAAGCATTATAGAAAAAAATGATAATTACAGCTTTGAAGTGGTGATTGCGGGTATAAATTCGCCCAAAGAAAACCGCTATGATTTAGTGATTGCTTATCAAGTTCCTGATATTTCTGGACAAGCCAATGCCTTACTGGAAGGTTTGCAAAAAAAAGGAATCCCCATTCTTTTTGTGCTTGGGGCTACCACCGACCTTCAAAAATTTAGTAATAGCAATGCTTTACTTAATGTAAATGGGCGTTCGGGAGATATAGATGAGGTGTTTGCAAGTTTTAATATCAATTTTAATAAATTTAGTCTGGAAGCAGAGAAACTTAATCTACTCAAACAAATGCCACCCTTAGCTACTCCTTATGGAGAGTATAAATCCAAGAGCCAAAATGAAATTTTGCTCTACCAAACGATTGGAAGATTACAAACTAATAAACCCTTGCTTAGTTTGCTGATGAACAAACAAAATAAAACAGCCGTATTGGCAGGCGAAGGAATTTGGCAATGGAGATTGGAAGAATATAATTTTACTGAAAAAAATGAGGTAGTTGATGAGCTATTTTTGAAAATTATACAATTTCTTTCCGCCAAAGAAGACACAAGAAAATTTAGAGTATATACCACTAACACAGAATACCAAGATTTTGAAACGGTAGTTTTTGAAGCAGAAGCCTATAACGACCTCTTCGAGAAAATCGCTAATGTAAAAGTAAGTTTAGATATCAATAGTGATAAAGGTAAAAAGTATACCTACGAATTTATGATTACAGGCGGAACAAGCAAGTTTGAGGTGAATAATCTTCCAGAAGGGGTGTACACTTACACCGCTACCGCTAATATCTTGGGGAAAACAGAAAAAGCAAGCGGGCAATTTGCTGTCAGAAAAGTAGAATTAGAAGCTCTTAGCCATACCGCCAATTTTGACTTGTTGCGAAAGATTTCTCAAAACACACAAGGAAATTTTTATACAATTCAAATGCTTGATAAACTGCAAAAAGATTTGCTAAGTACCAAAAAAGCAAAAGTAATTCATAGCTCGGAAGAAAGTCTGGAGATTATCCACTTTAAATGGTTGTTTTTCGCTATTTTAGCTCTGCTAAGTATAGAATGGTTCTTTAGGAAATACTTGGGAGCTTATTAGTTTTTATACAAAAATTTGCATTTGCTATCTTCTTTTTTTACTTTAGGGCGATAAAATACAACGCAATGGATAAAGTTTATACACCCGCTGATTATTTACCTATTTTTATACAGTTAGGTTTGGCTGTTGGTTTTGTAGTTACTACGATGATAGCCACGCATTTATTGGGTCCCAAACGCAAAGGAAAAGTAAAAGATGAAGCCTTTGAATGCGGGATAGAGTCTGTAGGCGATGCTCGGACACCTATCTCCATCAAATACTTTTTGGTAGCGATTCTTTTTGTCTTATTTGATGTGGAGGTTATCTTTTTGTATCCTTGGGCAGTCAATTTTGTCCATTTAGGTTGGTTTGGTTTTTGGGAAATGCTTACATTTATGGGCTTACTCTTGGTAGGTTTTTATTATGTAATCAAAAAAGATGTTTTGAAGTGGGAATAAAACAAAAATATTTGGCGAATAGTTGGAGATAAAAAGAATGATATTATGGTAAAAATAGTAGATTCACCAGAAGGATACGAAGGACAAGGCTTCTTCGCTACCAGTTTTGATAAAGTAATTGGGCTTGCCAGAGCCAACTCTTTGTGGCCCTTGCCCTTTGCGACCTCTTGTTGTGGTATAGAGTTTATGTCTACAATGGCTTCTACCTACGATTTAGCTCGTTTCGGTTCGGAACGCCCAAGCTTCTCACCTCGCCAAGCAGATATGCTCATTGTTGCGGGTACAATCGCCAAAAAAATGGCTCCTGTACTCAAACAAGTTTATCAGCAAATGGCAGAACCCCGTTGGGTACTTTCGGTAGGGGCTTGTGCGTCCAGTGGTGGCATTTTTGATACTTATAGCGTCCTACAAGGGATTGATAGGGTTATTCCTGTAGATGTGTATGTGCCTGGCTGCCCACCTCGCCCAGAGCAAATTTTGGAGGGAATTATGCAGTTGCAAGAATTAGCCAAAAATGAATCATTAAGAAGAAGAAATGCAGACGAATACAAAAATCTGCTATCCTCTTACAATATCTTTGTAGAATAGTATGCTAAATAATCAGCAAGCAGATTTTGTAAGAAAACAAGAAATCATTGATAAACTTACTGCAGAGCAGTGGGTTATTATGCTTAACGATTTCTTACATAACTACAAACTCCATATAGATTGGCAACTTAGTTTGAAAAAAAAGACTGCCTATGCTCGCAATAGTTTTTTCATTTCGTTGATGGTCGCCCTATTTTTGGGCTTCAATTACTCTTGGTGGGCAATGCTCTATGTATTGCCTACATTTATTTGGTATGCTGTACGTTTATATAAAGAAAAAGACACTCTTATCTATAAAATAATTCCTATACCTGATTTAGAAAATAGAATAATAGAGGCTTTTATCCCTCTCTTTCAGCTTCTCTCTCAAGACCTTGATGCGAAAACTTTGGTTGATGCTAAGCTAAGTTTGAAAAGATATAACTCCCACGATAACAAATACCATACATCTAATCCCAATGATAGTAAATACAACATTAACAAGCATTTTTACAGCTCCTCCTATTTATCTGTTAGAACCAGATTTCCTGATAAATCAAAAATATTTTTCTCCATCACTCAGAAAACACAAGAGCAAATAAAAACGAGAAAATATGGAAAGTATAAGCGAAAAACAAAGGAGAAAAGCACAACAATTTACACAGTTAAAATGGAATTTAACCAAGAAAAATACACATCTGCCCCTCAACAAGCCAATGTCTCCACACATAAATTCCCTATTTTTGTTTTAAAAAGAAAGGAAAACGGCTTGGAAAAGAGTATTTCGCCTATTTTAGAAATGATAGCGGAGGGTTATCGTAAGGTAAAACCACTATAAAGTAAGAAAGGTAGAGAAGTTATCTCTACCCTAGAGTTTTATTGAGCTTCTTTCGCTGCTAAGTATCTCTCAGCATCTAAAGCAGCCATACAACCTGTACCAGCTGCCGTAACCGCTTGTCTGTATATATGGTCTTGAGCATCACCACAAGCAAAAACTCCTGCAATATTTGTTTTGGTAGAGCCTTTTTCGGTGATGAGATAACCATTTTCATCCATATCCAAAATATTCTGAAAAATCTCGGTGTTGGGTTTATGCCCGATAGCCACAAAAAAGCCTTGAATATTAAACTCCTTCGTTTCGTTATGAAGGGTATTTTTTACCCTCATTCCCTCTACTTTGTCAGTTCCTAAAATTTCTTCTGTGATGGAGTTCCACAAAATTTCTATGTTAGGCGTGTTCAATACTCTTTTCTGCATAATTTGTGAAGCTCTCATTTGGTCTCTCCGAACAATCATATACACTTTCTTACAGAGTTTGGATAAGTAGCTCGCTTCCTCGCAGGCAGTGTCTCCAGCTCCAACTACTGCTACGTCCATCCCTCTATAAAAGAAGCCATCGCAAACTGCACAAGCAGAAACCCCTTTACTATTGAGTCTTTGTTCAGACTCCAAACCTAACCATTTTGCCGAAGCACCTGTTGCCACAATTACACTTTCAGCTTCTATAATATATTCGTCATCAATCACTAATTGGTGAACTTCCCCTGAGAAGTCCACTTTAGTAACCATACCATTACGGACTTGCGTGCCGAAACGTTCGGCTTGTGCTTGAAACTCCATCATCATCTGCGGACCTATTACGCCATCAGGATAACCTGGGTAGTTTTCTACTTCATTAGTAATGGTAAGTTGCCCACCGGGTTGCCCACCCGTATATAAAATGGGATTCAGCCCCGCTCTGGCAGTATAGATAGCAGCTGTGTAACCTGCTGGACCTGAGCCAATAATAAAGCATTTTACTCTTTCTTTGATTTCCATTGCTTTGTTTTTGTTTGAAATTATTTTTTTTAAAACAAAAAAATAAATGCAAAAAGTTCAAAAATAACTTTCTCTTAAACTTTCTTACATAGGGCTCAAAAGAAAATAATTAAAAAAATAGGATTATTTTTTGTAAAAGTTGCATTTTTATTCTTACTTTTGCTCGGTATAGTATAATTTAACCTTAATTCAATTTTTTCTTTATGAAAAAACTTACCTTAACAGTCTTAGGCTTGTGTGCTGCACTATGGGCAGAAGCAGGCGGTTTTCAAGTAGTGCTTCAAGGGGTAAGGCAAACAGGTATGGGTAATACAGGTTCTGCTTTGGCTGATGTGAGCAACGCGTTTTATAATCCGGGGGCTATTGGCTTCATCGAGGGAGGAGCCGTTTCTGCGGGTGTAAATGGTATTTTTGCTACTACACAATTTACACCAATGATGGGTGATAAGGTGTATACAACTGAGAATCCAATTAGTACGCCATTTTATCTGCATGCTGCTTTTGGTTTTGGCAAAGACAAAGCTATCAAAGCGGGCATCAGTGTGGTAACGCCTTATGGCTCTTCTGTTACTTGGGAAAAAAACTGGTCAGGAGAAACCTATTTGGATAAAATCGCCCTTAGCTCTGTGTATATTCAACCTACGCTTGCTTATCGTATCAATAAATACGTATCAGTAGGTGCTGGTTTTCAATATGTACTTGGTAAGGTTAACTTGCAAAGAAAAGTTGCTTTGCCTACTTTCAGTAGGCACGAATCTCTTGAAAGCAAAAAAGAAGAAGAGAAGAA
>JANRLU010000218.1:0-8161 GCA_033762275.1 Thermonemataceae bacterium | reverse complement strand
CGCAATGAAAGCAAAAGAAATCAGGGATTTAATAGATTTTATTGCTCAATCTCCCTTAGATGAAGTTCATATTGAAACAGAAGAATTTAAAATTAGTGTAAAAAGAAATAGTGGAATACCTGTCAGCCAAGCCCAGAGCACTATTTCTACGCCTGTTTTTGTTCCTCAGATGACTTCAGAAGCGAAAAAAGAGGAAGTTAAGGCTGAAATTCTTACGCAAGAAAAGAAAGTAGCAGATAATCTTCTGACTATTAAATCACCAATGATAGGTACTTTTTACAGAGCTTCCAAACCAGATGTACCCAATTTTGTCAACGTAGGTGATGAAATAAAAGCGGGGCAGGTAGTTTGCATCGTAGAAGCAATGAAACTTTTCAATGAAATTGAATCGGAAATTTCTGGTAGAATAGTAAAAGTACTTGTAGAAAATGCCAGCCCCGTAGAGTATGACCAACCTTTATTTTTGGTAGAACCCATTTAATTTTTGATAGAGAAGACATTAAAAACGAAATTAGGAATTTTTTTCTTTTTTCATATTTAGTGTCTTATTTTTTATTCCAAAAAGAACTTCTATATGTTTAAAAAAATATTAATTGCTAATCGTGGCGAAATTGCTTTGCGTATTATTCGTACTTGCAAAGAGATGGGTATCAAAACGGTAGCCGTGTATTCTACAGCCGATAAAGAAAGTCTGCATGTTCGTTTCGCTGATGAAGCAGTTTGTATCGGACCTCCCACCAGCAAACTTTCTTATCTGAGCATTTCAAGTATTATCGCTGCTGCTGAGATTACAAATGCTGATGCTATACACCCAGGGTATGGATTTCTTTCCGAAAATGCTCTTTTTTCTCGTACTTGCCAAGAGCACAATATAAAATTTATTGGGGCAAGTCCCGAACAAATAGAAAAAATGGGTGATAAAGCCACCGCCAAAGCTACAATGAAAGCAGCAGGTGTACCTATTGTGCCTGGCTCTGACGGATTAGTACAAGATGTAGCAGAAGCAAAAAAATTAGCAAAAAAAATAAAATATCCTGTCATTATTAAGGCTACGGCTGGCGGCGGGGGTAGAGGTATGAGAATTATCTTGAAAGAAGAAGAGTTTGAAAAGGCTTGGGAAGATGCTAAAATGGAGGCTGGAGCAGCTTTTGGTAATGATGGTTTATATCTTGAAAAATTTATAGAGAACCCAAGACATATTGAAATACAGGTTTTTGGTGATCAATACGGTAATGTTTGCCATCTTTCTGAAAGAGATTGCTCTATTCAACGCCGTAACCAAAAATTAATAGAAGAAACTCCCTCTCCGATGCTTGATGAGGCTTTACGTAAAAAAATGGGGGAAGCCGCTATCAAAGGAGCAAAAGCTATTGGCTATGAGGGAGCAGGTACGATAGAGTTCTTGCTTGATAAAAACGGGGACTTTTATTTTATGGAAATGAATACCCGTATCCAAGTAGAACATCCTGTTACTGAGGCTGTTACGGGTTGGGATTTAGTCAAAGAGCAAATAAAAGTAGCGGCAGGCGTGGCTATATCAGGTAATAATTATTCTCCACAGGCTTATGCCATGGAGTGTAGAATCAATGCGGAAGACCCCAGCAAGGATTTCAGACCTTCACCAGGGACGATTAGTAACTTACACATTCCTGGTGGAGCTGGCGTAAGAGTGGATACACACGTGTATTCGGGTTATACCATTCCCTCAAATTATGATTCTATGATAGCCAAGGTGATAGTTACGGCTCAATCTAGAGAAGAAGTTATTGTAAGAATGAAAAGGGCTTTGCAGGAATTTGTAATTGAGGGTATAAAAACCACTATTCCCTTATTGATTAAACTAATGGATGACCCTAACTTTATTAATGGTAAGGATTTTACCACACAATATATGAATACATACGATTACTCTGACTTGTAGTATTTGATGATAGATGCTTTTATCTATGGTTTCGGGACAGGTATTGTGCTAAGCTTGATGCTTGGCACAGTATTTTTTGCTTTAGTTCAGAATAGTGTAGATTTTGGCTATAAAAGTGGCGTTTTTATTGCTTTGGGAGTTATTTTTTCTGATGCTTTTTTCATCACGGGGGCTTTGCTTGGTACAAGTTATTTGCCAAGTATTCCGAAAATGCCTTTTTATACCAGCCTAATAGGCGGAGGCTTACTAATTTTTTTAGGTTTTTTGAGTATTTTTAAAAAAAATCCTAAAATAGTATATCCCAAAACAAAGTTTGGTAATATCATTTATTATCTTACGACAGGAGTTTTGCTCAACATTATCAACCCTGTAAATTTCTTTTTTTGGGTAGCTATTGCCGCCAAACTCAAAACAGATGATTATTTACTTAATGAACAGATAAGTTTTTTTATAGCTTGTCTATTGGCTATTTTCACTACGGAGTTTGCGATTGCTTTTTTTGCCGCCAAACTCCGAAAACTTTTTACACCTCAAGTGCTAAGAAGTATCAATGTAGTATCAGGGCTTATTTTTATTGGTTTTGGCATCAAACTGCTGTATGATGCTTTTTTTAAGTATTGAAAATCAATGAACTACAAAAAAATAAAAATGCCTCCTATAGTGGCTTATAGCCTCAAAGGAAAATTTTTAGTCTTTATTTTGAGGCTTTTGTACAGCTGTATTTCTTTATTTTGGGGAATAAATTGGCAAAAACCGCTAAAAAATTTTGAAGAAAGTCCTGCTTTTTTTGCTTGGAAGGATATTTTATACTTGGGGTACAAATATTATTTTCGCCCCCCTTTTGTATTTCCTTCAGCAACGATTCAATATTTCAAAAATCAAAATGTAGAAATAAATTCACCGAGTGATTTTAAGGAAAAAACAAGGCTTACTATCTCAGCTGGCGGTGATTTGATGCCTTACGAGTGGATTCAAAAACAATATACCCAAAATCTATGGGACGAAGTGGGAGACTTTTTCTTTTCAGCTGATATTGTATTTGCCAACCTAGAAACGCCCATTTATCTCAAAAAATCAGCTTCTTTAGTACCCGAAGTGATGCTTTCGGATATGCTTTTTAATGCGAATGCGGAAATGTTTGAGATTTTCAGCGGAAATGGACAATATAAAGGCTACGACATACTTTCTACTGCTAATAATCATAGCTTGGATATGGGTGAAGAAGGTGTGATAGCAACGATTGAATTTCTTGAACAACAAAAAATAGCTTTTGTGGGGACAGCCCGCAGCCCAGAAGAAAGACAAAACCCTCCAATAATAGAAAAAAATGGCATTAAAATAGCTTTTTTAGCTTATACATTTTCTTTGAATCAATTTTTATTGGAAGAAAATAAAAAATATTTGGCTAATATGATTAGGCTAAATATAGAAAATCCTGATTTAGAAGAAATTAAAAGAGACGTGCTGAATGTTAAGCATAGAGATGCGGACTTGGTTGTGCTTTCTTTACATATCGGAAATGCCTATCAAGCCTTTCCTTCTGAGCATATTATTAGTACTTTTCACCGAGTTTTTGAGGAATGTGGTGTAGATATTATTTTGGGAAGCCACCCACATAACCCACAACCAATGGAAATCTATGAATTTTCTTGTCCTTTTAAGCAAGAAAAAAAGAAAGGTTTTGCAATTTATTCTTTAGCTGATTTTGTAGCTTATGATATTTTTGTTTGGGATAGACTTGTTCCTTTACTAAAATTACACATCAGTAAGGGAGAACTGAACGGTAAGCCCCATACCCAGCTTTCTGAAATAGAGGTTTTGCCCGTTTTTAATTGTGGCATATTTAAGTCTCATACCAAAAAAGAAATGCGTTTTTTGGATTTAGAAAAGTTGATTAATTCTATGGAGAAGCATAAGTTCCCAAGTTTTTTAGAAAAAAAACACCGCAAAGAAGCCCAATATTTATATCAGTTTGCTCAAAAAATAGGTTTAAAAAAAAGAATTTTAGGAGAAAAAGCCTAAAAAAAAGAGGTCTTTGTAAAAAAACCTCTTTTGTGTGAAAAATTTTAAAATAAATTTTTATTCAGGTCATAGGCTTCCAGATAGTCAGCAACACGTCTCACAAACATTCCTCCCAGAGCTCCATCTACTACACGATGGTCGTAAGAATGAGATAGATACATCATCTGTCTTACACCAATTGTATCGCCAAAAGGAGTTTCTATGACAGAAGCTTGCTTACGGATAGCCCCCAAAGCCAAAATACCTACTTGTGGTTGCATAATAATAGGTGTGCCCAATACGTTGCCAAAAGAACCAACATTGGAAACGGTGTAAGTGCCGCCTGCAAGCTCATCAGGCTTAATTTTATTTTCTCTTGCTCTGCGAGCCAAATCATTGATTTTTTTGGTAAGTCCTACCAAATTGAGTTGGTCTGCATTATGGATAACAGGAACAATCAAATTGCCAGAGGGTAAAGCTACTGCCATTCCGATATTGATTTGTTTGCGTTTGATGATTTTATCCCCATCAACAGAAATATTCATCATAGGGTAATCTTTGAGAGCTTTTACAATAGCCTCTACAAACATTGGCATAAAAGTAAGAGCTTCTCCTTCTTTCTGAAGCATCTCATCTTTTACTTTCCTACGCCAGAATACCAAGTTGGTAACATCAGCTTCCACAAAGGAGGTAACGTGAGGAGCAGTATGTTTGGAGTCTACCATTCTTTGGGCAATCATCTTACGCATTCTGTCCATTTCTATTACCTCGTCGCCGTCATAGATAGTTATATTTTGTTTGGGGGTACTTACAATTTTTGCTTCTTGTGTAGGCTGGATAGTTTGTTGAACAAGTACGGGTTTTACCTCTTCTACCAAAGTTTTGGAGCTTTCCACAATTACATTAGCAATAACTTCTGTGACCGCTTGTGGTTTGGCAATTTTACCTGCTTTTTTCGCTTCCAGATAAGCTAAAATATCATTTTTGGTTAGCCTTCCTTCTTGTCCTGTTCCTTCTATAGTTTCAAGTTCTGCCATTCCGATGCCTTCTTCTTTAGCAATATTGAGCACCAAAGGTGAGTAGAAACGCCCCAATATAGGCTCTGCAAGTGTTTTTACTTCTTGTATTTCTTGTTCTATTTTTTCTACAACTTCCTCTTGGCTTGAAGTATTTGGAATAGGGCTGCTACCACTTCCGTCAGTATCAATGACAGCAATAGCTTTACCTACTTGTACGGTATCTCCTTCTTTCACCAATATTTCTCTCAAAATACCCGAGTGGGTAGAGGGGATTTCGGTATCTACTTTATCGGTAGCTACTTCCAAAATAGACTCGTCCTGCTCTATCTTATCACCCACTTTTTTGAGCCAATTTAGGATAGTACCTTCCATAACACTTTCGCCCATTTTGGGCATAACAAGTTCTACTAAAGCCATAAATTTTGTATTTAAGATTGCCAATTTGAGTCGCTAAATTACAAATTAAAAACAATTCGCCAAATTTATGAGAAGGCTTTTTATGATTTTTTCAAGAAAATACGAAAGCAAAATAAAGTTTTTTCTGTATCTTGCGTACCTTTAAATTTCATTTATGAGTTCCTCTAATTTCATTGATTACGTAAAAATAAATTTTCGCTCGGGCAAAGGTGGGGCTGGGGCTGTGCATTTTCGCAGAGAAAAATATGTTCCTAATGGAGGACCTGACGGTGGCGACGGCGGACGTGGTGGGCATATTATTTTGAAAGGTAATTCACAACTTTGGACATTGTTGCATCTCAAATATCGTAAACACATCAAAGCGGGAGATGGTGTAGGTGGGCAAAGTAGTAACAAAAAAGGAGCTGAAGGCGAAGATATTATCGTAGAAGTTCCTTTAGGAACTATCGCCAAAGATGCTGAAACCGAAGAAATTTTGCTTGAAATAACAGAACATGGTGAAGAAAAAATATTGCTCAAAGGAGGAAGAGGTGGTTTGGGAAATTGGCATTTCAAAACATCTACCAAACAAGCCCCTCAGTATGCACAGCCAGGCGAAGAAGGTATAGAATCTTGGATTGTTTTGGAACTTAAAATCTTGGCTGATGTCGGTTTGGTGGGTTTTCCCAATGCAGGAAAATCTACTTTGCTTTCCGTACTTTCTGCAGCAAAACCCGAAATTGCAGATTATCCTTTCACAACCCTCACGCCCAATTTGGGAGTAGTAAAGTACAAAGATTATCAGTCTTTTATACTTGCTGATATTCCAGGAATCATAGAAGGAGCTGCGGAAGGCAAGGGGCTTGGCTTGCGTTTTTTGCGTCATATAGAACGTAATTCTATACTTTTGTTTCTTATTTCTGCTGAAACAGAAAGCATAAGCAAAGAGTATCAGATTTTACTGAAAGAACTCAAAAAATATAATCCCGAACTTTTAGATAAAAAACGGCTTTTAGCAATTAGTAAAGCTGATTTGCTTAGCCCTGAAGAACTAAAAAAACGAAAAAGAACACTGCCTAAAAATATAGAACATATTTTTGTATCCTCTATGGCTCATCAAAACTTAGAAGAATTAAAGGATATATTGTGGCTTGCTCTGAAAAATGAGTAAAGTCAATAAGTAGTGTAGTTAAAAATCATTTAACATTTGGTTAATGATTGCTTAACTTGCAAGAAAACTAATTTGCTTATGTTTTCTGAAGAAAAAATTATCAACATCAAAGATTTTTTAGTTCCTGAAGGTTCTAAAGTTAGTCTTAAAGAGTATGCCACCAAGTATAAGGGCAAGGAAATCAATAAACAAGATGCCGAAAAACTCTTGGAAGAAGGTAAAAAACAATTGGCTATCGTTCAGGATAAATTATTTGCTCATAATCAGTATAGCATTTTGATTATTTTCCAGGCAATGGACGCAGCAGGTAAAGATGGGGCTGTAAAGCATATTATGTCTGGACTAAATCCAATGGGAGTGAAGGTATATAGTTTCAAAGCTCCTACGGCTAATGAATTAGACCATGACTACTTCTGGCGGCATATGCAAGCTCTTCCCCCAAGAGGTGAAATAGCCATACATAACCGTTCCCATTACGAAAATGTTTTGGTAACAAAGGTACATCCTGAGTATGTATTAGCTGAAAATATGCCTGATATAGATAGTGTGAAAAAAGTGAATAAAGAATTTTGGGAAAAGCGTTACAATCAAATTAGGCGTTTTGAGAAGAACTTGACTGAAAATGGTATGGTAATTCTTAAATTTTTCTTGCACCTCTCCAAAGATGAGCAAAAAAAACGTTTCTTGGAAAGGATAGAAGATAAAAGTAAGAATTGGAAATTTTCTCTCTCCGATATAAGAGAAAGACCTTTTTGGGATAAATACCAAAAAGTTTATGAAGATGCCATTGCAGCTACTTCTACGGACTACGCTCCTTGGTTTGTAATCCCTGCTGATAACAAATGGTTCAGCCGTTTGGCGATTGCTTCTATTATCTACAAAGAATTTGAAAAACTCAATTTAAGTTATCCAAGTGTGGGCAAAGCCCAGTTGGAGGAATTGGCAAAAGCCAAAGCTCAGTTACTCGCTGAAGAAAACTAAAAAAAACAGGTTACGGAGAGGTCATTCTTTTCCGTAACCTATCAGCGTATATTTTTCTGCTTTTCCTGATTCTATCAATCCTTTTCCTAAGTTATTTTCATCAGCTCTAAAACGAACATTGATGCGTTCCATCATTGCCATTCCTACGCCTAATACATAAATTTCTTCTCTTTTAATTTGGCTTACCAAGCTGGAGTCGTTACCCATTAGCACTTTTAGGCTATTGGGAAAAAATAGTTCGCCTAATTGTAAATTTTTTCTGTAATCAGTAATACGGTAGGTCTTTTCGCCATAGTTATTGTAAGCGTTTCCATTCCAATTGAGGTCATTAGCCGTAGGGAAAAGGAGCTTGACGTATGGCGTATTATTTTCATATTTAATTGCCTGAGAGCCTGTGCGTACAGCAGCCCATACAGAGTCTATTTGCCATGCTGCATTTTCATCAGTACGAACATACCTTTCCAAAACAAACTCTTTTTGCCCAGAAAGGTTGGTGAATGTATCTATTACGACTTCTTTGAGTTGAAACTCTGTAAGTATAAAGTTATTAGATGTAGTATCACGAGCTACATAATCTTTTTCTTGTACTTGGTATATAATATAATTTCCAATTTCCAAGGGGAAATAGCTGTATCCCAACTTGTCATCATCAGGTTCTACATTTTTGGTACA
>JANRLU010000217.1:0-1766 GCA_033762275.1 Thermonemataceae bacterium | reverse complement strand
TTGTTTGAAAGAGGTGAGTAGGGAAAATTGAGCTTATTGCTTATTCATCCTTCCTTTCTAACTATACAAAGGTAAAAAGTAGTATTTTACAAGTTGTTATACCAATTCAAAATATAGTCAGCCATTTATTCTCTGCTCTTTTCTCCAAAGATAAAGTGGCTTTTAGCCTCAAAAATTTTTGCATCTACGCGACTTTGAAGGTCTTTATATTTGCTGGCAATTTTTTTGGTGAGCAAATACTCCAAATTTGCTCTTATGTGCTATTAATTTTATAGAATAGAGCTGAGTCTATGACAAAAGTTTAACATATCTATTAAGTAATTGATAATTAAGCTGTAATAATACTTCTGTAAGTGTATCTAAACCATAAACAAAGAAAGAATATTCTTGCTTCCCTGTACTTTTGATAATTTGTATAGGCAAAACCTCCTTATCTTTCACAATTCCCGTTTGGTATGCCCAATAAAAAGCAATACTAAGCAAAGCAAGTAATTTTTCAAATCTTTGCAAGTCTGTAATATGACTATCTTCCAGTTGAAATCCTTGCGTTTTGAAAGCCTTAAACATGGTTTCGATTTCCCAGCGAAGTGCATACTTTTCTATACTTAGCAAGGTAAAACGACTACTTATCAAAATGAGCTTATCTTTGACACCCCTTCGGGCAGAGATAAAGACCTTGACCCCATAAATTTGACGTTCTTTGGTGTAAAAATAGCCCTCATTGACTCGCAAATGCCTAAATAATTGTTTTACTTGAAATCCTTTTTGGGCATTGACCAAGGCATTTTCCCGAATCCTTATGACAAAATCAATTTGTTTTTCTTGCAAATAACTAAGCCATTTCTGCCCTATGAACTCTCTATCTGCGCTCAAATAATCTATACACTCCACACCAAATACTGCCACAAAGCGTTCCATTAAAGCAATGCGTTCTGCTTGGTCGGAGTTACCTTTTTTGTCTAATAGCACCCAAAACAAAGGAACAGCTACCCCTTGATAAGCCACTGAAAGCATCAAAATATTTACTTCTTTGACCCCAAATTGCCAATTGGTTCTGTCCATTAAAAGGACTACTTTTTGACGGTCAAAGCCTAAAAAAGACCATAGCAAACGGGCAAGCACATTAAAATCTAAGTCAAAATCAGCTAAAAAACGCTGTATTCGTCTTACCTTAGATTTTTTGATTGCCTTGCCTGAAAAACCATTTGCTAACTTGGTTAAACATACGGTTTGCACTTTGAGTAAAGCAATCAGAAACAAAACTAAAAATTTGAGCCTTGATTGGTGAAATCCCTCTAATTTTGTTTGTAAAACTTTATATAATTCGCTATGTTCGCATGATGTTTTTACATCAAATTCTGCCATATTCATTGTTTATTTGTGGTTATTTATTCAATGATATGGCTTTTTTTTTACATTTTATACTTTTTTTGTCATAGACTCAGGTGATAGACACAAATTATAAAAAATGATAAAGATTTATAGAAGCATAAAATAAACCTAATTATATTTGCACAAGCAAATATATAAATAATAAAATACTGTTTCTTTTAAAAAGCAAACCAATAAACATCATGAGAGTAAAGCATTTTAACCTCACTGTAGGTAGCCAGATTTTCAAAGCATTTAGTGATGAGTCCAGAATCAGAATCATGTATCTTCTATTCAAAAATAAGGAAATGTGTATCTCTGATTTGGAGTTGATATTGGATTTTACACAAACAAAAATATCTCGTCATCTTATCTATTTGAAAAATGCAGGTTTA
>JANRLU010000216.1:0-5506 GCA_033762275.1 Thermonemataceae bacterium | reverse complement strand
CTATATTGAAATTAAGACGAAGCAAGACATCTGATTTCACAAGTTCAAGTTTTACCTTAAAAGTAGCACTTTCTACCAAACTCTCTTCAAAGTTAGCAAAAAAATTTTTGTCATCTTCCCAAGAGTATTGATAGGTTTTGTTTTGCAGCTTTGCTATAGCAATATCATATTTTTTTAGTTTTTCCAACTGAAAACAAATTAAGGACGCAAAGATAAATAATAAAGAAAAAATCACAAAATAAGTTTTACTTTTTTTGTGATTTTTTCTACCGAAATAGTTAATATTATTGAATAATTATCTTTTTACCTACTTTTTCGTTGTCTGTAATACAATACAAATAGTAAATTCCTTTAGATAGATTTTTAAGATTGAAAGAGCATTCTTTAGTGTTTATTAGCCCTTGCTCAAAAACTTTTGAACCTACGCTATTATAGATTTCTATTTTCACATCATTTACGTTAAGAGGTGTTAAATCCACTTTGAAAGCACCATTGTTAGGATTTGGATACAAATTAACTAAGCTACTCATATCTTTGATAATAGCATTTGGGGAAGGGGTTGTTGCTTGAGCAATATTACTATAATCAGAAACCAAAAGAGGTCCGTTGAAAGCTCTCACTCTATAATAGTAAGTTGTTTGTGCTATCAGTCCTGCATCTACGTAAGCCGTTGAGTTTGCCGCAAGCCCAGCACCACTAATTTCTTCAAATATAACACCATCAAGAGAACGCTCTACGATATACCCCGCTTCATTGGTGGCATTATCTGTCCAAGTAAGATCTATCTGTGTTGGGCTAACCACGACTGCCTGCAAGTCAGTTGGGGAAAGTACTACCACCGTAGGTGTCGCCTGAGCTATGTTGCTATAATCGGAGTACACACTGCCATTCTTTCCTCTTACTCTATAGAAATAAAGCGTTCCAGAGCTAAGTCCCATATCCGTATAATTAAATATATCTGCGGCAACTTGTCCTACTTCTGTGAAATTGATACCATCAAGAGAACGTTCTATTGTATAATTCGCCTCATTATCAGCATTATCCGACCAAGAAAGATCAATAGAGGATGTAGAAGAAGCTGAAGCAACAAGCGAAGTTGGAGCTGTAATAACAACAAAAGTAGTGGCTTGTGCAACCGAGCTATAAAGTGAATTTGCTGCTCCCAAAGAACAACGCACGCGATAATAATAAAGCGTTCCTGCAGTCAAACCCACATCTGAATAACTAGTTGTATTAGCTGGTAAATTTCCCACAATTTCCGTGTAATTCGTGCCATCTGTGGATCGTTCTATTTTGTAAGTATCTTCATTTACATCAGCATCTACCCAAAATAAGTTGATGCGAGAGCTTGAAACAGCCGTAGCTGTAAGACCCGTAGGCGAATTGAGGGCTACATTAGGCGTAGTAACAGAAGCCTCGTTGCTGTAAGTAGAGTTAATAGAACCAATATACGACCTCACTTGGTAATAATAGGTTGTGTTTGCCGTTACGGCATTATCCGTATAGTTTGTTACATTAGCCGCCACTGTAGCTATCTGTGTATAAGGTCCTCCTGATGTTGTAGCTTTTTCTATTTTGAAGCCATACTCGTTTGAGGAGTTATCTGTCCAAGAGAGGTTTACCTGATTAAACACTGGAGCAGTGGCATTGAGACTTGTTGGAGCATTGGGCGGAGTAGAAGTAAAAGCTGAGATATTGATGTTATCAATAAATAAATTATTAGTATAGGTATCTTGCAAAGCAAAGCGAAACTGAACCGCGGGGTTTCCTACCAAACTTGATATATCAACACTTTCCAATCGCCATTCACTTGGTAAAGGAGTATTTAGCTCACTACCTGTTGTGGGGTTTGTTGTAGCTAAAGGCTCACCCGTTTTTTGCCATATATTGGTGTAAGTTGCCCCACAATCTGTACTTGCTTGCAAAGTTAAGGTAGCATACTCACCTGACCAGCCTCTATAAGCCAAATAAAAATCAAAAGTTCCACCTGCATAACCTGATAAATCTACTCTTGGTAAAGTTAAATGTAAGGTACTAGTACCTATATTATTTGAAAATAAATCAGCCCAAGCAGATTTTGTTCCACTCTGCCCTGTAGTCGTGTTTTGCTGCCAATCGTAATTGTATGTTCCTGTGTGTGAAACACTCCAACCCATCGCAGGAAAAGTACCCTCAAAACCTTCCGCAAGTGGCAATGAACTTCCTACCGAAACATTTATCACCTTGTTAGAACTTTCCGTTTGCGTCCCATTGCTTACCGTCAGACGCACCACATAAGTCCCAGAGGCATTGAACGTTACCGTGTGGGGTCCCTGAGTGTTTGCTGTAGCAGGTGAAGGAGCAGGCGAGCCTGCCGAAGTGTAGTCAAAATTCCAAGACCAAGAATTGATAGGTGCTGCACCACCTCCATACAACGAGGCATCTGTAAAAGTTACGGACTGCCCCGCACAAATACTTGTGGAAGAAGCCGTAAAATCAGCTACAACAAACTGAGCTTGTAAAGATACAGATACTATCAGGGTAAAAAATAAGATTGATAAGATTCTTTTCATTCCTCTAAAAAATTTAGTATTACTATTCTGTATAAAGCCCTAAATTTAAAATTTTTTATTTAAAAAAACTATTTTTCAGTTATTTTTTTAGGTAATCAGTTATTTTTACGTAGTTTGTTTTCTTCGGTAAATTCCAACTCACCTACCTCTATTATTTTCTGTAAAGCTTCTATAAGTGCCTCTCTCGTTTGTGGTTGTATAATTGCTAACAACTCTTCTATGGTTAAAGATTTATATTCCAATGCCTTAAAAATTCTTTCTCTATAAAGTTCATAATAATTTTCACTAAGCCTATGTTCTTTTTTCTTCTGCAAACACACATCACAAACCCCGCAAGGTTCGTAGCTTATTTCTCCGAAATACTCTAATAAAAGTTGCGTTCTACATCTATTTTTGTGTTGCACATAATGCCCTACAGACTTTGCTTTACGCAAGTCCCTCTCTTTCCTACTATTGATTTTTTCCATATCTATGGCTAAAGTATCAGCATTTTGGCGAGGGCTGAGGAAAGTAAGTTGTGGCTTATCCTTTTGTTTTTCGTAAATAAGTACCCGCAAATTTTCCAAAATCTCTAAACCCTTGATAATATTTGCCGAGTCTGTTTTTGCCTCTCTGGCAATCGCAGATTCTGAAATTTTCGTAAAGTAATTGATAACTTCCCCTCCATACATTCTTAGTAGTAATTGAATGAGAGGTTCTAAATTTTTATTAGCCACCTGAAAAGCATACAAATCATTTTTATTGAGCAAAAACAAAATTTTTGAGGGGCTATAATAAGCCTCACTTAGCTGGATAAGCCCTTCATCATTCAATATTTTCAATGAAAAATGAGCTTCTGTAACCTCCAAATTAAAGGTTTTTACAAAATGATTAAAATCAAAGTCAAAACTTGCCAAATTACCTGCCCCTATAGCGAGTTGATAGTAGTTAGCAAGCATTTGATAGGTGTTTTTTATAGCTGTCAGGCTCGGATAAGCCTTTAATATGCTAATTTGGAGCTGTTCAATATCATTTTTATCATAAAGAGCTACTGCATAAGCTTTCTGTTCGTCTCTTCCTGCCCTACCTGCCTCCTGATAATAAGCCTCCAGAGAAGCGGGTAAATCCCAGTGTATCACCGTACGGACATCTGGCTTATCTATCCCCATTCCAAAAGCATTGGTAGCCACTATCACCCTCGTTTTGTTTTTTATCCAAGCTTCTTGCTTACGACTACGCTCTTCATTGCTCAGCCCTGCATGGTAAAAATCAGCATTTATTTTATTTTGTTGCAAGATTTGAGCTATTTCTTGTACTTTTTTGCGTGTATTTGCATACAACACTGATGAGCCTTGTACATTTTTGAGTACTTGTAAAACTTTCTGAGTTTTATTTTCTTCATAAAAACAAGAGTAAGAAAGGTTCTTTCTAGAAAAACTTTTCTGAAAAACCTCTCTTTTAGGCTTAAAAGAAAGTTTTTCTTGAATATCTCCTTTTACAACTTCGGTGGCAGTAGCGGTAAGAGCGATACAAGGTACTTCTGGAATAAGCTTACGCAATTCAGTGATTTCTAAATAAGGCGGACGAAAATCGTAACCCCACTGCGAAATACAATGAGCTTCATCTATTGCCAATAAAGCTACTTTCATTTTCTTCAAACGCTCTTTAAATAAGTCGGTTTGCAGGCGTTCTGGCGATACATACAAAAATTTAGCCTTTCCATAGACACAATGGTCTAAAATATGGTCTATTTCCCTTCTGCTCATTCCCGAAAAAATAGCGTAAGCATTGATATTTTTTTTTCGTAGATTATCAACTTGGTCTCTCATCAAAGCTATCAGTGGCGAAACCACTATACAAAGCCCTTCCATACACATAGCAGGAACTTGAAAGCAGATGGACTTACCACCACCTGTAGGCAGTAAAGCTAAGGTATCTATCCCTGAAAGCACAGATACAACAATCTCTTCTTGTAAAGGTCTGAAATGCTGATAGCCCCAATATTGTTTCAAAACTTGATGAGCTTTCTCAGAAAGTTCTGTTTGCATAGTTTAAAATGTTATCCTACAAATTTAATATAATTTTCAATCTCTTAAAAATTAAAAAGCATTTCACTAAACAAGCAAAAAACTTTTTGCTTATTTTTGCAGTCCAAAAATGAAAGCTAATGTCAGAAAATTATTTTGTAAAAATCGCTGCGGAGCTATCTGTGAGTATCAAACAAGTAGAAGCTACCACTGAGTTGCTCAAGGAAGGAGCTACTGTGCCCTTTATTGCTCGTTATCGGAAAGAGCTAACAGGCAGTTTGGACGAAGTGCAAATTATGGCTATCAGAGATAGATTAGAGCAGTTGGAAGAACTCGATAAACGCCGTGATACTATCCTCAAATCCATCAAAGAGCAAGGAAAACTAACGCCAGATTTGGAAAAGAAAATCTTTGCTGCCGAAACAATGGCAATTTTGGAGGACTTGTATTTACCTTATCGCCCGAAAAAACGTACAAAAGCTACCATAGCCAAAGAAAAAGGTTTAGAACCGCTCGCTTTACTTATTTTGGAGCAAGAAAATATAGCCATAGAAGCCGAAGCACAAAAGTTTGTAGACACTGAAAAAGAAGTAAATTCTACCGCAGAAGCCTTAGAAGGAGCAAGACACATTATTGCGGAGTTTATCAACGAAGCCCAAGAAGCAAGAGCAAAAATGAGAGATTTATTTCTCAAAAATGCCCTTATTACTTCCAAAGTGCTTCCCAACAAAGAAAAAAGTGAAGAAGCCCAAAAATACAAAGACTACTTTGATTGGAGTGAAGCTATCGCTAAAATCCCCTCACATAGGCTTTTAGCGATGCGTAGAGGAGAGAAAGAGCTTATTTTGAGTTTGGATATTGCCCCTGAAGAGCAAGATGCTCTTGATTTATTGGAAAAAGAGTTTGTAAAAACCCGAAACGAAGCAAGCAATCAAGTAAAATTAGCCA
>JANRLU010000215.1:0-1625 GCA_033762275.1 Thermonemataceae bacterium | reverse complement strand
TCCAGAGGTTTAGATTCAGGAACAGCCTTCAAAATTCTATCCATTGATATAGCTGATATAGATGTGGGAGAAAATATTGGGGCAAAGTTGCAAATAGATAAAGCTGCGGCTGATTTGAAAGTGGCAGAAGCCAAAGCAGAGGAGCGTAGAGCGATGGCAGTTGCTTTAGAGCAAGAAATGAAAGCCAAAGCACAAGAAGCCAGAGCAAAAGTAATTGAAGCTGAATCAGAAATACCAAAAGCTATTTCCGAAGCGTTCAAAACAGGGAATTTAGGTATTATGGATTATTACAAAATGAAAAATGTCATTGCTGATACTAAAATGAGAGACTCCATATCTGGAAACTCTGACACGATTTCGGATGCCGACTAAAATTTCTATATTTTAAAAATATATTCATAACACAAGAGAAAATCTTGTGTTTTTTTATTTTCATTCAAAGATTTTTCTTTTTTCTAAAAAAAACTATTAGCTTTGATAGCTCTAAAAATACAATTACAAAATTAAAATAACCATTAGCAATGAGTAAAAAAGCTTGGAGTATCAGAAAACTAACTACTTATTTCTTTGCCGCCGCTGTGGGTTTGGTACTATTGAGTTTCCTTATGGTGTACGTTTCAAGTATTTACCTTCGCAGAGATGCTGCTAAAGTGGAAATATCCAGAAAAGCCGAAAAAACTTTGGGGCAAGTTCCTTTCAGAGCAGGTTTGGTCATTGGCGGAAATAAAGAAAATAAAACAGATTTGCAAAACCTGATAATGGAATACGATGACTATTTGGACATACTCTCCAAAGGGCGTTCAATGGTTATTTTTACCAACGAAATACAAATAGAACCAACTACAAAGGGAACAAGTAAAATAAAACTTAACAAGTTATTAGATGATTGGAATCTCTACAAAAGAAACCTTAATATTATACTAAATGAAGTAGTTGTATTTGATACAGTTGTGTCTAAGCTGGTTACACAAACGCAAAAAGTAGAAGACACACTGAGAGAAATCCCTATAGCCATCAAAGAAGTAGAAAAAATAGATAACCCGAACGTACAAAAAGCCTATTTTAATCTTGTTGAAACAACAAAACCTATACAAAATCTTCATAATGAGCTTACTACGCTTTATATAGCTGGCTACACAGGTACACAACAAGGTATCCAAATTCTTATTTTCTTTATTATCCTCACGTTGATAGTCTTCTTAGTGGCAGGATATTTTTATCTACGCAATAGGTTTATTAGCCCCTTAAATAGTGTGGCTGCCGTTACCCAAGAGGTTGCTTCTGGAGATGTTTCTCAGAAAATTTTATATGACCGACAAGATGAAATAGGCGTGTTGGCTACTAATATCAACGCACTAATCAGTAACCTAAAAAAAACCTCTGAATTTGCTAAAAATATAGGAGAGGGAAGGTTCAATTATGCTTATCAGGTGAGAAGTGAAAAGGATATTCTTGGCTATGCCTTGTTGGATATGAGAGAAAACTTACTCAAAGTAGCCGAAGAAGACCGAAGACGTAAGTGGGCGAATGATGGCTTTGAGTTGTTCGTTAATATTTTGCGTTCCAATTATGAGAACATCAATGATTTGGCGTACAAAATTATCTCTAATCTTGTAAAATACCTC
>JANRLU010000214.1:0-24625 GCA_033762275.1 Thermonemataceae bacterium | reverse complement strand
CAAAAGGCCGAAGGGCAGAAGAAAATATCTGTGGATATTAGCGATCCTTCTAATGGGAATAACAGACATTGGGTAGATTGGACGGTTTCTGGTGTTAATTTTTATGGTTGTATAAATGGTGGTGATGAATGTCTTGATGATATTGTTATTACACCCTAAATTTTGTTTGGTTGGGGTACTGCCAATCACCCCAACCATTTTTTAAAAATCACGCTAATGAAATTTATCTTCTTTATTCTTCTTATTATTTCTTTTTCTTGTCAGCAGCAAGAAACAAGACGTCAAAGTTTCAAAAACAAAATAAAAGTAGTTAAGAGCGTCAATATATCTTTAGATAGCCTAACTCCTCAGCATCTTTTTAATCCTCAGTTAGTAAAAAATAAATATTTGGTTTTTCTTAATAGTAAAGCTAATTCATTGGATATATACAGTTTTGAGAGAAAAAAATTATCTGAGCGAATAAAGTTCCTCAATGAAGGGGAAGAGGGTATTGGTAAAGTTTATCAATTTTTATACCATAATGATGATAGTATTTTTGTAGTAAATAGCTATCAGTATAAAGTTTTTTTGATAGATAAAACAGGTAAAGTAAAAGAAAAATATTCACTCATTAAGCAGAAAAAACATTCAGCTATTACTGCTATGCCAGAGATATTTCCATTTCATCATCCAATTGTATTGATAAATAATCAGCTTCATATTACTTCCTCGCCTGATGATAATCCTTACAAAGATAGTTTCTTTGAGCGAGAGGCATTAAGCATTGTTTTGAACCTAGAAACAAAAGATTTTCATTATGAGATGAGCTTTCCTGAGCTTTACAGAAAAAAATATTTTACGACTTCCGTAAATTTCCATAGCAGAGTTTTTTTAGTTAATGAAAATAGGTTTATTTATAGTTTTTTTGCCGATCAACATATTTACAAAATAGATTTAGCATATAAAATTTTAGAGGAGAAAAAATTACAGTCTCCCAATTTTACTGAAATTCCAGCTTTAAAAAAACGGCTTCAAAGCTCGCAGGAGAATACAAAAATAGCTAATCAAAGTCCTGCATATATTAATATTTACTATAATCCGTATAAAAGAGAGTTTTATAGAATGATAGATATTCCTATCGCTAAAGAAAGTAAGGAGCAAAGATATTCAAAGGGTTTTTTGGGGATTTTTAATCAAAGTTTTGAAAATATAGGAGAAGTTCTTTTATTCGAAACTAATCAACTTAATAATTACAATACAATGAACTTATTTTTCACTTCCGAAGGAATGTGGATACAACGTTTCACTGATAATGAAGACGAATTGGTCTATGATTTAGTAGAGTTTGTAGCTGAGTGATGAAAAAAATACGCAAAAAGTTTGAAAATCTGATTTTTTTTTTTTCTATTTGCAAGCCGTTAAATACGTTTTAAACGTAAAAATTTTTAATGGTATGAAAAACAAACTAAAAAAACTGGGCGTGCTGGCTGTATTGCTGGCAAATGTAGCTATCTTTGCTCCACAAAAAGCGGAAGGGCAGAAAAAAACTGTGTTATTTATAGATAACATGGGAGATGATAACAGAGAGTATAAATATTCTCAAATGGAAATACCAGGTTATTTAATAATTACCTGTGGGGGAGATGGTTATGGTTGCATTCCTGCCGTTCAAGTTCCTTAAAAATTGAAAAAAAAATGAGTGCTAAAAAACACTTTTACCTATTTTTTGGCTTAGTGATTTTGATAGCTGCCTGCAATAAAAATTCGGGCAGCTATCGATACACTATGGCGGTGTATAAAAAAATAAAACTACCGATTGATAGCGTAACTCGTCCAATTCAAATTAATGGTCATATTTTGGGTGATGACACACTCATTATATTAGAAGAAAATAATACATTATTATTCTATAATCTTGTTACACAAAAACTATTTAAAAAGATAACGTTCAACAGACAAGGACCTGATGGCATATCACAAGTTTCAGGCTTTCTATATCTTAACAAAGATACTATATTTTTACTAAATGCTACTCAATATAAGCTTTTTATAGCAAATGAGGCAAAAAAAATTACTCGTACTTACAATTTGTCAAATTACAAAGACTCTGAAGCACCCTCAATGGGCTTAAGTAACTATTTCGCCCAAATGGTAAAGGTTGATAATCAAATTCATATTGCCACTTACCCTTATTTGAAACCTGAATCTCAAGAATTCTATAAATCCAAAAAAATCCATCAAGTAGTTGATTTGCAATCAGGGGCTAACACTTATTTACCAACAAGTTACCCGAATATTTATGTTAAGAATCCATATCCTTACATTTTTTCTTACTTTTACAGATGCTTTAATAATGATGAGAAAAAATTTGTATATAGTTTTATGGCTTCGGATAATATTATTGTTACAGATAATAATTCACCCAAAAACATAGAGTTTGTAGCTAATGCTAATATGAAGCCTCCTCAAAAGTTAGAAAATTTCACTTTTAATGAAGAAGAACATCTTCGTATTCAAGGTACATCAAATTTTTATTATAGTATTTATTATGACAAGTACAGAAAAGTGTATTATCGCTTTGCAAGCAGGATAGAAAAAAATGGTCATAAAACTTGGATAATTATTGTTTTGGACAAAGATTTTAACAAAATTTTGGAGTTTGATTACCTCACTTTTCCTCCTGAAAAAAGATTTATATCTTCCATATTTCCTTTTGTGGCAAAAGATGGTCTATATCTGCCTGATAAAGATAGCCAAACAGAAGACTTTTTTGAGATAATTATTCTTAGGCTACAAAAAATTGATTAAGGTGCAATATTTAATAGGTAAAAAATTTGGAAATCTGATTTTTTTTTTTTTTTATTTGCAGCCGTTAAATCAATTTTAAAACCTAAAAATTTTTAATGGTATGAAAAACAAACTAAAAAAACTGGGCGTGCTGGCTGTGTTGCTGGCAAATGTAGCTATCTTTGCTCCACAAAAAATAGAAGGGCAGAATACAACAAATGGCAAATTGTATGCTGATGATGGTGGACTTGCGTATACCACTTTCGAGAGCATAAAACCTCTAGGAGGAAGTCCTCTTTATGTTTGTGTAAAATGTGGGGAAGATTGTAGAACTAATAAATGTCAAAAATAAGATTATGAAAAAAATAATAGTAATAAGTACATTTGTATTAATGTACCTTGGTTTAGCTGCTCAAAAGACTACCAACAAACTTTCGCCACCACCAGCTTTAGCATATAATCTAGCAACATTAAATGTTAATACCTATCCTGACGGTTCTACGTTTCGTAGCTGTAAAAAATGCGGAACGGATTGCTATGTTTTGGAGTGTAATCTTTGATGATTCTTTAGTAAAAGAAGCATTATATCCAGCATAAATTATTTTTTTAAATAAGTTTGTGCTGGATGCAATGCTCCTTAATCTGTAAAATTATGAAAAAATATATATTATACCTTTATTTAAGTACAATTACTGCTATTATTGTGTCTTGTAGTTCAACAAAGCATGAATTAAGCGAAAATATTGAGGAAGCAGAAATAATAATTTATGACTCCATTTCTGTAAAACCGGATAATGAACGCTACTCTACTTTTAATTTTGATTTATGGGAACAAGGATATTTGCTTACTGCATCCAGTACTCAAAAACTGAGGTTATTAAAGATAGAAAAAAATCATATTGTAAGAGAAACAGAAATAGGCCATACGGGGGGGGCTGAACAAGAATATCGTGCGATTGCAGGCTTATACGCCAATAATAATAAAATTTATATTATAGATGAAACTAGCAAACTATTGGTTTATGACACCTCAGGGCATTTTTTGAAGAGTAATAAAGTTTATGATGATACTCTCAATGAGCCATATTTTTTTCCTAAATTTTTATATGTTTCGGAAGATAGTAATGCTAAAATAAACACAGTAGAGTACAGTGGAACGAGTACAAAATACACCATTATGGGTGAGAAACATTATATTAACTCGGCAAAGATATTGAGTATATATAAACAAGGAAAAAAATATGTTGAAAATTATATAGGATACGAGAAAGATAGCCCATACCAGCATCAACGCCTTATAGGTGAGACGTTTCCTGCTATCTCTAAGTTGCCTGTAAGTAGAGATTATGTTGTTATACATCCTCATGATGATGTGATATATATTTATCATAATCAAACGAAAGAGATAAAGAAAAAAATTAGAGGTTATTCTGAATTTTCACCCTCTAAGGTATCAGGTGTCCCATTTGGTACAAGAATAGATATAAATACTGTTTTTGAAATTGATACAAAAAGAAATGCTACAAATATAGTGGTATCAGTTCCATCTTTTCTCATGAATAATGAAGAGTTTGTGTTTAAACAATATCGCTCTCCCATAGAAGATAAATGCAAAAATGTAACCGAATATCATTCTAAAATGGGAGAAGTAGAGGAAAGATATCTACAACTCTATAATGTTCAGCATGAAAAAAAGATGTACAAAGATATTAAAATGCCTAAGAAAGTATATTCTTTACTTTACGCTAAAAACGAAGAATATCTAATTTTTTCATCAAACTCAAACTATAATGAAACAACAATGCTGTATATTGCTAGATTATCAAAAAAAAATAAATAGTATAATCTATATATTTTTGTTAGTAATAACTTCTTGTAAAAGTGGTAACAAGGACTTTTTACATAATTTCATAGATACAGAAGTACAGCAAGATAATTGTATTTTGTTTTTTATTTCTGAAACAGATTGTAATACTTGTGTTGGGTATATAGATGAGTATGTAAAACGTAAAGCATCTGCGAGATATATAGGCTTTTACTATCAAAAAAATAAAAAAATGCCGTTTATTTTGGAAAAAGAAATAAAACGTATAAATTCGGTTAGTTGGCGTCAATTAAAAAATGCTGATATATTATTGTATATAGCTAATAAATACAAAGTAGAAACTCCTATGCTTATAGAAATTGAGAATCGCAAATTGAAACACGTTACAATGCTGAAATAGATGATTAAAAATAAATACACTATGTAGCAGTGAACAACTATTTTTGCAAAAAACTTTTATGAAAACAAGTGATATATATATGTTTCTTTGCGTACTTTTATTAGCTTGTGGCAAAAAAGAGCAAAGTAAAGAAAACACAGAGCTTGGAACGTTGGGGGCAAGGCTTCAGCAAGAAGAAATTTTGGAGGTGGAAACAAAAAAAGTTCAAAAAAAAGCCTTCAATTATATCATACAATCCAATGCAAAAGTAGAAGCTAAGGAGCAAGCGGTTCTGCAATTTCGTTCGCAGGGTTATATAGAAAAAGTCTTGGTGCAAAATGGAGAATTAGTAACTGCTGGGCAAGTAATTGCCATATTAGATAGCAGGGAAGCTCAGTTAGCTTTAGAAAAAGCTAAAAATCAAAGAGCAGTCGCTTACGAAGAATATATAAAAGAAGTCTTAGATTATGGGGGCGATTTGGCATTAGAAAATATGGGTCTCAAAGCAGAACTTAATGAACGAATTTTGGCACGTAAAGGGGTTCGTGCAGCAGAGTTGGCTATTAAGGAGGCAAGTCTGCAACTTTCTTATACGCAACTAAAAGCTCCCTTTTCAGGTATTATTTCTGATTGTAGTATTAAAGCAGGTAATTTTATTTCTTCTTCGCAGTCGGTTTGTACGCTTTACGGTACAAGAGATTTGCAAGCCATTACCGAAATTTTAGAGAGTGAGTTGACAGTGATAAAAATTGGTCAGGAGGCTCAAATTATTCCTATCAACTGCCAAGAAGAAAAACAATGTATTTTAGAGGGGGTTGTAACAGAAATTAACCCTAAAATTGGCATAAATGGACTTTTTAGAGTGAAGATCTCTATCAAAAAGCCAGAGGGTATTTTCTTAGGAACAAACTTACAAGTAAAAATAGAAGCTCCCCAACGCAATACTTTGTTGGTTTCTAAAAAAGCCATAGTTATCCGTAGTGGCAGAAAGGTTGTTTTTAGTGTAGAAAACGGCTTGGCAAAATGGAATTATGTGAAAACAGGTTTGGAGAATACCGAAGAAGTAGAAATATTAGAAGGATTATCAGAAAACCAAGTGATTATAGTATCTAATAATCTTCAACTTAATCACGATTCACCTGTACGTACTAAAAAATGATACTATCTTTCCTACTCAAACGCCCTGTAGGTGTGTTGATGACTTTTTTCGTAGTTATACTATTTAGTATCTTAGCTTTTTATCGCTTGCCTGTTTCGCTTCTACCCGAAACAGATGCTCCCAGAATAGTTATTAAAGTCTTGCTTCCCAATGGCTCGCCTGCCGAAATAGAGCAAAATATACTTCGCCCTATCCGAGAAAAAATGCTGACACTTCCTTACTTACGCGATATGCGTAGTGAAGCAAATGCAGAGAATGGATTGATAGAATTGTTTTTTGACTACGGAGCGAAAATGCAATATTTATATGTAGAAATCAACGAAAAAATAGACCAATTGACTCCCAACTTGCCAAGGGAAATGCAACGTCCTCAGGTATTGCGTATTAGTACGGCAGATATACCTTTGATACGTTTGCAAATTACCCCTATCCAAAAAACAGATATATTGAGAGCTTCGGAACTAACAGAAAAAGTATTAAAAAAAAGATTAGAAGCTACAGAAGGTGTATCAATGGTGGATATCAATGGTTTGAAACATAAAATAATAGGGATTCGCTTTAGAGCGGAACAGCTCCAAGCCTTACAAATCACTGAGGAACAAGTGCTTAAAACCATAGCTGATAGTAATCAAGAACTTGGAGCAATTTCTGTAGCTGATGGGCAGTATAGGTATTTTCTGAAGTTTAGTACAACTTTAGGGAGTATAGAGCATTTACAAAAACTTTTTGTGATGAATAGGCAACAAAATCTTATTCCTATTACGCAAGTAGCTGAATTTGAGGAGACAACGGCTCGGTCGCAAGGGCTACATTTAGCAAATAATCACTCGGCTCTTGTACTGACATTACATAAGCAGTCTAATGCTCAAATGGATAAGTTGATGCCCTTAATTACCGAAAAAATAAATATTTTGAAGAAAGAATACCCTTTTTTAAAGTTTCAACTTAGTCAAAATCAATACGACTTATTAGAGGCAGGTATTAGTAATCTTCAAAATGACTTACTTTGGGGTGGGCTCTTTGCTTTCGTGATTCTATTTATTTTTATTGGAAATTATCAGATACCTTTCATTATTGGTATTATTCTACCTTCCTCGTTGGTAATTAGTTTTTTAGTATTTTGGATAATGGGCGTATCTATCAATATTGTATCTCTTTCGGGTTTGGCTTTAGGTTTAGGAATGACGATAGATAATGCTATCATCATATTTGATAATATTTCTAAAAAACGTTTGCAAGGGCTTTCGCTTGTGCAATCTTGCATTTGGGGTACTTCCGAAATGTTTGCTCCTTTGCTTGGTTCAGGAATAACTACTTTAGCGGTTTTTATTCCTTTGGTCTTTATAGGAGGAATAGCAGGGGCTTTTACTACTGATCAAGCTATTTCTGTGGGAGCTATTTTAGTGGCATCTCTATTGGTTTCTTGTATATTATTACCTTTGTTGTATTTGATTTTTTTTCAAAAATCTCAAAAGATGCCTAAAGAAGATACAAAAATTTATCTTTTTTTACTTAAAATTTATAAAAAAATATATACTTATTTGCTTCTTTCCCCTTTATTAAGTTTTTCTTTAATGTTGCTGGTGGGCATTTTGGGCTTATTTATCTTCCTTTTTTTACCTATAGAAGGTTTGCCTGAAATAAAAAGAAATGATATTGTTTTACAAATAAACTGGAATGAACCTATTAGTTTAGAAGAAAATGAGCAACGTATAAAAATGCTATTAAATAGGTATCAAAAGTATTATTCTTTTTCGGAGAGCGACATAGGAATAGCAGATTTTTTATTTCAAAGAGAGGCTCAAGCACTTTCGGAGGCTCAGGTATATTTATTATTAAAAGATATTGATGATAAAAATAAGATTAAGAAAAATATAGAATATTTCTTCCTTAATAATTATCCACAAGCTCATTTTAAGATAGCAGATGCTCCTAATGTATTTGATCTTATTTTTAAGAGTAATATACCTTATTATGAAATAAAATTACGTAACAATAGCCCACTTTTTACGGTAGAATATGCAAAAATACAAGCTATTATCTCTAAAAATAATGAGGGAAAAATTCGTCTGGGAAAGGGTGGAAAACAAGAGACTTACGCTCAGATAGTATTAGATATCAATAAATTGAACAATTATCGTATTAGTAAGGAATTGGTCATTAAAAAATTACAGCAAGTATTTTCTGAGCGAGAGATTACTGTATTTAGAAATTTTGGTAATCGTTTGCCTGTCAGCTTAACAGAAAATCAAGAGGATTTTTTATTAAAAATACAAAATACCGTCATTACTGTAGATAGCAATAGTACGTATAGATTATCTGATTTTATGGCGGTAAATTTCGTAACAGATTACAAAACAATTATGGCTGATAAAATAGGTATATTTCACAGTGTGGAAATACCTTCCTCTATTTCAGAGCCTCAAATAATAGCTAATAAGCTTATTCCAGAAATTCAGAAAAATGGTTTACAAGCTGATTTTGGTGGGGAGTATTTTGAGAACAGAGAAAATTTACAAAAGCTTTATTTTATATTGCTGATATCTGTGGTTTTGTTATATTTGATACTAACTGTAGAGTTTGAAAGTTTAAGACAGCCCTTAGTAGTTCTTCTTACTTTACCTTTAGGTTTTACAGGAAGTTTATTGGGAATACTTATAGGGGGGGCTTCTATGAATGTGATGTCGGCAATTGGTATGGTAGTAATGCTTGGCGTAATTGATAATGAAGCCATTTTGAAAATAGATACTATCAATCGTTTGAGAGAGATAATGCCACTTGAGGAAGCTATCGCTAAAGCTGGAGAGATTTCTTTCAAACCTGTTTTGATGACTTCTTTAACAAATATCTTAGCTTTAATACCTTTTCTATTTGATAATGGTATCGGCGGAGACCTGCAAAGACCTTTTGTACTTTCTATTATGGGGGGATTGAGTTTTGGTACGTTTACTTCTTTATTTTTTGTATCCTTAGCCTATAAAGTATTAGTAAAGCCTAAAAAGTTAAAAAAATAACATGTTTTCTCCCTTTAGAGTGATTTTTATCTTTTTATTATTAGCGATAGCAGGAATATTTCTGATACCTCAACTTTCAGTAGATTTGATGCCTGCTCGATATGAGCCTATTCTTACGGTAAGTTTTCAAGTTTCTCAAACAGACCCTGAAAATGTAGAGCAACAAGTAACCTCTTTGTTAGAAAATTCACTTTCTCAAATTCCTAATCTTAAAAAGATTACTTCTGTTTCTCGTTATGATTATGGTTCTGTTAGTTTATATTTTGATAAAATAGAAGATTTAGATTTTGCTCGCTTTGAAGTAGCCAACCTTATTCGGCAACTTTATCCGAAATTACCCAAGAATTGCTCTTATCCAAGTATAGAGCAGAGCCGCCCAGACGAGGAGAGTAAAAAGCCATTATTGGTGTATTCTGTGAATGCTAACTTAAGCACTTTTTATATCAAAAAAATAGCAGAAGATGTTTTCAGAAATACACTTTCGTCTAATATAAATGTGGAAAAGATAGAAATTCTGGGATCTGAAAATCAACAGATTACAATTTCTTATAATCTTGAAAAAATGCGAAAATATGAAATACAAATATCAGACATTATCAAAAGTATGCAAGAAAATACACAATTTTTCTATATAGGTATTTTCAAGGAGAATCAGCAGCAGTTTTCTGTCCGCCTAAGCCCCTCGCAAGTATATACTTCTGTGGAAAAGCTGGAAAATATAGTGATTAAATACATTCATAATGCTGATAATTCTATTTCTCAGCAGGTTATTCGTTTAGGTGATGTTGCAACAGTTTATTTGCAAGAGCAAGAAGCACAATATTTTTATCGCATCAATGGGCTAAATTCTGTCCGTTTACTTATTTATACCCGTTCAAAGGTAAATCAGTTGGTAGCAGCAGAACAATTACAAAAACAAATTGCTGAAAAAGCTGCCTTTTTACCAAAAGGTTTTAAACTAATTTTAGAGAGTAATCAAGTAGAAGTTTTATCAGAAGAAATCAATAAGAATTACCAAAGAGCTTTACTTTCTTTATCTATACTATTGATATTCACGCTATTATGGTATAGGAATTGGCGTAATTTGTTGATTATTTTAAGCAGTTTATGTATCAATTTGGCACTTTTGGCACTTTTTTTATATTTCACGCATATTACTGTACACCTTTATACATTAGCAGGCATTACAGTTTCTATGGGCTTGATTATAGATAATGCCATTATGGTTGTAGAGTATCTCAAGCGAAAAAAATATCATCATGAGGAGAATTGGAATTCTTTATTAAGGGCTTTGTTGGGCTTAAGTATGTGCATAGTAGCTGCCTTACTTCTGATTTTTTTTCTGCCCGAAAAAGAACGAATGGATTTAACAGATTTTGTGCTAGTAGTTTCTGCTAATATGTTTATTTCAGTATTTGTAGCTGCTGGTTTTACAAAATCTATGGGTAAATTCTTATATAAAAACAATATTTATCTTAATAAAAGAAGTTTCACTCACTTACGTAAGCAATATATACTTTTTTCTGTATATGAAAACTTTATATTTTTTTTACAAAAACACTCTAAAATTTTTACAATTTCTATAGTTTTATCTTTTGGATTACCTGTTTTTTTGTTGCCTACACAAATTGCTGGCTGGGAGTGGTATAATAAAACCTTGGGGAATGAATGGTATTTGGAGCATATTCGCCCTAAGATAGATATATTTTTGGGAGGTTCGCTCAGGCTTTTTACCTACAATATTTATGAGAATTCGGGTTATAGAAAACCTGATGAAACCATCTTGTATGTGAATGCAGAAATGCCTATGGGTGTAACACTATCAGAGATGAACAAAGTAATAGAGAAAATGGAACTTTATTTACAAGATTGTAAAGGAGTAAAGAAGTTTGTGAGTAGTATTTATTCTGGGCAATATGCTAATATTCTTATTTATTTTACATCTGAATCAGAAAGAAGTGGCTACCCTTTTATTCTTAAAAATCAAATCATTAAACAATCTTTAGATTTAGGTGGGGTTTCTTGGAATATTTATGGCGTAGGAGAGGGTTTTTCTAACAAAATTTCAGAACAGATGGGGAGTTTTAGAGTAGAAATGCGGGGATACAACTATAAAGAATTAGATAAGCAAGCTCGAATACTTGCTCAAAAACTTCTTAAACATAAACGTATTCAAACGGTAAATACAAATGAAAAAATGAATTATTTTGAAAAAAGTTCTACAGAGTTGTATTTGATGTTAGATAGCTATAAGGTTCAGGCAAATCAGATAAGCACGCAAAAAATTATGCAAATTATACAATTTTGGGCAAAACCTACTACTTGGCAAGCAAGCTTACCCATTGCTTCTCAATATATACCCATACAAGTTAGAAATAATAATGCCGAAGATTTTAATTATGGTATGTTGCGTTATGGTACTTTGTATGATGCAGATAATAAAATTATTAAAATTGAAAACATAGGAGATTTAAAATCTTATACAACTTCTAATGCTATTTATAAAGAAAATAGAGAATACTTACGGCTTATTTCTTTTGAATATATGGGGAGCCAGAAGTTTGGTAATAAATTTTTGGAAGAAAAATTAGAAGAAATGAGAAAAGAAATGCCAAGTGGCTATAAAGCCTCACAACAAGAATTTAGCTTTTTTATGAAAGAGCAAAAGAAAAGGCAATATGAGTTACTTGGTATTGTGTTTATAGGGATTTTTGTGGTTTGTAGTATTACTTTTGAGAGTATAAAAAAAGCTATTTATACAATACTTATTATACCTATATGTTTTATTGGCTTATTTATGATTTTTTACTGGGGGAATTTTTACTTCGACCAAGGCGGATACGCCGCTTTTGTGATGCTCAGTGGTACGGCTATTTCTTCAGCCATTTTTATTCTCATTGATTGGAATAAAAATGGTGATAACCATAGAAAAATGCATAAATTATTAAAAATATCTTTTCAAAAATTTATGCCAATGTTTATTACGATACTTACAAGTATTTTAGGTTTTCTACCTTTTATTTCTGAAGGGGATAAGGAGATTTTTTGGTTTTCTTTGGCTATAGGAAATATAGGAGGATTAATAGCTTCTTTGTGGGCGGTTTGGGTATGCTTGCCTGTGTGGTTAAAGAAGTATTGACTTTGCAAAATAAAAAAAGGGGAGCAGAACTCCCCTAAAATTTATTCTTTTCCGATGGCTTTTATTTTTTTGTCCATTAGGTCTTTTTTGTCTTTCATACCCAAAGCATCATAGATAGTTCTGAGTAAATCCATTGTGTCAAAATCATTGGGTTTGAGCTGGTCTGCTTTTTCTATATAAGGAAGAGCATTTTTAAGTTCATTATCTACTTTGTTATTGTATTCTTTTAGTTTTTCTATTTTTTTGGGGTCTTTGAGTTGCCCTGTTAACCCTTCTTCTTCTTTTTTCTTGTTTACTTCCTTATTGAGAGCTACCGCTTTATTAAAATAAGCTACTCCCAAAGCCCGTTGATACATAAATTCATTAGGGAATTGCTTAGTAGCTTTCTGGTAAAAAGTGATAATTTTTTCTTTATCATCTTGTGTTTCGTACATTTCAGAAAGCATCTGCCAGTATTGCGGCTCTTGTGGGTTTTTCTCTAAGGCTTTTTCCAATAGGTTGGTAGCTTTGGCATAATCTTTTTTCTCGCCAGCATACAAATATGCCATTTGTAAGGTGTTCATTTTCAAAACATCTTTACTAAATGGTAATTGAGCCATTTGCTCTGCATATACGATAAACTTATCATACATTTTTGCTTCCCAAGCGATAGCCGTTGCATAAAAAATAGCTGTTGTATCTTTATTGTAATTGGTTTCTAAAGCTACATCCATTGCGTCAAGAGAGTTTTTGAAGTCTTTCTCCTTATACAAATTAGCCCCTTGATTGATGGCGGTTGCGTACATTTTAGTTTTTAGCGAATTTTCAGCATCTTTGTAATATCCTTTTTTGCTGGGCTCCAACTCCATTGCTTTTTTGTAAGCATTATACGCATTTCTTGAGGCTTGCCTATCTAAGTCATAAAATATTTTGAGTTGGCTGATAGCAATACCGCTGTATACTTCGCCTTTGGTGAACCAAGTTTTGGACTTTTTAGCATCTTTTTCGTTTTCCATTGCTTTATCAATGGCTTCTTTGGCTTTATTGAGTTTGCCCTCTTGTAAATATACTTGTGCCGCACCTACTTGTGCTTTGGCTACATAACCAACCAATAGGAAAGGGGCTATTAGTAAGATTTTTTTGTTCATAACTTTATAGATTTAAATAGTATTGTTTGTATCAATTTGTTGTGTATTTTCTTCTGTTGTGGTAGTGCTTATTTCCGTCTCTTCCTCGTCTATTTTTTCAATCTTGGCAATGGAAGATATTTCATCATCTTTACCCAAAGAAATGAGTTTTACCCCTTGTGTTGCCCTGCCCTGAATACGTAAATCGCTTACTTTCATACGGATTGTGATACCAGACTTGTTAATAATCATCAAGTCGTTGCTATCCTCAACTTCTTTAATAGCTACCAGCTTGCCTGTTTTGTCTGTAATGCTCATTGCTTTCACCCCTTTTCCTCCACGCGAGGTGATTCTATATTCTCCCACATCAGAACGTTTGCCATATCCTCTTTCCGAAAGTACTAACAAATTAGAATTTTCGTCTTTTACACAAACCATACCAATTACAATATCATCAGGGTTATTTTCATCAAGCCAAATTCCTCGTACGCCTGTGGCATTTCTTCCCATATTTCTTACTTGCTCTTCATGAAAGTGAATTGCTCTCCCTGACTTGGTCGCCAGAATAATATGATCATTGCCAGAGGTCATTCTTACTTCTAAAAGTTTATCCCCTTCGTTAATATTGATAGCATTGATGCCGTTTGCTCTTGGGCGAGAATATGCTTCTAAGGATGTTTTTTTGATAGTGCCTTTTTCTGTACACATTATCAAATAGTGATTATTGATATAATCTTCATTGCTAAGCGTTTCTACATTGATAACAGCTCTCACTTTATCGCCTTGTTCTATTTGAATAAGATTCTGTATGGCACGTCCTTGAGCGGTTTTACTTCCTTCGGGTATTTCGTATACTTTTTTCCAGAAAACTTTACCACTTTCTGTGAAAATAAGCAAGTAATTATGGTTAGTAGCAATGAACAGATGCTCCGTAAAATCATCTTGTTTGGTAGTTACGCCTCTCGAACCTACGCCGCCACGCCCTTGCACTCTATACTCTGATAATAAAGTTCTTTTGATATAACCTTGATGAGAGATAGTAATGACTACTTGCTCATCAGCTATCATATCTTCTTCTTGAAACTCATCAGAAGCATAGACTATTTCTGTTCTACGCTTATCGCCATAACGTTCTTTTATTTCTTTCATTTCTTCTTTGATAATACTCATACGGCGTGGCTCGTTGTGGAGAATATCTTTTAAATCAATGATAAGCGTTTCTATTTCTTGGCTTTCTTGTATAATTTTCTCTCTTTCCAAACCTGTAAGTCTTTGCAAACGCATTTCCAAGATGGCTTTGGCTTGCACTTCTGAAAGAGAAAAAGCATTTATTAAGTCGCTTTTGGCTATATCAGGGTCTTTAGAAGCTCTGATAAGTGTGATTACGGCATCTAAGTTGTTCAAGGCGATGAGTAAGCCAGCTAAAATATGAAATCTTTTTTCAGCTTCTTTTAAGTCATATTGTGTTCTTCTGATAACTACCTCGTGGCGATGCTCCACATAGTATTTTACTAAATCTTTAAGATTGAGGGTTACGGGTCTGCCTTTCACTAAGGCAACATTATTGATACTAAAAGCGGATTGTAGTTGTGTATATTTGAATAAGTTATTCAGTACAACTGCAGGAATAGCATCTTTTTTGAGGTCATAAACAATTCTTAGCCCTTCTCTATCAGATTCGTCTCTTATATCTGAAATGCCTTCAATCTTTTTTTCATTTACTAATTGGGCTGTTTTTTCTATCATTGCAGCCTTATTTACCATATAAGGTATTTCAGAAATTACAATCTGCTCTTTTCCTGTTTTGGAAGTTTCAAAATTGGCTTTAGCCCTCATCACAACTCTACCTCTGCCTGTTTTGTAAGCATTTTTGATTCCTTCATACCCATAAATAATACCACCTGTTGGGAAGTCGGGGGCAATAATATATTTCATCAACTCAGTGATTTCAATAGAAGGGTTTTCTATATAGGCTAAAATACCATCTATTACTTCTATAAGATTATGTGGAGCCATGTTAGTTGCCATACCTACGGCAATACCAGATGTACCATTGACTAATAGATTAGGAATTCTGGCGGGTAGTACGGTGGGTTCTGTGAGGGAGTCATCAAAGTTAGGCTGAAAATTTACAGTATCTTTATTGATTTCTCCGAGTAATTCCTCTGCAATTCTTTTTAGTCTTGCTTCTGTGTAACGCATAGCAGCGGGAGAATCGCCATCAATAGAGCCGAAATTACCTTGTCCATCTACCAGAGGATAACGTAAAGACCATTCTTGTGCCATTCTAACCATTGTATCATATACAGATGAGTCGCCGTGGGGGTGATATTTTCCCAAAATTTCTCCTACGATACGAGCTGATTTTTTATAGGGCTTATTATACAAAACCCCTAATTCCAACATTCCATACAATACTCTTCTATGTACTGGTTTTAGTCCATCACGAACATCTGGTAGGGCACGCGAAACAATTACAGACATGGAGTAGTCAATGTAAGCTGTTCGCATTTCTTCCTCTATATTGATAGGGAAGATATTAGAAAAAGTAGATAAATTATTATTTTCTTCGTTGAGCATTGCTATAAAAATTAGACTAATTGTATAAATAACACGCTAATATAGTAAAAAAAAGCCAATTTTCTAAATTTTTTTAGTTTGTTTTTTAGAAAACTTTGATTATTAAAGTAAAATAAATAAAAAACAAAAAGAAAAATAAAAAATCACCCAGATTTTGAGTGATTTCAGCAGAGGAAGTAAAAACGTAGAAGTAGTAATAAGACTATATGCCTTTGATAAAATTATGGATATCTTCTTGATGAGAGAACTTGTACTTATCTATATTTTTCTTAATAGTTTCTTTTTTTTCGGGAAAATTCTCTGATAAGAACTTTAAGATACTTTTTTTCTTGTTGCTGTATAAAAATTTATCACCTTTAGCAAGCCATAGAATTTCTGTTTTTTCGTCATACCCTTGCTGACTGTGGTAGCCACTTTGGTTACTGATCATCTTGATAGGAGGGGTTCTTTTGATAACTTGGTATGCACTTAGCTGAGGGGTTTCTATAATGATTTCTGCATATATAAATTCTTTTGGTATAAATCTAAATATCCTATCTTTTTGTGTTTTTTCATCTTTAAAGAAAAATCTATCTACATTTCCCTTGGTTACGATAATCTCATTTCCTTTATCTTTTACATATAAATCATCTTTAAAAGCATCATATTTTACAAGAGTAATATACTTAGTTGCATCACCCATTAGGAAAACTCCCCCTTGTGCATACTCTTCTGTTAAGAATCTTTGTTTGTCTAACAGCTGTTTAGCAGCATTACTCAAATAATTATCTTGCGTGAGCCTCTCCACAGGTGGTGTTACTGATTCTTGAGCTTTCATATTTGCCAAGCATAGGAGAGTGAGGGCGGTTATTATAATGCTTTTTTTCATATTTTTATTTCTATGATGTTTTTTGATATAAGTTTCTATGTAGTATAAGAGTTCCGCTGAAAATTACTCCTTGTACTAATACAATGCTTGCAGCTGCAGAGCTTAATTGCCACACCGAAAAATAATACCCCAATATTACTGAAATTACACTAATAAACAAAGTGTATAGTAATAAAGTAAAAAAATTTCTTGAAATCAAAAACGCAGTAGCAGGTGGAAATACAAACATAGCAATCACCAACACTGAACCTAATAATTCAAAAGATGCTACACTTACCAAGGAAACTAAAGTAACATGTACATAGTGCCATAGTGTTATACTTATACCTATACTTGCGGAAAAAATACTATCAAAAGTTATAAAAAATAAATATCTATAAGCTATTCTGGTAAATGTAAATACTACTACTAATACCAACAAACTCATTAAAAAAGCACGAGGTATTTCTAAAGTATTGAATAGAAGCGTATCAAAAGGTATATATAGCATTTCTCCAAATAATACACACTCTTGGTCTAAATCTGTTTGTTCGGCAAAAAGTGTAACCATAATGATACCTAAGGCAAATAAAAACGTAAAACTTATACCTGTGGCTGCATCTTGTCTGGATGGTATTTTTTTTTCAATCCAAGAAGCTAAAAAAGAAGTTAGCACCCCAAATAAAGTAGCTACTACAAGTGTAAGTAATATATTTTTTGTACCTGATAATAAATAAGCTATAACGATACCTGGCAGTATACTATGAGCTATAGCATCTGTAAGCATCGTCATCTTACGAAATAATAAAAAAGCTCCCAGTAAGCTTGCACTTATGCCTATAAAAGCCACTGATATAATTATCCAGAAATCCTGCATTATTTTTCTCTTTTTATATTTTTTGATAAAAAAATCACTATAAAAGCTATCAGTGAACATATTACCACTACCCAAGGTCCTGTGGGAGTCTTTGGAAAGAAATAGGATAGGAGAGTGCCCAGAAAAATAGAAATCATACTTATCAATCCACTTACTATGAATATTTTATTCAAATTATTTTTTATCATAAAAGTGGCTACCGCTGCAGGTGTAACAAGCATAGCCGCCATCATCACAATACCAACCGCCTGTAGACCAACAACTATTGTAGCAACTGTCATTATTGTAAGCAAATTTTTTGTAAAAACTACAGATATACCTATACTTTTGGTGAAATTTTCATCAAAAGTTGCCCAAAACAACCTTTTTTTGTATAAAAAGTTAATAGAAGCAACTAAAATAAATACTAAAAAAGCATTAAATATGTCTTTTGGTAACATAGAAGCCATTTTGCCAAAAATAAAGCTTTCTAAGCCAGATTTAGAAGAATTCCCTAAAAATTGTATTTTTACAAGTAACCAAAGCCCTAACGCAAAGAAAAATGAGAGTACTAAAGCCATTTGTGTATCTAATTTTAATTTAGTGTATTTTTGTAATAAGTTCATAGTTTGTAAAGCAACTAAGGCACTGATACTTGCTCCTGAAAGCATAAATAGAATATTTTTACTGGGGTACAGCAGAAAAGCTATGGCTATACCTGGTAATACCCCGTGTGCAAGAACGTCTCCCTTCAAAGATTCTCTACGTAACACAAGCCAAACTCCTACAATGCTTGTACTACCTCCAATCAGTAAAGCCCCAATCAACACTATCCAAAAGTTACTCATTATCTATAGTTAGTTATATAATAATTGTAAGTTCTCTGTGGTAATAACCTCCTTCACATTTCCATAAAGCATATTCTTTCCATTTTTCACCATCAACACTTCATCAAAATATTTGGAGAGCGTATCTATTTGGTGATGTACCATAATAATAGTTTTATTTTTTCTTTGTAACTCAATAAGTAAATCGGCTATAATTTCCTCTGAACTAACATCAATACCTGCAAAAGGCTCGTCCAATAAATATAAGTCCGCTTCTTGTGCAAAAGCACGAGCTAAAAATACACGCTGTTGTTGCCCTCCAGATAGCTCTGAAATATGTTTTTGAGCAAAATCAGCCATTTGTACTTTTTCCAAGTACATCATAGCTTTTTCTTTATGTTTTTTACCAATCATTTTCCAGAATCCTAAATCTTTATATAAACCCATTACTACTACGTCTAAGACACTTGCTGGAAAATCCCAATCTACACTTTCCCGCTGGGGGAGGTAAGCTATCTTGTTTCTTTCTTTCTTTAGCGAATTTCCCCAAAATAAAATTTCTCCATTCTCTAATTTCAAAAAGCCTATCATCGCCTTTAATAAGGTAGACTTGCCAGAACCATTTGCTCCAATAACACCAATACGCTTACCTTCGAAGAAATTTACAGAAAAATCATCGAGTACTTTTTTATCACCATAAGATACATTTATATTTTTTATATGAACAACGATATTTTTACTTAACATAACTTTTGTTATTTTAGATTTTCAACTATTTTCCTCACATTGCTTTCATACATGCCTAAGAATGTGCCTTCTTTAGTTCCTAATTCTCCCATCGCATCTGCATATAACCCCTCTACTAATACAACCTTTGCTCCTTTACTTCTAACACCTTCTTGTACAGCTTCTAAAAATTTTGAAGATAGGGTAGTTTCTACAAATAAAGCTTTTATTTTTCTTTTGATGATAAAATCAACGAGTTCATTTACATCTTTTATACCAAACTCACTTGCAGTAGAAATTCCTTGTAATGCTTTTACCTCTATTTTATTTGCCTTCCCAAAATACTGAAAAGCATCATGTGTAGTTATAAGCACTCTATTGCTGGTTGGAATACTTTCAAGCATTTTTTTCGTTATCTGTTTTAACTTTCTTACTTCACTAATATAATTAGTGGTTTTATTTTGTATTATATACTTTCTGTCTGGGTATTGTTTTTGCAAGTTGTTAGAAACAACTAAAATACAAGATTCCCAAATATCTAAATCAAACCAGATATGAGGATCATGCAAGTTACCACCTGATTTGATTAATTTATTTTTTTCTACTGAATCACCAACACTAATAACTATTTTATTTCTTGATAGTTTTTCAAAAACAAAATTCATTTTACCTTCCAAGTGTAAGCCGTTAGTTACAATAAAAGTTGATTTATTTAACTTTTGTAAATCTCTTTGAGAAAATTTATAGAGATGCGGATCTACACCTTCTCCCATTAGATAATCTACTTTAAAAGTAGAGTCGGTAATATTTTTAGTTATATCATACAACATTCCTGTTGTTGCAAGAATATAGTTTTTTTCTTCAATAGCACTTTTACAGGCTATTAATTGAAAAAGAAATAAAAAAAATAAAAGCTTAACAATATATACCATATATTTTCTTTGTAATTTCCCAAGAAAGAATAATATTTTTTTCGTTATTAATAATAACCTCCATAGATTTGTCGTAATCATTTACTTCTAATATCTCTATAACCGATCCTAAACCTATATGTATTTTGGTGAGATATTGTAAAAGTGTAGCAGAATCATCTATGATTTTTGTAACTTTTATTTTTTGTTGTTTTAAGCAACTTTCTAAATTTATATTTTCTGAAATCTCGGTAAGTACTCCAGCTTCGTTTGGTATAGGTTCTCCGTGAGGGTCGAATGGGGGATTTCCTAAAAAATCATAAAGTCTTGTAATGAGTAGAGGAGAATCTATGTGTTCTAATTGTTCTGCTATATCGTGAACCTCATCCCAAGAGAAGTTTAATTTATCAACTAAAAAGTATTCCCATATTCTATGCTTCCGTACTATATCAATGGCTTTATCTTTTCCAATTTTTGTTAGTTTTACTCCTTGATACTTGATATAATCAATCATTTCTTTATGGTATAATTTTTTCAACATATCTGTAACTGAAGCTGGGTTTACAGTCAACGATTTTGCTATTTCGTTTGTACCAACAACCGTATCGTTAGGGTAGGAGAGGCTAAAAATAGTTTTTAGGTAGTTTTCTTCTGTAAGACTTAACATATCGATAGATTTGATATACAAAAATACAAATTTTATACTACAAAAAAAATAATTTTTGATAAGCCTAAATATTGTGTATTTTGCTAATATTTTTAGCTAAAAATATTAGCAAAAATTAGTATACTAATAAAAACATTACGAGCATTTGCTTTATTAAGTAGAAAAATAAAACTATATTTGCTCTCGCATTATCTTTTTAATTTACTTAATAATAAGATTTAAGCAAATAGATTTAAGTATCTGATAATCAAATAATGAAAAACAAAAAAATATATGAAAAATATTAAAGAAATCATAGAGGCTATATTGGAAGATAGAAGCCTTTTAGAAAAGCAAGAAAGTAAAAATGTAATAGAAGAAGTAATAGCCTTGCTTGATAGGGGAATGTTGAGAGTTGCGGAACCTGTCCTAAAAGAAAACCAAATATTTTGGCAAGTAAATGAGTGGATAAAGAAAGCTGTCATTTTATATTTTCCTATTAGAAAAATGCAGACTATAGAGGTAGGTATCTTCGAGTATCATGACAAAATACCTCTTAAAAATGCTTATGCTGAAAAAGGTGTGAGAGTAGTACCACAAGCTATAGCTCGTTATGGTAGTTTTTTGGCAAAAGGAGTGATTATGATGCCTTCTTATGTGAATATAGGGGCTTATGTAGATGAAGGAACAATGATAGATACTTGGGCTACTGTGGGGAGTTGTGCACAAATTGGAAAGAATGTACATTTGAGCGGTGGAGTAGGAATAGGAGGTGTTTTAGAGCCCGTACAAGCCTCTCCTGTAATTGTGGAAGATGGTGCTTTTATTGGCTCTAGAGCTATTATTGTGGAGGGAGTGAGAATAGGAAAAGAGGCTGTTATTGGTGCAGGAGTTACACTTACAGCGAGTTCTAAAATTATAGATGTAACAGGTAACACTTCCATAGAATACAAAGGTATTGTTCCACCCCGTAGTGTGGTCATTCCAGGTAGTTATACCAAAAAGTTTCCAGCAGGAGAATACCAAGTCCCTTGTGCTCTGATTATTGGGAAACGGAAAGAAAGCACAGACTTAAAAACATCCCTAAATGATGCTTTAAGGGAGAATAGTGTAGCTGTATAAAGCTCATCAAGGGGATTTATTTTCTTACTTTCCCCTTGATGAAAATGTTTCACGTGAAATAATTTTGTTTATATAACAAATTAACAACTACTTGGTAAATTGTTTAGCTACTTTTAACTCTTTAGGATTTTGCCAATCGTAAAAACCTTGCCCTGATTTAGCTCCTTTATGCCCAGCTTGTACCATATTTACAAGAAGGGGGCAGGGAGCATATTTTTGATTTCCGAAACCTGTGTAAAGAACATTTAGAATAGCTAGACATACATCTAAACCAATGAAATCAGCTAACTGAAGAGGTCCCATTGGGTGAGCCATTCCAAGTTTCATTACTTCATCTATTTCTGCTACACCAGCAACACCTTCCCATAAAGTATAAATAGCCTCATTTATCATAGGCATTAAGATTCTGTTGGAAACAAACCCTGGGTAGTCGTTTACTTCCACGGGTATTTTGGCTATTTGTTTGCTCAAATCCGTAATTACCTGAGTGGTTTCATTATCTGTTAGATACCCTCTGATGATTTCTACGAGTTTCATCACGGGTGCAGGATTCATAAAGTGCATACCTATCACTTTTTCAGGGCGTTTGGTAGCTGCTGCAATCTTCGTAATAGAAATAGAAGAGGTATTGGTGGCTAAAATTGCTTCAGGGCTTGTGTTTGCGTCCATATCGGCAAATATTTTGAGCTTAAGGTCTATATTCTCTGTAGCTGCTTCTATTACTAAATCAGCTTCTTTTACTCCTTCTGCGAGTACCGTAAAAGGGTGGAGGCGTGCTAAAGTTTCTGCTTTTTGTGTTTCATTGAGTGAGCCTTTTTTTATTTGTCTATCCAAATTACTTGCGATAGTTTGCAATCCTTTATCCAGAGCAGCTTGAGAAACATCAATTAGAGATACTTCATATCCGTACTGGGCGAATACGTGAGCAATACCATTTCCCATTGTTCCAGAGCCTATAACAGCAATATTTTTCATAAAAATAAGGGGTTAATGTGAGTTTTATAGAGCAATATTATCAAAAAAAGATTTAAAAACAGCATTACTAAAGAGAAATAAATTTTAACTAAAAATTGTATTATTTTTATGTTGCTATGAATTTTCAAAGTTCTAATATTATTAGTATTTTATTTAGTGCAATAATTAAATATTTTAGTATTTTTTAAATATTTGTCAAAAATATGATTATTAGCACTTTAAGTATGATTTATTTTTGAGTTTACATTTGTAAATTGCGGAATAATACAATTTTGAAAATACGTAAAAATAGTTTACATTTGTAAATAGAATAAAAATAAGTTATGGAAAATAAAGAAACTATAGAAAATATACCGCCTACAGAAAATATAGAGCTTGTAGAAAGGCTGAAAATCATTATAGACCTCAAGGAAACACAAATTTCTAAGTTTGCAGATGAAATAGGCGTCCAACGCTCCAATATGTCTCATATCATAGCAGGAAGAAACAAGCCAAGTCTGGATTTTCTGCAAAAGATTATTCAACGTTATCCAGATGTAAATACTAATTGGTTGCTCAACGGAATAGGTAGCCCTTTGTTGGAAGAAAAAAAAAATGAGGAAAAACATATTTTTGAAGAAGATTTAGAAAATAAAATGGCTGAAAGCTTAGCAAAAAAAAATAAAGCTAAAGAAAAAGAAATTGAACGAGTAGTCGTTTTTTATACAGACAAGACTTTTGAAACTTTTGAAAATAGAATTAAACAAGGGCTTTAAAATTTAAGTTTGTAGTTTATGATTTTAAAGTATTTTTCTGAAAATCAATTATTTATTGATTGTTGTATAATTTATATTATGTTAAGTAAAACATAAAAAACTCCCTATCTATGATCATGTCCTTTAAAAAAATTATTGCATTACATCTTTTACTTACCCTCCTTTCTTCTACATCTTTGGCTCAGCTCAAAGTAGTAAAAGTTTTCTATGATGAGGAAGAAAAACAACTAAAAGAAGCATACGAAATGGACTTGGGTGATAATGGTTGGGAAAAAACAGGCTACTACAAAAGTTATTTTAAGTCAGGACGATTAGCTTTGGAAGGCAACTTTAAACAAAATAAGCCAAATGGCTGGTTTAAAGAATATTATGATACGACTTTTTCTAAAAAAACACCTCTAAAATCTCAAGTTTTTTACGAAAATGGACTAAAAAATGGTAAAATGTGGGCTTTAAACATGCAAGGTGATACGATTCAAAAGGCTAATTTTAAAGATAACCAATTGGAAGGAGATTTCCTTAGCTACTACCCCAATGGAAAAATTTTTAGAAAAAGTTTCTTCAAAGATACTAACGTGGAAGGGCTTGCGGAGGAGTTTTACGAATCTGGGAAAATTGCCAAAAAAATGTACTTCAAAAATGGACAAATAGATTCTATTTGTGCGTACTATTACGAATCTGGCAATATAAAAGCCAAAGAGTTTTACAAAAATGGCTTGCTAAATGGTTTACAGAGCACCTATTATGACGCTAACTCCTCTCATATACAAAGCAACTATTTTATGAGAAATAACGTAAAAATAGGTAAAGAAGAAATATTTGCTGAAAATGGAAATCTTGTGCAAGTAGCTTTTTATGAAAATGGGCTTTTGGAAGGTGATTACAAACAATGGTATGCCGATACAAAAAGGCTAAAATATGAAGCTAATTACCAAAAAGGTTATAAAAATGGAAAGGAAATCCTTTACTTTAATACAGAAAAACCCATAATA
>JANRLU010000213.1:0-28071 GCA_033762275.1 Thermonemataceae bacterium | reverse complement strand
AATGGGATAACGTTTTATCCTGAAATCAATGCCAATCTAAATCTTACCAAGAACCTAAAACTACGAACATCAACCGGTTTTAATTTTCTATTGCTTAACAAAGAAACGGTTGTCAATGAACGTGATTTGGACACTTGGTTTCTTAGCACAGCTCTAATTTTTCGCTTCAAGTAGTATTAAAAAAATAATGAAGCAATATATAATATACTTAATAAAAACTGAGTAGTAAGTACCCCTAATAAACCTATAAGTTGGCAAATTTACTTTTCTGGAACTTATAGGTTTATATATTTTGTGTTTTGCTTGTAGACTATCTTTCAGAAATACTACAACTCTTGTAAAGTGATGCGGATACAGATTTTTTCTGTTTTCTCTATCCCTCCTTCACCTTGTTCTATATGTGTAAATAAATAACGCTGTCCTTTTTCCTTTCCAAATGCTAATTTCATTGGATTCATAAACTCTTCTAATTTTAGGTTATCGTCTTCATCAATAAAACCAAGTATATCATTACTCCTACCAATTAAAGCATAATACCCTTTATAAATTTTACCATTGCTTGCCACAAAGCTAAACTTATAGTCTGTCCTACTCATTCCATCCTCTAACTCTACAGCTACAGGCGTAAATTGCCAATTCTGATTTAAAAACTGGTATTTTATTTTTTTAAGTGACTCCATGGCAGCTTTATTAGAAGTAGTACGTAATACCTTGTTTGTAGGACGTTCATATAGCTCTACATTTTTCACTTGCCAACTACCATCTATGTATAATACTTGGGCTTCTGATAGTAAAGTGAAGCATAAGAAAAAGAAAGGAAGTGCTAATAATCTCATATTTGTGTGGGTTTTATTGTAAGTATGAAAATAACCATGTTTATTCTTTTATATAATTTTTAATTTCCTCTAAACTTAAAGAAATAGTTGTGCCATCAACACTCATACAAGCACTACTTAATCCAAAAGATACTTCAAAATTGATGCTATTTTCTTCAAAACTAATTCCTAACTGATTGAAGTTGTATTCGGTAAAACTATGCCCTTCGAAACAATCCTTAGTTTGCTCATCATTAGAATACGTTTGGTAATCTTTTTTTATTCTGGAGTTAATAATCACAAGAAGTTTCTGGCTATCAAGAAACATTTCAGCATTTTTTATTTTTTTATACTGACCATTACTTTGCTTCTTGAATAAAAAATACTCATACGAGTACCGCCCTTTATAGTCAGCATAGCCTTTTGAAACAGCCTTATAGTTTTTATAAAAGCAAGTTTTTATTTGCTCAGGTTCTCCTTCTTTTTTCTTTATTGCTTCACTTGAGCATTCAACCTCAGTTTTTTTTATATTTTTCTTTTCTGCAGACTCTGTTTTCGTACTTGCGTTTGAGTGAGATTTCAAAAGCGTATCTACTGCTTTTCTTTCTATTTTTGCATTTGAGGGGCTTTCAGCACAATTACTCAGAAAAAACAGAGCCAATAATGATATGGTTTTAACAATATTGTTTTTTTTCATATTTTTTTATTTTTTCAAAGATATAAATATCCTAAATAAAAAAATATAGCTATTTTATGAGACTAAGAGAAATCTTTATAAAACCTACCCTTTTTTTCACAAATGCTAGGAAAAGATTGTATTTACAAGCATTTTGGTGGGTTAAAAAAAAGATAGCTACTTAAAAAAACAAGTAAGCTTATTTCATGAACTATGAAGTGGTTTTTTGGAGAAACTTGCTAAATTGCAAATCAATAAGATAATCAACTATACATGTCAAAGCTTTTTTATAGAAGTTGGATAGGTCTCTTGTTATACTTTTTTGTACTGAATGCCTCAGGACAATACCCCTACATTAAATCTTTAGATTCTCGCTACGGTATCAATATAAAAGTTATTTATGATTTACATTTAGATAAACAAGGGCTTATTTGGATAGGCTCTGCACAAGGGCTTTTTCGGTTTAATGGTAGAGTTGCAAAAAAAATATATGCTGAAAATAGCCAACAAGCTGACATTACTAACCTCAAAACAGATAGCTCTGGACGACTTTGGGGAATGAACTTTTCTAATCAAATTTTCTATTTGGAAAAGGATACCTTACGTATTTTTCCCTTAAAAATTTCAAAAGGTAGTATTGTAAATTTTGACTTTATAGGTAAAGACCTCTGGATAGGGTTAAATAGCGGTTTTTTAAAATACAGCCTTGAAGATTTTCAGCAAAAACAGAGTTATTTTAGCGAATCGGTTTTCACCGATTTCGTTGCTTCAGGAACAGAATTCATAGGAGTAAGTCAATATATCCTTTTGAAAGCTCGTAAAGAACAAATCAACATAGTGAAAACCTTTACCCCTTACGAAACCCGCTTACAAAAGGTTGGGGGAAAAGTTTTTGCTTTAAGTAATAAACTAAGTCCAAGAAATTTTTATGATACACAACAACCACAAATAGTAAAATCCTTTGCAATAAAAGAAAATATATACATCTTACACTATAGAGAGTTTTTAGGAAAAATATTACTATGTTCTAAAAGAGGAGCATATTTACTTGACCCTACTACCGAAAAAATAGAAAATCTTTTTAATGAGAAACAAATTACTGATATTATACAAGACTATCAAGGAAATATCTGGGTTTCCACTGTCAATGAAGGGCTATGGTTTTGTCCATCTCTGCAAACCAAATATTTTCTCAGCCAAAATGGAAAACACTTCGAAAGTATTGAAAAGATAAATGAAAACTTATGGGTAGGGAATAGCGAAGGAGAACTTTGGAAATTACAACCAAAAGATACTATGCCTCAATGGAAATATCTTAGTAAAGTTAGTGATTTCTCTGAAATCAAAAAAATCAAATACAATCCCCTTGACCATTCTGTTTTTTTAGGTACATCTATCACTAACCAAGAAGGGAAGGTAATTCAAGAAATAGACTATTTCAAAGACGTTGCTTTTGCTAAACAAGAAGATTGTTTTTTTTATTTATTTGCTTTGCCCTACGGAGCAAGATGGCTCTCATTTAAGCCTTGTAAAACATTTGATGAGGTAGCTTTGCAAAAGAATGAAAATAAATATATTTATGAAAAATACATTCGTTTTCAGCGTAGTAATTCTGTCGCTATACATCAAGAAAGCCAACGCTATTGGGTTGGCTACAATGACAATTTATATGCTTATCAAAGCAACAAAGAAAGTAAAATTTTACGTTCTTCTCTCAATCAAGCCGTTATTGCCAAACAGCTAATTTATTATGCACCTAAAAATTGGCTAATAGTAGCTACTTTTGAGCAAGGTCTTTTTATTTTTAAAAATGACGTGGTACAGAATATTTTTAAAAATAACATGCTTAAGAGTACAATTATAAGGAAGATTCTCTTAAAAGATAACAAACTTTGGATTGGAACAGATAAAGAAATTAGTGTCTTAGATTTAGATAATTTATTATTTACAGATTTTTTTTCGCAAGTAGGCTTATCTCAAATAGATTACCAAGATTTCTGCATAGATAACGAAGGGCTTTGGCTACTACAAGATAATTCTGTAATTTTTTTACCCTATGAACTACAAAGAAAAAGAAATATACTACAAATACTACCTCCTCAAATAGCTGTTACAAAACAAACCTTAATGATAGCAGTGGAAACTCTCAACTTTAAAAACCCTTACAACACGACTATATGGTATCGTATTCCAGAAGTTCACAGGGAATGGCGTTCTTTAGAAGAAACAGCTGGCAGTACCATTCACTACGATTATCTATCTGGAGGCTCATATACGTTAGAAATATATGCAGAGGATAAAAGAGCTAACCTAAAAAGTAGAATGTCAATCATGAAATTGGAAATACCTTTACTGTGGTGGCAAAAATGGTGGAATTGGCTATTTATCAGCTTTATACTCTTAGGTATCAGCAACCTTGTGCTTTTCTGGGGCTTCAAATACTACCAGCAACGACAAAAACTGTACACCTCTTTATGGATATCACAGTTGAAAACTTTACAGTCTCAAATGAATCCTCATTTTCTATACAATATCCTCTATACAGCCCAAGCCCTCATATATGAAGATAAAAAAACAGAAGTGGGAACTCTATTAGGAGATTTCAGCGATTTAATGCGAAAAATATTGGAAAACTCTGAAAAACTTTCTGTCTCCTTAGAAGATGAAATCACTTACCTAAAACTTTATTTAGGTCTAGAAAGTATTCGTTTTGAAGATGATTTTAATTATCAAATTAAGATTGCTGAAAATATTCATAGTCATCACCAACTTTTGCCTTCCATGCTTTTGCAACCATTTGTAGAGAATGCACTTAAGCACGGACTTATGCATAAAAAAGGAGAAAAAACATTAGATATTAACTTTTATGATGATAATGGCTCTTTGATAGTGGAAATCAAAGATAATGGCATAGGAAGGAAAAAATCACAAGAACTTCAACAAAGTAAGTATCCTTATCCAAGTGTAGGTTTTGGTACAAAATCAACCCTGAAAAGAATAGAAATCCTCAATAAAATCAGTAATTATTATATACATTGTGATATTATAGATTACCAAAACCCAACAGGAACATTAGTAATTATTCATATAAAATCCAAAATAAATAAATAAATGAAAGCAATTATTGTTGATGATGAGCCAATGGCTCGTAAAGCTCTTGCAAACATACTAAGAAATCACTTTCCTGAAGTAAATATACTCTCAGAATGTAAAAATGTACCCGAAGCAGTGCAAGCAATTACTTTACATCAACCTGATATTGTATTTTTAGATATAGAAATGCCTGAATATGATGGCTTTAGTCTTTTGAAATTTTTCCGTCCTGAGCATATCAATTTCCATATTATATTCATCACTGCATATAACCAATATGCTTTACAAGCCTTTGAAGCCTCCGCCACCGATTATCTCCTCAAGCCCCTACGCATAGAACATTTGGAGAGAGCTTTGAAAAAAATTTCAACATCAACAAACAAAAATAAACAGAAATATGAAGTATTTTTACATAACCTTATTACTAAAAATGAAAAGAAAATAGTCTTACATAACATGGATAATATTTTTGTTCTTAATGCTTCTGATATTATCTATTTGGAAGCTGATGGTAGTTATACTAATATAGTAAGTAGCTCTCATCCAGATATTTTGATGTCCAAAAAATTATCGAGTTTTGACTACTTGGAAAGTTTTGCTTATTTCTTTCGATCACACAGAAGTTTTTTAATCAATATCAATAAGATAAAGCGTATAGATAAGAAAAACTTTATCATAGAAATGAAGAACGATGCTGCCGTCTATTTGGCACAAGAAAGGAAAAATGAGCTATTACAAAGATTACACGATTTGAATGAAAGAATGGATTTAAAAAATTAAATCCATTCTTAACATTTATTAATCCCTATCACTTAGCCATTTCACAATGGTTGGGCTAAGCTCGTTTTGAGACCTTGCCCCTACAAAAACGCCTATATGCCCGCCTGGAAATTTATAAGTTTGAACATCTTTGGAAGGAATATGTTTTTCCAAAGGAATAGAACAAGGTGGTGGCACAAGATGGTCTGCTTCTGCGTAAATATTGAGCACAGGCATGGTGATTTTATCCAAACTTACTTTATATTTCCCTACGCTAAGTTCTCCTTTGATGAGTTTATTACCCTGATATAAATCCTTGATAAATTGTTTAAAGCATTCTCCTGCTTGGTCAGGGCTATTAGCCACCCATTTTTCCATACGCAAAAAATTCATTAGTTTATCCTCATCATCCATTATATCCACCACATTCGTATATTTCCTGATTTTTGCCATAGGTTTGAGCATATCAAAGCTAATGTTGAGTAAATCACCTGGCATTACCCCGCCATTATTCTCAATGATAGCATCTACATCTAAAAACTCAGACCACTGAAATAACAAACCTTCTTTATTGGAGAAATCCACTGGCGTAACCATTGTAATTAGATTTTTGATTTTTTCGGGATGTATTGCCGAATAAATCAGGCTAAAAGTTCCACCCTGACACACTCCTAAAAGATTGATTTTTTGAATATTATGCTCTTTTCTGATAAAATCTACACAAGCTCCTAAGTATCCATTGATATAGTCGTCCATTGTAGTGTACCTATCTGCTCTGCTCACATAGCCCCAATTGATAATGTATACGTCCAAACCTAAGTCTAAAAACTTACGAATGACACTTCTGTCAGCTTGCAAGTCCATCATATCTTCGGTATTCACTAAGGCGTAGCAAATGAGCAAAGGCGTTTTAATAGTAGCTTTTTTATCTCTTTTGTAGCGATAAAGGCTAATTTTTCCATCTTTCCAGACTAAATCTTTGGGTGTGGTAGCAATGTCTATTTCTTCCACACCATACAAAGTTTGGTAACTTTGAGCCAGTTTTTCGGTTCTTTCGGTATATTTTTCAGTAACAGATAAAATTTCTTTTGGTAACATTAGACTAAGATTTAAGATTTCATCAATAAGTTTGGTAAAAAACATAGTTATTGCTCATTAGAGCTATTCGTATTTTTAGTTTTTCTGCTTGCTTTTGTAATAGGAAGTATTTGTACCTCTTCTATGCTTTGTTGCTCTGTAAGTTGTTGCTCCAAATTTCTTACTTTTACCCTTAATTCGTGAATAATTGCATTAAGTTCATCTATTTCGGAGCGTGGAGCAATAGGTAAAGGCTCTAAAAGAATTTCTAACTGTTTTTCAAAGTGATTTTTGATAGCTGTACTAATCTCCAAAGATTCTGCTTGTAATTTGCCAAACTCTTGTGTTCTATATACCTCTATCACCATAGGTTCAGTAATATTCAACCAAGTATTGAAAAAATCCTCATAAGTTAGTACCTTAGAGGGCTCTTTGTTGAGGCTATCCAGCAATACTTTAAAGGTTTTTTCCACACCTTTTTGGGCTGTTTGTTGCACCAACACTTGCATTTCGTTAGATTTCACGTAATATTGAGCATAATCATTTTGCATTTTCAGACTTAGCTCCAAAAGCTGTTTTTCTTTACTATCTGGAACCATTTTCAAGAAAGGAGCTACGCCTTTTTGTACTTTCCCAAGTACATTGTATTGGGTTTCTTGAAAGTTATTGAACAACTCGCTCATCTCACCCATTCCCTTTTCTGTGGCAACTCCCATTTGCTCGTTAATATTTTGAAGAAGTTTTTTTGTAAAATCATTGATTTGTTCCAAAAAACCTTCTGACTGCTTAGGAGTGATATTTCCTAATACATTCTCTATCACTTGGTTATACTTATCAAAGCTAAAGTTAGCCATTAACTCTTGTAAAGCTGTTTTTTTAGGTTTTTTTCCCGTGTTCAATTGCTCAAGGAAAGGTTGCCAAAGTTCATACATCTTCATATAACTCTGCGAATAATTCATTATCTGGCTAAAAGTTTCAGCAGCATTACTCTTCATAGGGCTTCCTGCGAAGGGTTTACCTAAATCCTGATTCCATAAGCCATACATTTTACTCCACTGCTCAAAAAGTGAGGCTTCCTTACGTTTGGGAGCAAAGTTCTCAAACATTGTTTGTACATTACCCAGCCATAATTTACCCATTTCCATTTGTGAGTTTAGCATTTCCTGAAAAAACTCAGGGCTACCGAGTTCCGCTTTTTTGGGTTGCTCAGGCTGAAACCATTGCTGCAAATACGCCTGGTAGGCTTGCATAGGGTTTGTTTCTTGCTTTTGGAGGTCTTTCATCCAAGTTTCAAAGAAATTGTAGGGCTTGTTCATAATTGCAGTCGTTTTTCCGAAATATACAAATTTTTCTAATAAAAACACAAATTTTTATTAGTTCCTATGAAAAATAAAGCCAAAGAATAAAGAACATATATTTTTTCTTATCCCATTTTTTTCATAGTCTTGCAGATAAAATTAAAATATCAAGATTATGCAAGCAGATATATTGTTGGGCTTACAATGGGGTGATGAAGGAAAAGGTAAAATTGTAGACTTTTTAACACCTCGTTATCAAATAGTTGCAAGGTTTCAAGGAGGACCTAACGCAGGCCATACTTTAGAGTTTGAGGGAAAGAAATTTGTCTTACACCAAGTTCCTTCGGGTATTTTTCGCCCTGATAGCCTTAATGTCATTGGTAATGGTGTAGTTTTAGATGTCATCATTCTCAAAAAAGAAATATTAGCTTTAGGAATGGACTTGGAAAGTATCAAACATAAACTTTTTATTTCCAAAAAAGCTCAACTGATCATTCCAACACATCGTATTTTAGATGCTGCTTCTGAGAAAGCCAAAGGAACAGAAAAAATTGGCTCTACACTCAAAGGCATCAGCCCCGCTTACATGGATAAAATTGGGCGAAATGGTTTGCGTGTAGGTGATATTTTGCAAGCAAACTTCAAAGAAAAATACCAAAAATTAGTAGAAAAACACCTTCATCTTTTACAACTTTATCAATATACTGAGTACGACTTAAACGCTTTAGAAAAAGATTTTTTTGAAGCCATAGAGTTTATCAAAGGTTTTTCCCTTACAGATACCGATTATTTGCTTAATGATGCGTTGATAGCAGGCAAAACACTTCTTGCCGAAGGGGCTCAAGGCTCGCTACTGGATATAGATTTTGGCTCTTATCCTTTCGTAACAAGCTCTAATACTTCTGCCGCAGGAGCTTGTACAGGGCTGGGACTCGCCCCCAACAAAATAGGCAAAGTGATGGGAATTTTCAAAGCATACAGCACACGCGTAGGCAGCGGACCTTTCCCAACAGAGCAAGATAATGAATTAGGTGAGCTTATTCGCCAAGAAGGAAAAGAATTTGGAGCAACTACAGGCAGAGCTCGCCGTTGTGGTTGGCTCGATTTGCCCGCCTTGCGTTATGCCATTATGATTAGTGGCGTAACAGAACTTTTTATGATGAAGGCTGACGTACTTAGTATTCTTGATGAAATACAAGTTTGTACCCACTACCAACTCAATGATGGCACGATAACTGATAAAATGCCTTATTGTTTGCTCTCCGAAAAAGTAGAACCGATTTACCAAACTTTTAAAGGTTGGAAAAGTAATTTACAAAATATCCAAACCTTTGAACAACTCCCACAAGAACTCAAAACCTATATCAATTTTTTAGAACAAACGCTCAACATTCCTATCACCTTGGTTTCCGTAGGTCCTGACCGTAGCCAAACAATTCTTAAAGGATAAGTAAATGTTAGACAGATTAAATATTTTCAACGAATTAGAAAGTTATGAGGATATTAGCGATAATATTAGCAAAGGAGTAGTATTCAGTGGAACAAATCTTCTGGTGTTAGTTTTCGCAATAATTGTAGCTTCTGTAGGATTAAATGTTAATTCTACGGCAGTAATTATTGGGGCTATGCTTATTTCCCCTCTGATGGGTCCTATTATGGGAGTAGGTTTAGGTTTAGGAACTTACAATTTCATCCTTTTGAGACTATCCCTGAAAAACTTAGGTTTTGCGGTGGGTGTAAGTTTGCTATCCTCTACACTTTACTTTCTTATTACTCCACTCAACCAAGCTCATTCAGAGCTATTTGCCCGTACTTCGCCCAATATTTATGATGTAATTATTGCATTTTTTGGTGGTTTAGCTGGTATTGCAGCTATCACAAGCAAACAAAAGGGAAACGCTTTGCAAGGGGCAGCTATCGCTACAGCCCTGATGCCTCCACTGTGTACGGCTGGCTTTGGCTTAGCTACCAAACAATGGAATTTCTTTTTTGGAGCATTTTACCTATTTATCATCAATTCCGTATTTATTAGTTTAGCTACCTATATAATGGTTCGTTTGCTTAAATTTCCAAAATTTGAGTTGGATAATCATAATTCTAAGTGGGAAGTATTGGTGAAGCGTCTCATTATTTTTGTTACCTCCCTAACGCTTATTCCAAGTATATATTTAGGCTATCAACTTATCCAAAAGGAAAGGTTTTTTGTTGAGTCAGAAAAATTTATAGCAAATGAGATAAATATGAAAAATAGTTTTATTTTAGAAAAAAATATCAGTTTTGAAGATAAAACTATCCGTATTACGGTGGGTGGCGAAGAAATAAACAAAGAAATACAAAAATCCTTGCAAACTAAACTTTCCAGCTATCATCTTGAAGATGCAAGATTGTTATTTAAGAGCACGCTTTCTTTTGCTGATAATTTATCTAAATCAAATAATATAAATAATGAAAAAATACAAATAAAAAATTTCCAATTAGATACAACTATTAAAAAACTCAGAATAATTGAAAAAAAACAAGATAGTATCAAGAAATTTCAGCGTAATTTGGAAAGAATAAATAAAGAAATTTTGACACAATACGAGTTTATCAAGGCAGCCCATATTTTTTATAGCCATACTGATAGCCTCCAGCAATATGTTTTAGCAATTAGAGTAGATAAACCTTTCAATGAGGAGGAGAAAATGCGGCTAAAAAAGTGGTTACAAGTTCGTTTGGACTCTGCCCAAGTAGATATTTATGCAGAAATTAAAAACAAAAGAAATTAAAAATTTGCTTTTTAAGGTATTTTCTTGTTTTTTTGCAGGCTAAATTTAGATACAATCCTAAAAAATAATTAAAATGGCACTAATTGGAAAGATTAGAGAAAAATCTACGGGACTTGTCCTCGGACTTATTGCTTTTGGTTTGATGATTTTCATTATTGGTGGAGACGACTTGGCTCGCCTTTTTGGTAGAGGAACTCCTCCAAAAGTAGTGGGTATTTTTAAAGGTAAAGAAATTACAGCAGAAGACCTAAAGACAGAAATGATAGAGGCTCAAAACCTTTATTTGATGAACACAGGAAAAGTACCTGCCGAAACCGATTTGCTTAGAAGTGCTTGGCAACTTTACGTAAATAAAAATATGACCCAAAAAGAGTATGCGGCTTTGGGAATCAGCGTGAGTGAAAAAGAAAAAGAAGCAATGGTACAAGGAGATTCTATCTTTATTCACCCTCAAATACGTAATACACCCACCTTTCAAGATTCTGTTACTAAAAAATTTAATAAAAATTTAGTGAAAGAGTTTCTAAAACAAACAAAAACCAACCCTGAACTAAAAGCTCGTTGGGAAGCCTTTAAAGATGGATTAGCTCAGGAAAAATTACAACAAAAATACAATACTATTCTTTCGCAAAGTACCTATGTAACCAAAGCTGAAGCTAAAAGAGAATACGAAAATCAAAATAATAAGCTGACAGCCAAGTATTTATATATTCCATTTAGCAGCATTCCTGATAGTACGCTGAAAGTAAGTGAGGAAGAACTGGTAGCTTATCTAAAACAACATAAAAAGCGTTTTAAAGCTCCAGAAAGCCGTTCCATAGAGTATGTGATTTTTAGTGTAGCTCCCTCAAAAGAGGATAGCACTGAGTTTGCTGATGAACTTCGCAAACTTAGCAAAGATTTTGCCACAGCTAAAAATGATTCTGTTTTTGCTCTTTCAAAAACCAAAGGCTCTGACCGTAATTTTACTTATCGTAGCCCCAAAGATGTTCCTGATGGTGTTTATTCCGAAGACCGTCCTTTGCTTAAAGGGGCAGTAGTCGGACCATTTTTGTACAGAAATAGTTATTGGGTAGTGAAAGTTTCAGATGTTAAAGAAGATAGCACTTACTTTACTCGCTCAAAACATATTTTATTCCAAGTACCTAAGGGTGCTGATGCCAAAATTAAAGATAGCATTCGCAAGAAAGCAGAAGGCGTTTTGGCTCAGCTCAGAGAGGGAAAATTAGATTTTGCGAAAGCCGTTTTGGATTTCGGTTCTGATGGTACAAGAAATACAGGTGGAGATTTGGGCTGGTATGACGAAAAAACAATGGTTGCCCCTTTTGCTAAAGCGAGTTTTGCTGCCAAAGAAAAAGGCTTATTATCCGAACTTGTTGAAACCGAGTACGGTTTCCATATCCTAAAAATCACGGAAGTAAAAACAAATAAAAAATACAAATTGGCAGTAATAGAGCGTCCCATCATTGCTACACAAGAAACTACTGATGACGTAAGTTTGAAAGCTCAAGAGTTTTTGTTGGGTATCAATGGGTACGAAGATTTCAAAAAGAAAGTAGAGAAAAATCCTGCTTTGGTAAAAAAAGTAGCTAAAAAACTTTCTCCTTATGCCCAAGCCGTTGATGGCATCACGGCTAATGCCAAGCCTCTTATTTCTTGGGCTTTCAACGAGGCTAAAATCAATGAAGTACCCAAACAACCTATTCGTATTGCAGAGCAAGGACTATTTGTAGTACCTATTCTAACCGCCAAAAACGAAAAAGATGAGGCAAGTCTGGAGTATTTCCGCGAGCAGGTAGAGTATGAGGTAAAAAATGAAAAGAAAAAAGAAATTATACTCAAAAAGTTAAAGGGCTACGGCAATATCAGCACAGAAGAAATGGCTAAAAAATATGGTAATGGAGCTACTGCCTCTGAGATAAAAGAAGTGAGTATGCAAAATGCCACTTTGGGGAATGCTGGTTTCAGCCCTATTGCTGTAGGAAAAGCCTTTGGATTAGCTAAAGGAAAGCGAAGCCAAGCATTTGCAGATGAAAATGGTGTAGTAGTAGTTGAGGTTACAGAGAAAGCAGCAGCAGCACAAATTGCTGACTACACACAATACAAAACTAACTTACTCAATACACGTAAGCAAAGCTCAAATGGTTTGTCCTATCAAGCACTTTTGGAACTTTACAAAGTGCAAGACCTTACTTATCGTCTAAATTAATAATACACATATTTTTAGAGTTAAACAAATTAAAAAAGTGTAGCTTTATTGAGCTACACTTTTTTTGTACTTCACCTTTTCTTATTATTTTCTTATTATTTATTTTTTTGGTAAAAAGTTCTTTATCACAGAAATCATTACAGCTACTACTGTCATTAGGGTTAGTCCTATAGTAAAATAGGGCTGCTGGAGTTGTATTTTTTCATCTAAGTATAAGCCTCCCCAAACGGCAAGTCCAATACTTACAATCATCTGAAAAGCTATACCGGAGTATTTGGCATAGCTATTCACTTCTTGATTGGTCTTATTTATTTTTTTAAAAAACATACCTTTTCAATTAGGGTTGTTGCTGATAAATAACTTGCAAGGCAACCTGCCCTACCGCCTTCAAGGTATTTTTATCGATGATACTCATATCATCAGCTTTAGTATGATGATGAGCAGGAAAGTTAGCATCATAATTGATAATATCCACCATAGGGATTTTAGCATCTCTATTCACATAAAAATGGTCATCCATAATCCCTCCTGCTTCAATTTTTGCTTTCTGATTGATAAAATAATTACCATAGCCCAATTTTTGAGCAGCCTGCCAGATTTCTTCTGTTACATTTGGAGCAAACTCCATAGAAAAAGGTTCTTTGTAAAAAGTAGCTCCTTTTGCTCCTACCATATCAAATAAAATACCAAAATAAGCTGCATAATTATCTTTGTGCTTATTTTTAGACCAATGTTTTGAGCCATAACACCAAGTTCCGCTTTCGTGGTCTTCAGGGGTGTAGCCTTCGGGAGTGCCATCATCTTCCAAGTCAAAAAGTATAATATCTACACCCACATAAGGTTTTTCAGGGGCATTTTTGATAGTTCTTAGAATTTCTAAAATAACGGCAACACCACTTGCTCCGTCGTCAGCTCCATCAATAGCATTTTTTTGAGCGATTGGGTCTTTATCTTTATCAGCAAAACGGCGGCTATCCCAATGAGCTGCTAATAAAATTCGTTTTGTAGCCTGTGGATTGATATTTGCAATAATATTTTTTCCTTGCCACTTTTTTTCATCAAAAGAAGTAACTTCAAAATTTTGGATTTCTGTGTTAGCTCCCAAAGATTGCAGGGTTTGTAAGAAATAATTGGCACATTGTTCGTGAGCCTGAGAATTAGGCGTTCTAGGACCAAAAGCTACTTGTTTTTGTACATAGGCAAAAGCAGAATCCGCATTAAAATCGGGAGCTTTAAGGCTTGGTTTGGCTGGTTTTTGGGACGTGTTAGGCTCATTATTTGTATTTTCTTCTTTTTCATTGCTATTGTTTTTTGTGCAGGCAAATAGAGAAAATAGCAAAAACGTTCCCACAAAAAAATAAGATTTCATTGATTTTTAGTTTGATTACTCACAAATATAGTTTATTTTTTTGTTTTTCTGAGCAATCAGAAATTGTTTTCGCAAAGGCTTTTGAATATCATCTATTATTTCATAAAACCGAACAAACGCCCAAGCTAAGAACATACTTATTTTATCTTTACTTTGGTAGTTTTCAGGTAAAAAACAACAAACAAGAATAATAAATACTAAAATTCATAGATTTATTTGCGGGAGCTGATGAAAAATTCTCAAAAAAACATTCATTCTGAAAAACATAAACGCCATTTCAAAATGTATGATGATCTCAAATTCCACCAAAACAAGGATTAAAACAGAATTTTACTACTCCAGACGTACAAACTAAAGAAAACACCTAAGCGTGTAAATTAAGGTTTTTAGCCTGCCTTTTTTGCAACTTTTGTAAGTGGCTTCTATCTTGGCGTCTACTTTGCTTTTTAGGGTAGATAGCATAATAGGTTATTTTATTTTTTTGATTTCTTTTACAATATTTTGTATTTCCTCTTTTAACATATTTTCTATTTCAGACTTGTCGTAAATGGAAAGCAAATATACTTCTATATCATTTTTTTTGACATCAAGCAAATAGGTAATTATTCTAAAACCGCCACTTTTACCTTTACCTTTGCTTTTACTTGCCAAGCGTATCTTTCGGATATTATTGCCCAAGTCTATGCCCATTGTAGGATTTTCTTCTATTTTTGCAGCAAGAACATTTATTTCAGCTTGTAAGGACTTAAATTTTTTTATCAAAGGTTTAGCTTTCTTATTGAAATAGTTTGTTGGTATTACCTTAGCTTTGGACATAGTCGTTAAAATCTTTCATCGTATTTTTCTTTCTTTTTCCTTCTTGAATTTCCTTTACTTCTTTCAAACCTGCTCGCAAGTCTTTCAAAAATTCCTCTTTGCTAACAACATCTTTGTTTTTTAGAGTTTTTGCAACTTTTTTGGGCTTTTCAATTTTTGTAATTTCCATTTCAATAGTCTGCTTTTTAAGCAATTCCATTACTTTTATAGCATCAGCGTTGCTTTTTACCTTAATGGTGATGGTTTCCATACTTTTTTTAGTTTTTCCGAAATATAGCAAAAATTAGGCTAATTTTATCACTTGGAAAATCAAATTCCACCAAAACAAGGATTGAAACGTGGAAAACAGATGCTTCCCTGCTTGAAAAAGCCTACCCCAATGGGGTATTTTGTTTTTGAAATGTTTTTTGTAGATTTATAAGAGTGAAAAAATAAAATTATGGCAACACTTACTATTTTGGAGGGTAAATATTTAGGAAACTACCTCATAAAACTTTACTTTTCTGATGGAACTACTCAAATAGTAGATTTTAGTGAGCACTTTAAAAATCTAAAGGGCTATTATGCTAAATATGCCGAACAAGATAATTTTACTGAATTCAAAGTTGAGGAAGGTAAATTGGTTTGGGGTCAAGATTGGGATATTATTTTTCCCACAGAACAACTCTACAAAAATAGATTAGAATAATCTAAACAATTTGTATAAGTACCCAAGTCCCAAAAAACCAAGAATATCACCTTTCAACTTACCTTCTAAGTTGTAGGTTTTATCGCTGAGCCAAATAGAAACTGATTTTCCTTCTACTTCACCTACATATTCTTGTGCTTTGTATTTACCAAAGGTGTTTTTTTTGCCTGTTTTTTTAAATTGTTTCCAAAACTCTGTGGCTGTGTAATTTTCTTTACTCAGAGGCATCTGAATTCTGTATTTTTTGCCTTCAACTTGTATGTATTGTGTCATTTTTTTGCCATACTCTATGAGTGAAAAAATCATTCCGTTTGCGGTTTCCTGAGCCATCATTTGCCAAGCCTTTGTGTCTTGTCCTACATTTCCATTTTTGGTATTCAGGTAAAAATAACTATTGGCGGTGCCTTCTTTGCTACGTACGCTAAAAGAGCTTTTGGCATTGAAAGTATAGTTTTGGGCGAAAATAAGATTATTTGTAAAAAGTAATAAAAACAAGGCAATATTTTTCATATAGTAAAGATTTTCTGCATATAAACTATTACTCACATTTTTTGAGTACTTCTTTGGCTACTTCTTTGGCTACACTGAGATTTTCTGCTTGGTTTTTGAGATCTATGTTTACACTTACTTTAAAAGTGTTACCATTGATGAGTACAATCAATTCCACTCCTTCACCCGTCATTTTGCTCGTAATAAGGGCAGCGGCTTCACCAATTCCTTCCAAATACGTTACATTTCTGCCTGCTGTAAGTTCTTTACCTAATTCTTTGGCATTGGTTATTTGTTTGTTATCGAAGCCCTTTTCTTTGAGTTTATCGTCAGCTTTGTCAAAAGCTTTATTCACTTCCTCTTGGCTAACATTTCTATACATCTGTTTGAAAGATTCTATGCTTTTCATTGGTGTAAAATTACCTATTTGCACATACCCTCCCACTGGCATATCTACTGATATTTTATCGGTTACTTTTTTCTTGTAGGTTTTACCACTTTTGTCTTTCCAACTATAATCGCAATTTGCGTATTCTGAGCCTTTGTAGGGTTTATCTTTGTTTTTACCCATTTCGTGCAATTCTTTCATAGCATCTTTTACCTCAATATCTTTAGCCTCTATGCCTACTATTTGGGCGATTGTAGTCTTGTCAACGAGTTCGCAGGCTTTTGCTTGGTAAGGAATATAGCAACCTTCTCCACCATTTTTAGAAACGATTTTTTCTGCTTCTTTAGCGGTTTCGTCAGAAACACCAGCTTTTTTTTGTTCTTCTTTAGAGCAAGAAATGAGAACAAGGGTGAAAATAAAAATTGATATTTTTTTCATGTTAAATTGATGTTTTTATAGGAAATATTATGATTTTATAGTTTGATAAATTCTACTCTACGGTTATTCGCTTTTCCTTGTGGTGTGGTGTTGGCTTCGGAGGGTTCAGCAGCCCCTTTGCCGTCTGTTTGCATACGAGAAGAATCAATCTTAAATTCTGAAGCAAGTGCTTGTCTCACAGCCGCCGCCCGTTTTTTGGAAAGCTCCAAGTTATTTGCAGCATTGCCGTCAGAGTCGGTGTGCCCAACTATTTTTACTTTTACGCTTGGGTTCTCGCTCAATACTTGGGCTATTTCTTTAAGTATTCCATAACTTTCTGGCTTTATTTTATCCGAACCTGTATCAAAAGTGATGCCTCTGGTTACTAATTTGCCTTCAGTGATGAGCTTGGAGCGGGTATCGGGCTGCCCAATGGCGACTCTCAAATTAGCTACAAACATCGAGCCTTCCCAAATATTAGTTCCAAAAAGCATAGAACATTTCTGATTTTCGCTAAAAGCTTTGGGAATATCCCATACTTTATGCTCATTTATGTACATTCTTAAACGAGTTTTTTGTCTCCAAAAAGAAATTCTGTTGATTTTTCCTGACTTCCAGCTATCATTTAGCTTTGTTTGATTACTAATAGCCCACTCACCAGTACTTTCTGAATTTTTATCAGCGACATACATTATACTTGTGTGTCCCTGTCCGGCTCCTACGGGGTGGAGTTCAATATTTGCTTGTGGTTTTCTGTTGAAATATATGTCATAGTTTAAATTTCTTTCTTTTAATACAGGAAAAACGACTAACAAACCTCCTTCCATTTCGCTCATATCCTCGGAAACAGCCATATCGAATTCCACAGTGAAGTTTTCGGGGAGTTCTTTTAAAGATTCTGGGATAAAGATACCTTTTTTCCCTACTTTTAGAAATTTGGAGTCATTTCCGTCTAAGCTTACGATTTCTCCGCTTGCATTAGTGTTCCAATTAGCTGGAAAATCTCCAACATTAGTGGTAGAGTAATCATCAAAATAAATTACTTTTTCACCTGCTACAAAATCAAATTTAGAGTATGCCTTGAGGCTTGGCGTTGAGCCTTTGGCTGTATTTTCTTGCTTTTCTTCACTTTTGCCATTAGCATCTGTGTTGGTATTATCTGTTGAGTTATCGGCTTCCTTAGGCTCGTTATCTTTTTTCTTTTTGTCTTTTTTCTTGAAAACCCCTTCTACTTTGTCTAAACCTTTATCGATACCTTGGTCTATTTTATTATTGATACGGTCAGTGGCTTTTCTTTTGGCGGTTTCTTTAGGATTTACAATTTGTGCCTTAGCAAGCACTCCTATCATCATAAAAATTAAGAGAAAACTGATATTTTTCATAAATTACACAAAATTTGTTGGTTGAGCAAATATACTTTTTAGATAGAATATTGTTGTGCCATAATGAGTGTAAGGTATAATCTGCTATGTAAAAAGTTGCTTTGTCTTATTGAAAGGTTTAACCATCAAAATTTATTTGGCATAAATAGAAAAGAAAAAATGAGAATTTTAGTATTATTAGCTCTGGTTTTCAATATACAACCTGTGTTGGCTCAATCTTTACTTGCCTCCACGATTCTAAAAAAAGGGCGTGTAGAGCTACCAAATTCAGCTATAACAACTTCCAAGACACAAATATTAACACAAATAGATGGTTTTGTTTCATTTTATCAATACAAGCAGGCTCTGAGTTTTCGTATTCATAACGACCTTCCTTATGCTTATGAAATTTATTTGTATATAGGCTCTCAAGATATATACAAACATAGCTCCATAGATTTTGTACGCAGCTCAAAGGGGATGAATGGAGTGGTAGCAGCTTTTACAAATCATAAGTTTTTCTATAATGGCTATTTAGTACCTATACGCTTCCAACAACACCCAGAAAATCTACAAGTTTTATCTTTAGTGATAGCTCCTAATACTACAGAGTCTATTCACTTATTTTTTTGGGATTTACCTAGTAAAAAATCTGACACTAAAGTAGTGGCTTTAGCTGCGGAGTCGTATTTGCCTTTGCTGATAAAGCAACAAGAGCAGAAAAATACCAGCGAAATCATCAGTTATTCATTTGTGGGAGCCATATTACTAATGTTTGCCTTCGCTTTGGCTATTTACTCACAAAATAGAATGACAGATTTCTTGTGGTATGCAATGTATTTGCTCACCATGCTGTTGTTTGGATTGATAGATATTTTTCCGTTGAACTTCAAAAATTTCTTTTTTTGGCAATACCCAAGCAAATGGATTTATGCCAAAGAGGCAACTGTATATTTTTACTTGATATTTTATCATTCTTTTTTAATGTCTTTTTTGCAGTTAAAAACAACAAAAAGAGGCTTTTATAATAGTTTTTATATAGTAAATACGATATATTTTATCTTGTTTTTGTGCAATATGATGGTCTTGATTTTTAGTAAAAATATCATCATTCATCATCAAATTTTATGGTTGAATAGTTGGGTATTTTATAGTTCTATTCTGTTTTATATTTATTTTTTTGTAAGGTTATGGAAGCTCAGAAATGTTCCTTTTTCTCGTTACATTTTTTGGGGCTCATTTATTTTTTATAGTGGAAATGTAGCGGCTATTTATCTCAATCAAGCGGCACACTTTGATAAGCCATTCTATCCCAATAATTTCATTCAGATAGGAGCAATGATTGAAATTTTGTTCTTTGCTCTGGCTTTGGGTAGAAAAACTCTCCAAGATAGTGAAGAGAAAAAGAAACTTATCAGCGAAATGAATGAGCGTTTGCAAGAACAAGTAAGCGAAAAGACGCAAGAAATTACACAGAAAAGCGAAGAGTTACGCCAAGAACAAACCCAAAAGATGCTTCTTGCATTTGAAAAGCAAGTACAAGAAATGAAATTATACAGTCTTCAAACGCAACTTAACCCACATTTCTTATTTAATTGCCTCAATACGATTAAATCTTTGGTCGTGCAACAAAAAAATAAGGAGGCTTCTGCTTATTTAAAAGAATTTGCTTTTTTGATGAGAGCAACTTTAGAAAATTCTCAAAAGTTAGAGATAAGTCTAAAAGATAGCATTGCTTATCTGAAAAGCTACATTGAAATAGAAAAACTTCGTTTTGACGGAGATTTTGACTATGAAATAAACCAAGATATAGAGGAAGATGAAGAACTTTTACAAATACACCCAATGCTTATTCAGCCTTTTGTGGAGAATGCCCTCTTGCATGGCTTAGCTCCCTTACAAAAAAACAAACAATTAGTCATCAATTTTATAGAAAAAGAAGATATACTCATTTGCGAGATTATTGATAATGGGCGAGGCTTTGATTATGAGCATAGTATGAAAAATAAAACTTCTAAAGGTTTGCAGATTATCAGAAATTATTTTGAAATTTGGAACAAAAAAACTCAACAAAATGCTATTTTTGAAATTATATCCGAAAAAAATAAGGGTACAAAAGTGAAAATTTCAATTTATTCTAATTAAATGAATGTAATCAAAACGATTTTGGTAGATGACGAAGCCAATAACAGAGCTATATTGCGTAGCTTGTTGCATAATTTCTCCCCCGAATGTCATATCGTAGGTGAAGCCCAAAACATAAGGCAAGCCCAAGAGTTGATTGAGCGTCATCAGCCCAATTTAGCTTTTTTAGATGTATCTTTACCGCCTGATAATATTTTTGACTGGCTCAAAACGCTTCCCCAAATCAATTTCTCTATTATATTCGTTACGGCTCATCATCATTACGCCTTAGAAGCCTTCGGCTATAGTGCTGTTTCTTACTTACTAAAACCTATCGACGAGCAAATGCTCTTGAAAGTACTTACACAAGTCAGAATGAACCTACAATACAAAGAACTTGCTCAAACTTATCAAACTTTACTCTATAACCTTACGCAGCCATCCAGCCAAGAAGTAAGAATTTGCTTACCACATTCTTTAGGTTTTGATATTGTAAAAGCCTCCGAAATTATGTATTGCTCCGCAGATTCTAATTACACTTTTGTATATCTGCGAAACGAGAAGCCTATTTGTATTAGTAAAACACTTTCCGAAACTGAAAATATTTTACCCAAAGAGCAATTTTTTAGGGTACATAAATCGCATCTGGTGAATATCAATTATGTGAAAAAATTTGTAAAAACTGACGGTGGTATGCTTGTGATGGAAAACAACACAGAATTAGAGATTTCAAGAAGAAAAAAAAATGAGTTTTTAGCTTTTTTAGAGAAAAAGTTACTTTAACGTAAATTTAAGGACTTTTTTTCTTAACTTTGTGATATTAGTTTTATCTACAAAACGCTAACTAAAATCGAAAAAAGTATGACTGAAGCACAAAATCAAATCGTGAAAAAATCTTTCCCTAAAGTGTTGGCGGGAACGCTCTCTGGGGCTGCTATCTTATATAATAAATTTTTTGAATTATCCCCTGAATCTAAGGACTTCTTCAAAAGTACGTCTATGGATAGGCAATCACAAATGCTGATTGCTGCCATAGGTAAAATTGTAAAAAGTATAGATAATTGGGATACAGTAAAACCTGATTTGGAGGCTTTAGCTGCCCGCCATATTGGTTATGGCTTATCTCCTGAGCACTTTGTCTATTTTGGGCAAGCATTTATGTATATGTTACAAAATATATTTGGAGCAGATTGGACAGCCGAATTGAAAGACGCTTGGGAGGCAGTCTATCAGCGTGTTTCGGAGGTAATGATAGGAGTTATTTTTGAGGGAAAGTAGAGTTTCTTTAAAAACACAGAAAGCATTGAAAAAAAGTGTAAGTATCTTATTTTCAATGCTTTATTTTTTGAAATAATAATTTTAACTACATACAAAAAAGAAAAAAGCTTAGTTTTCAAAACAAATGGGTAGTTATTTTGTTAGGTTGATATATTTTTTCACCTGCAAATCCATGCCTTTATGAATGACTCTCAAGCCCTTTTCATAAGAGAAACCTATGAATACGCACTTCATAAAATCCCTCAGGCAGCCCACGTTTTATTCCAAAAATTAATAGAGCTATCCCCCGAATCTGAAAGATTTTTTCAAAATTCATCAGGGCAGCAAAGACAAGCTATGCTGCAAGCAGCAATCCATAAAATTGTGGGTAGTGTAGAGAATTGGGAAAAAACTAAACCTGAATTGGAACTCATCGCAGCCCAACACATTAACTACGGGTTAAGACCAGAGCACATTGCCTATTTTGGGCAATCTTTTATTTATATGATGCAACACATTTTTGATAGAGATTGGAACAACGAATTAGAAGATGCTTGGAGGGCAATCTACCAACGCATTGCGGAAGTGATGATAAACGTAGTTTTTTGGGGTAGATAAAATATTTTTAGCAAAAAACTTGTTCTCTATTTTTTTGGCATTAGTTTTGTAAAATACTCCATTATTCACTAAAAAATCACCTCAATGAAAAGGAAATTACAACTTATTTTCGCTGTTTTGTTACTTGCTTTCGTATCTTTTAATGCAGAAGCTCAGAGACCCAAGAAAAAGAAGCCAAGAGCTCTAAAAGAAGATGCAGTGGCGGTAGTTGCGGCTAAGCCAGAAGAGCTAATCCAAAGAAAGTGGCAATTTGACCCAGAATTTTTCAAAGCAAAACTTAAAGAAGAAGCGGATAAAATTCGTGCTTCACAACCTGAAAAAGCGGCTGAAATGGATGGACAAGCTGATATGATAGCAGCAATGGTTAGCGGTATTACAATGGACTTCAAAGCTGAGGGCGTTTTGGAAATGTCAGCGATGGGTGAAAACAAAACAGGCACTTGGAAACTTGCAGAAGGCGGAAAAGTATTATTGATGAACTCTAGCGGTCAGAAAGAAGAAAAATTGAACATTAAAGAACTTTCTGATAAAAAACTTGTCTTAGAGAATCCTGAAGATACTCAAATGCCAATTATACAACTTGTACCTGCAAAGCAGTAAATCTCTATAACCTGCCTAAAAAGCATCTAAGCACCTAATTTAGGTGCTTTTTTTATGTAAATTAAGCAATTCTGATAAAAATCATAAAAAAAAGTACCTCACATATACAAAAAATGTTATTTTTGTGCTAAATTTTTCTGAATTATTTTATTTTTAACTGATTGATATAGTTTTATGAACATTCAAGTAAGACCTGACGAAGTTTCAGCAATTCTCAGAGAGCAACTTTCTAATGTAAAAACGGAAGCCGAATTAGAAGAAGTTGGTACAGTGTTACAAGTCGGTGATGGGGTGGCTCGCATTTACGGGCTAACCAAAGTACAGGCTGGTGAGCTTTTAGAGTTTGAGAACGGGGTAAGAGCCTTGGTACTCAACTTGGAAGAAGACAACGTAGGAGCTGTATTGATGGAAGCGGGTGAGGTAAAAGAAGGTGATAAAGTATTGCGTACCAAAAATATCGCAAGTATCAAAGTTGGAGAGTCTATGTTGGGACGTGTAGTAAATACATTAGGCTTACCTATTGATGGAAAAGGTGATTTGTTGGGTGATTTGTATGATATGCCTTTGGAGAGAAAAGCTCCAGGTGTTATCTACAGACAGCCCGTAAACGAGCCTTTGCAGACGGGTATCAAAGCCATTGATGCAATGATTCCTATTGGTAGAGGGCAAAGAGAGTTGATTATTGGTGACCGCCAAACAGGAAAAACAGCTATCATTATTGATACAATTATCAATCAAAGGGAATTTTATGATAGAGGCGAGCCCGTATTTTGTATTTATGTAGCTTGTGGGCAAAAAGCTTCTACTGTAGCTCAAATCGTGAGAGCTTTGGAAGAAGGGGGAGCAATGGCTTATACCGTTGTGGTAGCCGCTACTGCCTCTGACCCTGCTCCTATGCAGTTCTTTGCTCCTTTTACGGGTGCTGCTATTGGCGAATATTTCCGTGATACAGGTCGCCCCGCTTTGGTAGTTTATGATGACTTATCTAAGCAAGCTGTAGCTTATCGCGAAGTTTCTTTGTTGCTTCGCAGACCTCCTGGACGCGAGGCTTACCCTGGTGATATTTTCTATCTCCACTCTCGTCTGTTGGAACGTGCCGCCAAAATCAATGCTTCTGATGAAGTAGCGAAAAAAATGAATGACCTTCCCGAGTCGCTCAGAGAAAAAGTAAAAGGAGGAGGTTCACTTACTGCCTTACCTATTATAGAAACGCAAGCAGGAGACGTTTCGGCTTATATCCCTACCAATGTGATTTCCATTACAGATGGTCAGATTTTCTTGGAATCCAACTTATTTAATGCAGGTATTCGTCCTGCTATCAACGTGGGGATTTCTGTAAGTCGTGTGGGGGGAGCTGCCCAAATCAAATCTATGAAAAAAGTGGCAGGTACGCTCAAACTTGACCAAGCTCAGTTCCGTGAATTGGAAGCTTTTGCTAAGTTTGGCTCTGACCTTGACGCAGCTACCAAATTGGTAATTGAGCGTGGTAAACGTAACTTGGAAATCTTGAAGCAAGCACAATATTCACCTGTTTCCGTTGAGGAGCAAGTGGCTATTATTTATGTGGGTACGCAAGGTTTGTTGGATAACGTTCCTGTAAATAAAGTAAAAGATTTTGAGAAAGAATTTTTGAGAATAATGCGTACAGAGCATAAAGATGTACTTACAAACCTGCGAAAAGGCAAGTTTGAAGATGCTGATACTGCTAAAATGAAGGAAGTAGCTCTCTTTTTAGCTAAAAATTACTAAAAATTAAGGCTCTCTGAAACAGAGAGCTTCCTTTTAAATGAAAAAATATGGCATCACTCAAAGAAACTCGTAATAGAATAGCTTCTATCAACTCTACACAGCAAATTACCAAAGCAATGAAAATGGTAGCAGCGGCGAAGTTGCGTAGAGCTCAAGAAGCAATTACACAAATGCGTCCTTACGCTCAATCTCTTAGTAAAATACTTAATAACCTCTCAGAAAGTAATACCGAAAATATTAGTAGCCCCTTTTTGGAAGAGAGACCTATTGAAAAAGTTTTAATTGTTGTGCATACTTCTGATAGAGGTTTGTGTGGAGCTTTTAATACAAATGTGCAAAAATCAGCTATACAACTAATCCAGAGCGAATATAAGAGCCAATTTGAAAGAGGAAATGTTCATTTGCTTTGTATTGGAAAAAAGTCTTATGAGTTTTTCCAAAAACGTAATTATACGTTGGTAGGCGAGCAGTTTAGTAATATTTTTACAAGGTTGAGTTTTGCGGTGGTCAAAGAGGCAGGAGAATTTATTATGAAAGCCTACGAAACTCGTAAGTATGATAAGGTTGTTTTGGTGTATAATGAATTTAAAAATGTAGCTACACAGATTTTGCGTCAGGAGCAATTTTTGCCTTTAGCAGCTCCCAAAACTGATACAAGTGCCTCAAAAGCAAATCTGGACTATATTTTAGAGCCTTCAGCAGAGGAAATTATCACAGAACTCATTCCTAATTCATTGAAAATCCAACTCTATAAAGCGGTGTTGGAGTCTAATGCTTCTGAACATGGAGCCAGAATGACAGCAATGGATAAAGCCACTGATAATGCTAATGAGATCATGAAGCAGCTCAAATTAGAGTATAATCGCTCTCGTCAAGCAAGTATTACCAAAGAAATTTTGGAGATTATTGGCGGGGCAGAAGCTCTCAATAATTAAAATAGTTTTGTCAATTCTAAAAAAATCGTGGTACAAGGTCTTTTTGTGCTACGATTTTTTGTTTTTAGTGAGTTTATATATAATTTTGCATGGGCTTAAATAGTTTTTTATGACGGTTGAATCTTCTAAAAATGATAAAAAAACACCATTTTTTATGGTGGCTTTAGTGATGTTAGCTTTGGTCAATATCATTTTGGTATATTTGATGATGCAAAGCAAAGAAGAAAGCATCAATAAAGATGTATTCATTGAAAAACAAAAAAATGAATTAGAAGAAACTGGCGAAAAGTTAGATTCTATCAATAGAGAACTTGAAATTCGTATTGCTGAAGCCAAAGAGTCTAATCAGGACTACCAAGAACTCTTAGATATGCAAGAACAACTCAAGAAAGATATTGCTCTTGCTAAAAAAGAAAAATTGGACGTAGAGGCTCTGTTAAAAAAATATGATGCCAAAATCAAAAAATATGAGGCTCTACTCAAAGAAAAAGAAGGCATTATAGAAAATCTGGAGGGCGAAAATAAAGAACTTAATGAAAAAATAAGCCAAACAGAAACTGAAAAAGCTCGTCTGGAAAGTTCGATTGAGAGTTCTGAGAAAGAAAAAGAAGTCTTAAAATCTACTTTAGCCAAAGCTGCCATTCTCAAGGCTGAAAGTATAAAGCTGGAAGGATTAGACTCAAAAAATAGAGTATCAGAAGGCAATAAATTTAAAGCAAAGAAACTGGAAAAACTGAAAGTTTATATAAATATTGCCGAAAATAATGCTTCCAAAGCAGGCAATAGAGAGATTTTTATGCGAGTGATAGAACCTTCGGGGGCGGTGATTGTAGGCTCAGAGGGCGGTAGATTCAAAGATGCTCAAGGCAAGGAACAAAATTATACTATATCCACAGATTTTGCATATAGTTACAGCAACCGTAGCACAAGCCTGATTTTCAGAAAAGGGAATAATTTTCAGAAAGGAACACATCAAGTAGAGCTTTATTGTGAAGGATATTTGTTGGGTAAAACTAATTTTGAAGTAAGATAAATGCTTGAAAATAAAGTAATTGTTTTGTTTGATGGCGTTTGTAATCTTTGCAATGCCACTGTACAGTTTCTAATCGTTAGGGATAAAAAAGACCAACTTCGTTTTGCTTCTTTGCAGTCCGAATTTGGGCAAAAAGTTTTAGAAAAGTATCATTTACCTCAAAAAGATTTTGATTCTTTTGTTCTGTTGGTGGGTGATAAAGTCTATTTGCGTTCTTCTGCAGCTCTAAAAGTAAGTGCTTATTTAGGTGTCTTTTGGAAGGTTTTTCAAATTTTTTGGCTCTTGCCCAAGCCTTTTCGCGACTGGGTCTATAACTTTGTTGCCAAAAACAGATACAAGTGGTTTGGTAAAAAAGACGAATGTATGTTACCCTCTCCTCAGCTAAAAGCCAAATTTTTTAATTAGTCAGCTATTTTTCTCAATTATTGCTGCAATAAAAAAAGAGATTTATCATTTCACCGAATTTAAAAGGCAACTGACCGAAAACCATTTTATTCCCTTTTTTTATAGCATATCTTTGTATCGTAATTAAACTACAAAGATGTACGTAAGCTATACTATTAATTTTGATTTTCTAAAAGCTAAAATGAATCATCTTAGCTGGAAAATGCGACTACTCAATCTCATGCAAAGCATTTCTGAAAATAATGAAGCTAATGAATTCAACTCGCACGAGCTTTGTGAGTTAGGAAAGTGGCTTTACAACGAAGGGCTTAGAAATTATGCAGAACTTCCTGCCATACATCAATTGGAGGAAGTGCATAGAGAAATGCATTTATTAGCCAAAAAAGTAATAGATTGCAAAAATGCAAGACAAATTGATGAAGCCAGAACCCATTACCAAGCGATGTCTTTAAAAGCAGATAAAGTTATCAAACTATTGGACGAACTACATCAATTATGTTCCAAAAATAATCAATAGGAGAAATTTATTTATTCTAAATTTCTCCTATTTTACTACAAAACTATCGTCTTCTATAAGTTCTTCTTGTTTTTACAACCGTTGTTTTTCCTCTTCTATTGGTATGAACAACGGTTTTTCCTCTTCTGCTATGTACTACTACTGTACTTGCTCGGCGAGGAGCGTAAACTCGGCGAGCTACTACAACCGTTCTTATGGGAGCAACCCGATAAAATACACGATAAGGAGCTGTTCTTGCATAAAAAACACCATATCTGATTGGTCTCCAAGGTCTCCACCATCTTGGATAAAAAGCCCAACGATATGGAGATACCCAAACTACATAATTAGGAGCATACAAAAAACGAACACTTGGCCAAAACCAAACATTTACCCTGATAAGCTGTAGTTGTGATAAAGCAGGTCCTCCCTTCCCTGATTTATCATCTTTTTGTTCGGTCTCAACGGGCTCTACAATCGTATTGGCGGGGAAAAGGTCTTCATCTCCTTCGATTTGTAAAATAGCCTCTTGCCCTCCCGTTTTTTCTATACCAATTGTAGCAATATCTTGTTTTTTGTTTTCTGCTATGTAAGTGCTCAATACAATCGTATGAACGTCTTTTTCTTGTAT
>JANRLU010000212.1:0-8201 GCA_033762275.1 Thermonemataceae bacterium | reverse complement strand
TCTGTTTAGTGCTTTTGTATTAGCTCCTAACGAAGCGAGAAATACTACAAGGGATTTTTATAAAAACCTTGTAGATAGAGAATGGGAAAAAACAGAAAAGCAAGTAAAGCTAATCAGTTCTTGGCTCAAACCTGAACAAATTAAGGACTTTAAACTAAGCTTTGAAAAATTAGAAAAGACTAATAATGATTTAAAAGTTCTTGTTATTTACAAAACAATGAACAACGATTTTGCTCAAATAAAACGTGTGTTTGATGATGTAGATAGGTTTTATCGTGATTTCTCAAGTTTTAAAGGAAAGAATGATTATATATTAAGTTTTGATAAAATAACAGAAAATTATGCCAAAAGTTTCAGACTTAGTTATGAAAGTCTCAATAAAAAAACTGAAAACCTACAAGAACAAATAAAAAAGAGTGCTTACCACGAAAAGCACAAAGAATACCTATATAGCTCTCTGAAAGAGTCCATTACCAACCAAGAGCAAATAGGTTTTTACGTAAGAGCCTTAGAGTATGCCATTGACCCAAAAAATATGAAGGAGTCCAAGATAGACTTCAACCGCGTACGCTTAGTGCACCAAGAAACTCCCAAGTTAATCGGCAAAGCAGAAGAAGCATATAACCGCAGCAGTCGTTGGTTCGCTGATTTTGCGAATGCAGAAAGTATCGTTGCCACTAAAATTCCTTTTTACACCAAAAATATCAGCGATGTAGAAAAAGAAATGGCAAGTTTTAGTAATAATAAAATTTTTAACAAAGCCACAGCTTTACGTAAAACAGACTCACTACTTAGCCTTGCCAGACCCTTATTAAATCAAGCCATCGTGAAAAATGTGGAGAAAAACTTTGTGGAGTCTTATCTTAATTTGGAACAGTTAGCTCCTACAGAAGCCGCTTTGTCTCAAGAGTTTCAACAACAAAAAAGAGAGTATCTTGCTTTTTCAGAGCAATACGAAGCTATCAATAAAGACTTAAAAGAAGTAGGAGACTCCAAAAATATAGGAACAGGCAATGTAAAAAGTAGTTATACCTCCGCTATGATGGCTCAGCAACTGGCTTTGCAATATGCTATGGCTGGAAATTGGGCTATGGCAAATAGCCATCTTAAAGAGAGTGGTAAAAAAACCCAAAGTGCCTATAATTATGCCTTCAAAAAGAGCTCACCAAGAAGCAGTACCTATGACAAGTCATACTCAGGTAGTAGCTCTTCCTCTGGATACTCTAAAGGAAGTGGTTCATCTTATAAGAGTAGCAGTTCATCTTCAGGTAAATCATCAGGTAGTTCCTCGTCTTATTCTTCTTCAAGTAAAAAATCAGATTCTCGCTCTTGGAGTAGCAGCAGTGGAAGAAAAAGTAGTGGAAGCTCCTCGAGCAGTAGCTCCCGTCGCTCTGATTCTCGTTCTTGGGGAAGCAAAAGAAGAAAATAAAAAGTAAAATTATGTTTATAGCAAATTTATTATACTATGGCGGTTATTTAGCCTTTTTTCTTGGTATTTACTTAGTAATAAGAACTTTTCTGCGAAATAGAAAAAATATACAAGCTATCAAACGTCAAGAAAAAGAAAATTTAGCGAGAAAAACAGCCTTCCAAAACGCACCTATTATGGAAAAATTAGAAGCCATACAGCTCAACGATATTATCGTTCATTGGGAAAAAAGTTACCAAGTAATTGGGAAAATGAAACTTATAGAAATGACTTGGGACGAAAATGATAATCATATTCGTACGGGAAGGTACTTTCCCATTATTAGTGTTGATGACAACAAAGCTTTGGTAAGTATGCCTAAAGGTGAAGGAGTTGATATTATTTGGTTTTTCTTTCAAAAAGAAAGCTTAAACTCTTCTCTTACCAATTATTTTTTGGGTACAGATGAAAATCCGGGACCTGCTATGATTTTTGCGGATAGCGAACAGATGGCAGAAGTTATTTTTCAGCTTCCTCAAAAAGAGGAAAAATGGAAAATGACTGATGTCGGGAGTTTCTTTTTTGAAGCATCAGGGCTAAATTTTGTAAAAGGGAAAGGAGAAACAAGGCATATATTGGCTCAAAATATAGAGAATCCTAAGAAATACTTACTTTACTTTGACCTCTTGGAAGGGCAGGGTAGTAATGCAATTTTCGTGGGAGAAACCCTAAATCCAGAAACAGAAATTGAATATGTATTAAGATAAAGTAAAAAATAGATTAAAATATTACACTAAAAATACAAGCTCATTAAAATATTTTTTATGAAGTGATGCGAAAAGTATTAACTTTGTTATGTTTTTGAGATAGTGTTAAACTAAAATTTATCAATGAACGTATTTCACTCCCAAACAGCTTTGCTTGTAGGTGCTACAGGCTTAGTAGGTGCTGAATTGCTCAAACAATTACTTGAAGATGAATACTATAAAGAAGTAATTGTTTTATCCAGAAAAGAAAGTCAACTCAAACACCCAAAACTCTCACATCACATTGTAGATTTTGATAATTTAGATGACTATGCACACCTCATAAAAGCCCAAGATGTCTTTTGTTGTCTGGGCACTACCATCAAAAAAGCTAAAAATAAAGAAAATTTCTACAAAGTAGATTATATTTACCCGACGGAGTTAGCTAAAATTGCTAAATTTAACGGAACGAGTTTATTCAGCATTGTTACGGCTATGGGAGCTTGTAAAGGCTCAACTTTCTACTACAATAGAGTAAAAGGAGAGGTAGAGGAAGCTATCAAACATTTACAATTTAAAGTAACACACATTATAAGACCTTCTTTGCTTTTAGGAGAACGACAAGAATTTCGTTTAGGCGAAGAGATAGGAAAGTTTGTAGCCAAAGGCTTAGAATTTATGATGACAGGAGGGCTAAAAAAATATAAACCCATAGAGGCAAGGATAGTAGCTAATGCAATGTATGATTTGGCAAAAGAACACCAAGATGGTTATCACATCTTTGAGTCGGATAAACTTCAAGAGATAGGAGAAAAAGCAAACTCTCTAATGAGTCTCGCTGCTCATTAGAGAGTTTATTTTAGTAGGTTGGTACCAGAATATTACTTAATTTTATTACTTCCTCAGTTATTTGCTCGGGAGCAAAGCCTGCTTCTTTATGAAGTTCCATTTGTGTCCCGTGTTCAAATATTTTATCATCAATACCCAAACGTTTGATAGTTGCTTTGTATTGCTTATCAGCTGCCCACTCCAAGACTGCACTACCAAAACCGCCCATCAAACAACCATCCTCAATAGTAAGTACTTTATCAAATTTTGAAAATATTTCGTGTAAAAGAGTTTCGTCTAAGGGTTTCACGAAACGCATATCATAGTGAGCAGGGTTCAAACCCTTTTTTTGAAGGCTTTTAGAAGCTTCTATTACATAATTTCCAATATGCCCAATTGTCAATATAGCTACATTCTCGCCATCTTTAATTTTTCTGCCTTGTCCTATTTTTATTCTTTCAAAAGGAGTTTTCCAATTAGGCATTACCCCTTCGCCTCTTGGATAACGAATGGAAAAAGCATTTTTACCTTTTTCTTCAGCTTCCAACATCGCTGTGTACATCAAATTTCTTAGTTCTTGCTCGTTCATCGGAGAAGAAACAATCATATTAGGTAAACAACGCATATAAGCAATATCATAAAGCCCGTGATGCGTAGGACCATCAGCTCCTACAAATCCGGCTCTATCCATACATAAGATAACAGGTAACTCTTGAATGCAAATATCGTGAATGACTTGGTCATAAGCTCTTTGCATAAAAGTAGAATAAATATTACAAAAAGGGATAAGCCCTTGCGTAGCAAGCCCCGCTGAAAAAGTAACAGCGTGTTGTTCGGCTATACCCACATCAAAAGCCCTTTCTGGCATTGCATTCATCAAAATATTCATAGAAGCACCGGAAGTCATCGCAGGCGTTACTCCCATAACTTTTGTATTCATTTTTGCTAATTCTAATAAGGTATGCCCAAAAACGTCTTGGTATTTAGGCGGTTGAACCGTTTCATAAGTCTTTTTAAACATTTCCCCCGTAACTTTATCAAAAGTTCCTGTTGCGTGCCATTTTGTTTGGTCCTTTTCTGCGGGAGCATAACCTTTACCTTTCGTGGTCACACAATGAAGTATTTTTGGACCAGGTATGTTTTTCAAATCAGACAAAACATTATATAAATGATTGATATCGTGTCCATCAATAGGACCGAAATATCTAAGTCCAAGAGCCTCAAAAAGATTGCTGTGTTTCAACAAACCACCTTTCAGAGTTCCCTCCATCTTAGAAACCATCTCTCTGGTGAGTTTACCCACTTGCGTTTTTCCCAAAATATTCCAGACTTCATCTTTTAATTTATTGTAAAGCGTAGAAGTGGTGATATCCGTTAAATAGTCTTTTAGAGCACCCACATTTGGGTCTATTGACATACAATTATCGTTAAGAACGATAAGTAAATTTGTACCAGAAGTGCCCGCATTATTCATACCTTCAAAAGCCATTCCCCCCGTCATTGCCCCATCACCAATTACGGCTATATGTTGTCTATGTAGTTCTCCTTTATGCTTAGAGGCGATAGCCATTCCGAGTGCAGCAGAAATAGAAGTAGAGGAATGTCCAACACCAAAAGCATCATAAATACTTTCTTTTCTTTTTGGAAAACCAGAAATACCTTTATATAAACGATTTGTATGAAATGATTTTCTTCTCTCTGTCAGTATTTTATGCCCATAAGCCTGATGCCCTACGTCCCAAATCAGCTGGTCATCAGGCGTATTAAAAATGTAGTGCAAAGCCACTGTAAGCTCTACTACTCCAAGACTCGCCCCAAAATGACCTCCATATATGGACACCGTATCAATGATATATTGTCTTAATTCTTGAGCTATTTGTGGAAGCTGGTCAGGGGATAATTTGCGTAGATCTTGCGGATTGTTAATTTCTGCAAGGAGTTTTCCAGGTTCGATGAGCATATTCTTTATTTTAAAAGGTAAAACTAAGAAAAATAACCTTTTTAAGGAAAAAATGTTTGTTTTTTTTCTCTTTTTTTCAGAGATACTTCAGTATAGATAAAAATGAGGACGAGATATAGATTATTTATTGCAAGTGTAATCTAAAAAAAATACAATTTTATCAGAATATTTATCAGATAATTATTTCTAAAAGTTATCCACAAGGTTATCCACAAAAACACTTTTTTTCGTGGATAACTCGGCTTTTTTTGTGGATAACCTTGTGGATGGCACTATATTTGATAGGGAATTCTATCCACAATTTACTGTGGGTAAGTGTGTGGATAAGCCTCTTTTTATCCACATTTTTCAAAAATTTTGTGCACAAGTAGTTATAATTTTAAGGGTCTCTTATTTTAGATATGCACAATGCCTCGTAGTTTATCCACAAAATTTGGGTAGTTATCCACAAGTTATTCACATTTTTTGGGTACTTATACACAGCTTTGTGGATAAGTAGTTATCCACAAGTTATTCACATTTTAAAGAAAAAAGTGTGGATAAGTATTTTTATTTTATTGATAATCAGATTTTTAATTCGTGGATAAAACTTATCCACATTTTACAAAAATGTGGATAAACCTAATTTTAGCCTTAAAAATCCGTAAATTTCAAAACTTATCCACAGCCTAATAATAACAATAATAATTTTTTTAAAAAATTTATTATTATTAAAAACTAAAAAATAGGAGTTCGGAAAAATTTGGAATTTCGGAAAAAAAGCCCTATCTTCTTGAAAAAAATAAAATTATGAACAAGCAATATATCGGAAAAATACTATATTTATCTTTTGTACTTTTTTTGTGGATACATAGTTTTGCCTATTCGCAAGATATACAACTTGCTCAAGAGTATTTTGTACAAGGAAAATATGATAAAGCGAAAGATATTTATGAAAAACTTGCTAAAAACTCACAAAATTGGCGTAGCATACACGAAGGCTATTTGCTTACCCTGCTTAATCTAAAAGATTTTGAAACCGCAGAAAACTTTCTGAAAAAGCAAATAAAAAGAGATGAGGAAAATCTATCCTACAAAGTGGATTACGCTTTTATTTTGCAAAGAAATAATAAAATAAAGGAGGCAGAGAGAGAGTTTGGTAAAGTGATGGGAACTGCCAAAAAAGATAAACAGAAAACTTTATGGGTGTATGAAAGTCTGGAAAAATATGAGTTGTATGAGTTAGCTGAAACAATGCTTTTGGAGTCCAGAAAACAAGAAAAAAATAAAAATATCTATGCCTATGAATTAAGCCAAATATATGTGAAGTTAGGTAAGAAAAAACAAATGATAGAGGAGTTAGTCTTGTTGTATGATGCTGATGATAGCTATGCCGAGGAAATAATGGGAATTTTGCAGGACGAATTAAGAAAAGAAGCCGAGCAAGAAATGCTGGAGCAATACTTAATAGATTTTGTACAAGAAAAACCGAATCATAAAGCGGCTAATGAACTTTTGCTTTGGCTTTATATTCAGACTAAAGACTTTAATAAAGCCTTTCTACAAGCGAAGGCTATTGATAAACGATTCAAAAAAGAGGGTGCACAACTTTTTGAGTTAGGAAAGATAGCTTTTGAAAATAAAGACTATACAGCGAGTGATAAAATTCTAAGTTATTTTGTTGCTCAATATTCTAATGATACATTTTTTTATATTCCTGCTCGCAGATATATGATTCGTGCCAAAGAAGAAATCATAAAAAATGACTACCCCATTGATAAAGAAAAAGTAAAAGCTATCATAGATGCTTACCAAGAGCTTATCAACTCGCAAGGGGAAGCCAAAGCCGTAGAAGCTATAAAAGATATGGCTTCTTTGTACGCTTTTTATGTAGATGATAAGGATAAGGCGATTATGTTGTTGAATAAGGCAATGAATATAGCGATGTACGATGATAAATTTGTAGCTTCTTGTAAAATAGCTCTTGGGGATATATATGTACTGAAAGGAGAGTTTGGGGAGGCAAGCCTCTTGTATTATCAAGCTGAAAAATCTCAAAAAGATAGTCCTATTGCTTATGAAGCTAAACTAAAAAATGCAAAGCTAAGTTATTACAAAGGAGAGTTTGAGTTTGCTCAAAGCCACTTGGATATACTAAAAAATGCTACTACCAGAGAAATATCCAATGATGCTATCAATCTTAGTGTTTTTATACAAGATAACACAGGCTTGGATAGTACAGAAGCAGCAATGAAAGACTTTGCAAAAATAGACCTACTTATTTTTCAGAACAAAACAGAAAATGCTTTGGAAGATTTAGATAAGATGCTTCAAAAATATCCCAATCATAGTCTTACTGATGATATTTACTGGTCTAAAGCTCAGATTTTTACTAAGATAGGCAAAACTGATAAAGCTTTAGAAATGTATCAGCTTATTTTGAAAGATTATAAATTTGATATGCTCAGTGATGATGCTCATTTTGAAATAGCAAGACTTTATGAAGAGAAAATACAAGACAAAAATAAGGCGATGGCTATGTATCAGGAGCATCTCACTTTATATCCAGGAAGTATCTATGTAGCTGAGGCGAGAAAGAGATTTAGAAGGCTAAGGGGAGATAAACTAAACTAAAAGCTAAAGTTTTAGTATTTTTTCTGGTATTTTGAATACAATATAAGCAAATATAGCCCCAATGATAGCTCCTACCAACACGTCAGTTAGGTAATGAGCAGCTAAGTAAATACGACTAAAAGAAACGAAAGAAGCCCAAAAAAATAATAAGTAAACAAACTTGTAATGCTTCCGAAGAGCCAACCACATAAAAGTAGCCAAAGCAAAAGTATTAGCTGCGTGGGAGGAGGCGAAACCGTATTGCCCTCCACAACCATCAGGAAGATGTAAGGATTGCTCCCAGTTCGTAGCGTGACAAGGACGCAAACGAGCAAAATAAGGTTTCATAAAAGAAGAAGTGAACTGGTCAGCTAAGGTGATTACTAAAGCTATTCCCAACAAGTAAAATACAATCTTTCTTTGTTTTGCTTTCCAAAGAAAAAATAGCAAAATAGCATAGAAAGGTATCCAAATATTAGTGTGGCTTGCCCATTTCATCAAGAAATCTGCCCAAATTTCGTGGCGTTGGTTTATCCACCAAATAAAATCTTTGTCCCATTTATCAACTAACTCAAGCATTTATTTACTAATTTTTAGAATAAAAGTTCCTTTCTGAAAAACGTTATGAACTTTATTATTTTCTTTTGCTAAATTTTCTGCAATATAG
>JANRLU010000211.1:0-3463 GCA_033762275.1 Thermonemataceae bacterium | reverse complement strand
GACCAAAACCCAGCTACAGGCTTGCCTACTGACAATTTGCTGAACAAAGATGTATTTTTAGAAATTACAGAAAGTGGTTGGCAAACGATAGATATCTCAGCCTATAATATCCGCGTAGAGCGTCCTTTCTTTGTTTCTTTCGAGTGGTTAGATGCCAAAGTAAATACTCCCACTATTGGTATCAAAGGTAGGCAAGCAGATAAAGACGCTTTTACTCAAACTACAAGTTTGGGCAAATGGGAAAATACAGGTAATTTTAATTGGATAATCAAAGCTACTATTATGAGGTAAGGCATCAATATTTCAAAACCTAATAGTACATTCCAAAAAATGTAATTTTAATGAAAAAACGCCTTCAATTTACAGATGAAAAATCATCTAAATTTTGGCAAATAGAGATAGCCGAAAATACAAACTCTTTTACCGTGATTTTTGGTAGGACGGGAACTGTGGGGCAAAGTCAAATCAAGACGTTTGATACGGCTGAAATAGCCTTCGAAGAAGCCGAAAAATTAGTAACCGAAAAGTTGAAAAAAGGATATATAGAGGTGGAAATAGTAAGTGTTCCTTCTATTTTTTCTAAAAAATTTGAACAATATCTTCCTGACTTAGACGACATTCAAGGCTTGAATCTGAATTGGAATCATCTTTTTGAGGGTTGTAGCGAAGATTATCCTTTCCCTAATGTAGGGGTAGATAGTTTGTATGCTTTTGACACAACAGGGCACGACCATTTAGTTTATATTCCTCAAATAAACCAACAACCCGAAAACTACCCGATTGCTATTTTCAATGAAGAAGAAGGCAATGCGGAAACAATCGCAAGCAGCATTTTGACTTGGTTTCCGAGTTATTTGGTGTTTCGTGTCAATGAATTACTTGCCTACTTTGTAAAGCAAAAAGGCAACAACAATCAACAATATGCAGAAAAGGGTTTGCAAAGTATTTATGACAATCGAGAGGCAATTACTTTAATAGTAAGACGTTTTGATAATCAGGCTTTTGAAATAGTATTGCCTGAAATTTTTGGCTGTATTGCCCAAAGAAATGAGGAAAATATAATGCAAAAATGGGATTATGTACGTTTTTATACACTTGCAGAAAAAGACACTTATCTGTCGCAAATTGTTCAGATAGAAACAGTTTCACCGAATGACGAGGATAAATTTATTGCCTACCATGTGCAGTACCCCACGATAAACAGAGGCTTAAACAGACTTTTTTATGAATATGATACGGAATATGATTATTTCAAATTAAGAAAATCAGAAAAAATAGCTCATATTAGCCCTGAAATTGCCGAAAGAGTATTGTTTAGTGATGTAACAATAGATTTTGGGAATACGATTGACACAACAAACGTTTGGCGAACTTGTGCAGAAATTTTACAACAAAGTCCACAATATACAAGTTTGCAAAAATTGGCTAATTTTTTATTAGAAGAAAAGTATGAACAAGCCGCTGCAACCTATCTTACTTTGGCTAAACAACTTGCTGAGCCTGCATCTACTACAAGCGACGAAAATAACATAGATAGCCAAAATAGAATACAATGGGCAATGAATGCAACTAAAAATGCTATTTATTTTTACAATCGAGATAAGAAAGAGTTTTATACAAGTGCTTTTGAGTTCATCAAAAAAATAGCCAAAGCACAAAATGATTTGAATTACTTGATGTATTTGAAAAAAATGCGAAACAATGATGATGACTAACAACGAAAAATTTTTGCAAATTCTCCAAGAGAAAGGTTTAGACCTTACCTATTTCATTCGCTATATTTATCTGCTTAAAAATGAGCAAGGTGAACTACTCGTCACCCATAAAACAGAACCCACTGATGTAGGTAATCTGTATGTGGGGTGGCATATCCTTTCAGAAGTGCATTGGGGAACTGATTGGGATGAAGATGACATACTCAAATTAGCCCAACTATGTATCGAACTGTTCACCAATATCTGGATTGACAAAGTGGGTTTGGTGGATATTTTCGTGGGCAATTCACAAGGGCAAGAGGTGCTGATGTTGGTTTTTTATGGAGTGATAGAAGATAGCACAGACTTTGAATTTTGGTATGAATATGACGAAGAAGCCGTTTGGTTAGATAAATACGAGGCTATCAAGCAGGTGAGTTTTGAGGAAGACAAAGAAATACTTCGGAGTTTCATCAGTGATGGGCTGAAGCCTGCCTTATTGGGTTTTCCTACCAATGAATTAGAAGAAGAAACAAAAATTGAAGAAGAAAAACCACGCTACAACTACGCTTTATTTCCTTGTAAGCAGGCCGTTGCAACATGGGCAAACTTTTATTTAGGCTGGTATGATACTACTTTTTGTGATTACCCTATTGCTTGGCAAATGCTCAAAGAAAATCCAAAATACAGTGCTTTTTTTCCACTTTTAGAAAAAACTTTGCTTCAATTTGCCAATCTTAACAAAAAAAAAGCGATTTTACTTCTCGTTTTTGATTATGTATGTGAAGTCGAGATTGGGTATGTTCCTGCTCAGGAGGTTTATCACAATGGCGTTGGAGATATAGAAAATAACATTTTCTTGGGAAATTTTTTTTATTTTCAGCCACAAAATTTTATCGGGGTAGAAACCGAAAAAGCCCAATTTGAAAGCCTGATGCAAGAATATATCACCCTTCGCAAAGCACCCTTGGATACTTTGTTGGCTGATAAATTTTCGGAAACAAAAAATATTTTAAACCAAATCCTTAGCCTGCAAACGCAAATTTTTAGTCAATTTGAGCAAGAGACTTTTGAGTATCCAACGCAAGTAGTTTTTGATTTTCAATCCGATACCCACGCCCTGCTGAGAGAATGGAACAAATGCTATGAGCAACACCGAACATACTATCACCAACTCGCCAACCAAGACCACAATGAAGAGGCGATTTCACAGGCACGCATAGCACTCGAAATCGCCCAAGTGATGTAGGCATATTTTTATACTGTAATCACTCAAATTGGCTGGATGCACATTGGCACGTATAGCAACAACATTGCTTTTTACTTGCATTGCTTGGACAGAAATGAAGAAGCATTGACAGAAATTCAAAAAGCCATTCTTTACGATAAAGAAAACACACTTTTTTATCACAAACAAGCCGAAATATTATTTACCTTACAACTCAAACGAGAGGCATTGGCAAACATAGAAAAACCTATTGAATTAGAGGACAGTGAGGACAAGCAAATCTTAAAAATTGAGATATTAAAACAAATTAATTTACAAAAAAACTAAAAATGAAATTAAAAGACTTATTGAAAGGTGGATTATTAGGCGGAGGGATTATGCTTTTTGCCTTGTTGGGAATGGAGTATGCACAGGTTTTAGATTGGCTATTACCTAAAAATTTATCATTACTGGGTATTTTGCTACTGACGGTTTCCTTAATTTTTGCTCCGATTTTTGCAATTTTGATGCACGAATTAGGGCATCTGTTGATGGGACTATT
>JANRLU010000210.1:0-2016 GCA_033762275.1 Thermonemataceae bacterium | reverse complement strand
CTGATGTCCATATCCAACAAGATCGAATTTTCCTGGCAAACAACACTCAGGAAAGTTGCATGCCATAAAAATGCCCGATAGGAGCAACCATTGAAAGCCTCGGTTATGAATCATTATCGACAAATCGGTTTCTTGTGGTTGCAAATAACGATCATAAAGAGGCACATAGATCCAAAATGCAACTGAACCGCATGTAAAAATCCTTATTAAATGGCGAGTCTTCCAAAATGGCCATAGCACGAAAAACCCGCACGTAGACAAATACTGTTTGCATTTAGAGTTCCGCAAATCAAGCAAAAAAACTCGACAAAATTTCCGAGTTTTCAAAACTTGATTATTTTTGAATGCTTTTGTTATCAATTTAACTCTTTTGTTGAATTCCAGACATATTTTGTTGAATTCCAGACATATTTTAATGCTTATTTAGGATCAAACTATCGTTTAGCTTATGGATCCACCAATGGATAGTACTTTTTCGGAAGAATTTGAAGATTCCAAAGTTTCATCCAGCTCTACGAAACTCGAAAAAACTCCGTCCGCCGCTGAAGTAAGCTTTAACACTAGAGAATTGATATAAAATATTTAGGTTCGAGAAAAATTAGCTGATGGTACTTGGACTTTGAAAAAAAGTCAATTTATTGGCTTTAAAATCATCGTCGTAAATGGTGAAAGTTCAAAATTTCGTACTTGTGTTCATTGTCTCAAAACATACTCAGAAACTAGTACAGATTCGATTAAGTAAGTTGCACATACAATATATTATCTATATATGTTGAATTTAGGAAGCATGCAGCGACTCATCCAACTGAAAATTTCCAGCGAGAGCAAATTGAAGAGGTCTTATTAACTAAAATGACCAATTTTGTCTTGTCTGACGCTCAATCGTTTCGTGTTGTTGAAAATGTCCATTTTCAGAAGCTCGTAGAATCTTTAATTCAAACTGGGTAAATACTTTAAAACAAAACTTACTTGGAATTTTCATGTTAATTTAGAATAACATGTGAACAACAAAAAATTGACCATAATTTGATCGTGATGCCGACTGAGTACAAAATAGCAGAAGAAATTGGTGAACAGTACAAAGCTTTACGAGCCAACTTTCTGACCAATATTAAGCCAATTACCTCAAAAAATGGATTTGCATGTACTTTTGATTTCTCTCAATCTGGACCAGATTATGGTGTTTTGACGTTCCATTATATTGACAACGACTGGTATTAAAATTAGCTTTAATTATTTTTATTTACGTTTTAGGAAACTCCATTCGTCAATCCTCAATTTCCTCCCATTTCCGATGGACCAACCAAAAACCGGTCTAAATGTGCTCAACTTTGTAAATGATTTTTTGTTGGACTGTGGATTTACTGCCGAAGAATGCAAAAATGCCGTTATTGTCACTGATGAAGGATCCAATATGAACCGGTTTGGTAAGTTTGTATTTTTTTAAAGAATTTTAAAATAATTCTAGAAAATCACATCCATTGTGCATGCCATCTTCTCAACACAATTGCAAAACGAACAACAATTCCATACAAGAAAACAAAATTGTCTCAGCAAACCAAAGAGGACTGTACTTCAGCACATACTGCCTTAAGTAAGCTACAAAAGCTTGTGGTTAAGCTTCGATGTTTTACCGTCATCCGTGAATCTCTGGGAACTTGTTTGCATGTGCCGGGAGATACCCGATGGACCGCAAAGTTGAATATGACTAGTTGTTCTTTGGATTCCGAAGAAACTATCAAAGCAGTTGTTCGTTCAAAAAAACCGGAATTGCTTGGTAAAGTCAATGCTATGTATGCAAGTTACAAGGATATATTAGAAGACTACCGCAGAGTCGTCGATCCCATTAAAAAACGAATCAAGCAATTGGAGGTTGGTTTTTACCTTTATTTTTATACTTAAAATATGATTGTTTAGGGCGACACTTATGTTACGATTTCACAATATTTGCCTTTGTTTTTGTCGTTGCGTCATCAGTGGACCAAACTCCGAAATTCTACCAGTTCGTCGCGTGTG
>JANRLU010000209.1:0-41642 GCA_033762275.1 Thermonemataceae bacterium | reverse complement strand
TCTAAGCCATGCAAAAAAGCCCAGTTTTCGTACTTTGGTCTATCTGTTTCAGCTACATTTCTATCATATTTTTCTCTTACAAATTCCATTACTCCTTCTGCTAATTCTGCTCTATAGTGGTCAGCCATTAAATTATGATGAGCAGGATTTACATCATTTAGTTGTTGGGCTTGATATCTCCTCAAATACTCTTTCAGCAGAGGCTCTATATTAGGATAACCGGGAGCTAAATAATAAGTATAATCTGCTGAGGACATATGAGGGTGTGCTTCCATAACTATAGAGTCCCAGTAGGCGTGTTTGGCTTCGTGCAGAAAAGAAAAAGCGATATCTACTGCTGAGATAAGACTTAAGTCTTGAAAATCATTATCAGTAAATGTAATAGTCATATTTCCCCAAGTTCCATCGCAATTAGCGAATTTACCAAAACCACCTGTATTGCCTACTTTAATGGTTAGCTTCATTGACTTACCTGTAGAATTTTCTTGGTAAGGAGCAAGGTAGCGGTTTAATACTTCGTTGTGCTCTAACATAAACTCAACAACACACTTTAACCTTGCATATTTAGGATTATCTAAGCTGGTATCTAAAGTAATGCCACCTTTTTTAGGTAATAGAGGCTTTCTTGGTCTGGGCAATTCCTGCCCCCAATCGTCATCAGGCGGAGAAATCCCTCCTCCTGTCCCATGAGGACCTTGGTTTCCACCTGTATAAATAGGGGAACTATCGCAATTACTTCCATAATAAAATCGCCCCATTTCATTATTTGCAGGGTCGTAGTATCTTGGATAGGTGCTACCGCCTGTGGTCGGTGAGCCTGTTTGTCCTCCAGGTTGCTCTCCTCCACCTTGATGTGGCTCATCAGGGTCTTGGCTGGGGTCGTCTCCGCCGGGTATACTTAGTTGTCCACAATCAGAAATCATTATATATACATAGGGGCAATCAAAGCTAAGATAGTAGGTATTGCAAAGCCTACTATCTGCTTCTATTTGTAGGCGATAAGCTAAATCACTGATGCGTATGTAGCTGCTTCTGTTGGTATTATTAAGCTCTTCAAAGATATTAGTAAAAATTTCATTTTTATTAGCCACATCATTATCCTGATTACTAATAATTTCTACAATATTGGCTTGCAATACATCTCCATTAGGTTTTATTTCTGTACGGAGTCTTCGAGCAAACATAAATTCAGGTGTATATACGACAGGTAAAAGCCTGCGTAATGGTGTAAGTAAAATTGTATTTCCGTTTTTTGCGATATGGATAGAAGAGCTATCCCAAGCGGGGTAAAACCCGTAATAGGCATCAGGGACGCCGACTTCTCTTTGATTTGCTTGCTTGGCTTTTCTTTGTTTCATCATTGCCAATGGCTGTTGGTTTTGGAAATGCTCTTTCGCCTTTGTGAGGGAGATTTCTTGGTTTTTATCAAGGCTTAGTAAGATTTCTTCTTTTTTCTTACAAGCAGCGAGATAAAGCAGCAAGATACTCAAAATGAGAAACTTTGATTTTAAAAGTGGGGGGGGTAAGCCCCAAGAAATTGTTTTTGCATAAAAAATAAAGGATTTTATTAAAGATGTTACAAAAGTAGGAAAAATTATTTTTCCTTAGAAAATTTTGTAGGTTATTTTTTTGTGAAGAAAACTAACTCACAAAATTATTTTTTCATAACTTTGTCGTTTTCAAAGCGAGTAAAATTAGCCAATAAAATAACTATTTATGATAGCTGTTTTGCAAAGAGTAAAAAATGCTTCTATCAGCATAGAGGGCAAAATAACTGCCCAGATAGGTCAGGGGATGCTGGTTTTGTTGGGGATAGCCACCACAGACCTCGCAGAAGAAGCGAGTTGGCTTGCAAAGAAAATTGTGCAAATGCGTATTTTTGCTGATGAAGAACAGAAAATGAATCTTTCTGTAAAAGATATAGGAGGTGATATACTCTTGGTGAGTCAGTTTACTTTGCTCGCGAGTACCAAAAAAGGTAACAGACCCTCTTTCATAGAGGCTGCACGCCCCGAAATAGCTATACCATTATACGAAACTATGATAAAAAATATAGAGCAGGAACTGGGAAAGAGTATAGAAACAGGCATTTTTGGGGCTGATATGCAAATTTCATTACTTAATGATGGACCCGTTACGATATTGATAGACTCCAAAAACCGAGTATAAGAAATAATTATCTTTCTAAAAGAATACTAACTTTAGCTTGTTGGCAGATGCCACCTATTGGGGGGTTGTGTTTGGCTACATTTACCCTAACTTTTTGACAAAGCACAAATGTACTTAATATAGCCTGAGAAATTTTGAGAGCGATATCCTCTAAAAGTTTCGTGGGTTCTTGCATAACTGTTTCAACAAGCCTATAAACCAATTCATAATTGATAGTTTGGTCTAAATTATCTTCTTGAAAATCAGATAAATCAGCAAATATACTTACATCTACGCTATATTTATTGCCAATTTTTTGTTCTTCGGCATAGAAGCCGTGATAGGCGAAGAACTCTAAGCCTTCTAAGCTAATAACCGCAAGATTTTTCATTTTTATTCAAAGGTGATGGCTGGTTTTTCTTCCCTTTGCGGATAGCTAAGCTTTAGTAGTACAGTATCCACGGCGTTATGCTCTTTATGCAAAATTCTAAAAATGTAATTTTCGTGCTGTAACTCTTCATTTTCATCAGGGATACTACCAAAAACTTCATTGATAAAGCCCGCTACGGTGTCATAGTCTTCACTTTCAGGGAGTGGTTCGGGTAAAGATTTATTGACTTCATCTATGTTGGCAAGGGCTTTCACTACAAATTCTGTTTCACTTTTTTGCTGAACGATAGGCGTTTCGTTGTCATATTCATCTTGTATATCACCAACAATTTCCTCCAAAATATCCTCCATTGTAACGATACCTGCCGTTCCGCCGTAATCATCTAATACAATAGCCATTTGGATACGCTCTTTTTGCATTTCTCTAAGAAGTGTATTGATAGACTTTCTCTCAGAAACCATATAAGGTTTTCGCATCACGGAGGTTACAACCTTATCAGCATTATTACTAAAGTTTTTGATAATATCTTTGGTATGTAAAATACCAATAATATTATCTAAGGAATTTTCATAAACGGGCAAACGTGAATAATCCTCTTGTGTGATGATTTCAAAGGCTTCTTGCATAGTAGCATCAGACCTGATACCCACAACTTTCGTTCTTGGAGTCATTATCTGTTCGGTGAATCTATCATCAAACTTAAAAACATTCTCCAGCAATTCGTGCTCGGCAGTGTTGATATTTCCGCTTTTTTTACTTTCCTCCAATAGCAATCTTATTTCATCTTCGGTATGAGTATCGTGTTCGTGTACCACTGGAACCCCAATGAGGCGTAGGGCGAAATTAGCAAAGCCATTTAGCACCCAAATAAAAGGTCTAAAAATTAGATAAAAACCTTGCAATGGCATAGCCAAGAGCATTGTAGTTTTCTCAGGGTATCTGATAGCCAAAGATTTTGGAGCTAACTCACCAAAAACAATATGTAGTACAGTGATAAGTGAGAATGCTACGACCAAAGAAACTTGATGCAGGGCTTTTTCGGAGAGAGCAATGTGTAGTAAATCAAATAAAGATGAAACAGCTTTGGCAACAATAGGTTCACCTACCCAACCAAGCCCCAAACTTGCTAAGGTAATCCCTAACTGCGTAGCTGAGAGATAGGCGTCTAAGTGATTGATGATGTGGAGGGCATTTTTGGCAAAACGATTACCCGAAAGATATTTCGTTTCTACTTGAGAAGCCCTAACTTTTACAATAGCGAATTCTGCGGCTACGAATAGCCCGTTTAGAGCTACCAAAAGAAGGGTAAGTAATATATCACTGACCATATTGGAGCGAATAAAGTGAAGTAAGCACCTTCATTTTTCTATTTTTAAGGTGTTTTTTATGCAAAGATAAGAATTTCTTAAAAAATAAAAATAATCTTTTTTGAAATCTTAGTAGAAACTCTCTTTTAACTTATTGATTTCCTTTTGGGCAGAGGCTTTTTCGTATAAAATTCTATAGACAGCTTGGGCAATAGGCATCTGTACTTGGTGTTTTTGTCCGATGGCGTAAATACTTTTAGCAGCGTAATAACCTTCTGCTACCATTTTCATTTCCATTTGTGCTGATTTTACGCTGTATCCTCGCCCAATCATACTTCCAAAAGTTCTGTTTCGGCTGAACTGCGAGTAGGCAGTTACAAGTAAATCGCCTAAATAAGCGGTTTCTGTAAGATTTCTTTTTTGCGGGAAAATACTATCCAGAAAATTTTGGATTTCTTTCAAGGAGTTTGTTACCAATACTGCTTGAAAATTATCGCCATACCCAAGCCCGTGGCAAATACCACTCGCCAAAGCAATAATGTTCTTCATCACAGCACTATACTCTACACCATACATATCTTTGATGGGATGTGCTTTTATGTAACGGCAGGCGAGCATTTTGGCAAAATCTTCTGCTAAAGTAAAATTTTCGGAGGCGACGGTTAGGTAAGATTGCCTTTCCAAAGCCACTTCCTCAGCGTGGCAAGGTCCGCCAACAATGCCAATGTTTGCTACATCCACGCCCTTTTCTTTTTGCAGAAGGTCTGTTACTAAATAATGCTTCTCTGGTATCATACCTTTGACAGCAGAGATGATTTTCTTTCCTCTCAAATCCTCCGAAGTTACTTCGGCAAGGCTATCTGTAACAAAAGCCGCAGGTACGGCTATAAGCACGTATTGTGCCTCTTTAATGGCTTGATGCACGCTAAGCCAAACTTTTACTTTTTCCTCATCAATATAAACATCACTTAAGTAATTGGGATTGTGGTGAAAGCGGCGAATAGCAGCCGCAGTTCGGCTGTTTCGCATCCACCAATTTATCTGGTGATGAGGGTTTTCTGCTAAAATTTTCACTAAGGCAGTTGCCCAACTGCCCCCACCTAATACGGCAATTTTTGTTGTCATTATATTTTTTTTAACACAAATTGAGTTTTTTGAGAAAGAAATACAAATTTTTTAATAAAAATGATAGTAATAATTTCAGTTTTGTAGGCTTTCCTCAAGCATTGTTCTGAATGTCAGATTGATACGTGGCTTTTGTATTTTTTTAGTTACAGGAACTTGATGTAACCAATAGTTTTGTGTTTGTTCTTTCATCACGAGTAAGCTCCCATTTTCTAAGAAAATTTCTGCCTTTTCTTGGGTGATTTTATGTTTGAACATAAATTTTCGTTCTGCTCCTAAGCTGAGCGAAGCGATAGCTGCCTTAGGAAGTAATGTTTTCTCGTTATCGCTGTGCCAAGCCATTCCTTCACTGCCATTATGATATAAATTGAGCAAACAAGCGTTGTATTTTTCTTTAGAAATCAGCTCCACAAGATTTTTTATCGAGCGTAATTCTTCTGTCCAAGGCAGAGCCAATTTACTTGTGTGCGAATAGGTGTAGCAATAGTTTTTATCTGCGTACCAAGCTGTTCTTCTTTTGGTGATTATTTTTTTGCCAAAGATTACAACTTCATCATTTTTCCATTCTATTGAGCTAAGAAGTTTATCAAAGTAATATTGGCTTTGTTCTGTATTTAATATTTTTCCGTAATACAAGGCTTTCCCATCTTTAGGAAGAAGATTTTTTTCATTCATAAAAATATTTTACACACCTATTGAATTCTTTTTCTTAGAAATTTGTTTTCATTTTTTAAAAATAATAAATAAATTTGAATAAAGGTAGATAATTATGAAAAATCAAGCTCAAAAGTTCTTTTTTTTAGCCGCATTTGGCATTTTATTTATGCCTTTTTTGGAGTTGAGAGCTCAGGAGGCGATTCGTAAGAATGGCAAATATGCTATAATGGTCAGAAATTCAGCATTATTCAAGGTTTCAGTGATGACGGGCAAAGAATTGAAAGCTAAAAGCTCCAAAATTAAATTTGAAATTATTTTGATTGGTGATGTAATTAAAGACTTGGCGAATGATGCAGAATTGCAAAAAATTACTACTGAGTGCGATAAAGTAGGCATAAAAATCGTTGCCTGCGAATTTGCGATGAAGATGCAAAATGTAGAAAAATCCCAATATCCGAGTTCTGTTTTAAGTACGCCTAATGCTTTCATTTATATTTTCAGCTTACAGGAAAAAGGTTTTAAAATGATTACATTGTAGCTGGTAATATTGATTGCTTGAGCTGCCAGTAAATTTTACCATAGCCAACCCAATAAGAAGCCACCCAATACAATAAATATAGGAGATATTTTGGTGAAGTGCAGCAAAATATAGCTTAGTGAAATAATCATTATATCAACAAAAATAATGAGCGTATTTTCTTTAAAAAAAATAGGCTCTGCCATTAGTATGACGGCTGTAAGCACCAAACCCACACTGACGGCGTTGATGCCCTCCAAAGAAGCTCGGATAGGTCGGTATTTTTTGAGTTCGTCCCAAAATTGCATTACAAAAAAGATAAGCAGCGTACCAGGCATAAATACCCCAAAAGCCCCTAAAAAAGCTCCCAATATTTGTCCGCCTACACCAAACTTTTCCATCGCCAAAGCCCCGATAAAAGAGGCAAAAGCAAAAGTAGGACCTGGTATAATTTGGTTGAGATTATAGCCCAAATCAAACTCCTCTCTGCTTACCAAACGTTTGATATAGACAAATTCGGTAAGCATCAGAGGAACAAGCACCTGCCCTCCCCCAAAAATTACGGAGCCTGTTCTAAAAAAATTTTCTGCTAACCTGAAGGGCAAACCAAAGCTATATTTACGTGTCAGCTCGCTTAGCAAACCCATCACCAAGAAAATCAAGATGAAATAACTAAGATTTCGCCAGCGTATTTTAAGATTTTTATCTTTTTGTTTAGGATATTTTTGTGCTTTGGTAGTGGTAACTAAACCGCCCAATAGAATAAGTAAAGGCAAAAACCATTGTGTATGATAAAAATAAGCAATAATAGCGGAAGCAAGCATCAAAAAAATAGCTGTTTTGCTTTTGATGGTTTTATCTATAATTTGATGAGCAGCAGAGAGTATGAAGCCAATAGCGATTGCCTGCGAAAAGCGAGCGAAATGGAGGTCTATAGCCTGATTTTGTAAATGAATAATAAGCAGAGCCGCTAAGGTCATTAGCAATACAGCAGGAAAAACCCAAACTATCAGGGTAAGATAAGCTAAAGAAGCTCCTCCTACTTTGTACGCAACGCCTGTAATGGTTTGGGTGGAGGTAGGTCCGGGCAAAATCTGGCATAGAGCCATTATTTCTAAAAGGGCTTCCTCGCTTAGGTAAGCTCGCTTTTGTACCAAAACTTTCAGAAACATAGCCAAGTGGGCTTGGGGTCCTCCGAAGCCTGTCCAAGAAAGTAAAAAAACTTCTTTTAAAAATATGAAATATCGGACTTTCCGAACATTCATCAGCACTTAAATGTTAGTATTTTTTTTAAACTCATCTCTGGTGAGCATTTTATCCATTCGGGTATCAAGGTGTTGGTAGCGTTCCTTTACCAAGTTTTCCATTTCTCTGAGTTTGTGGGCAGTTGTTTTTTGGGTAAGGTAAGCGTAGCCAACAGCCAAAAAAGCTAAGAGAATAGCTAAGATACTGATTATCCAAAGTCCTGTGTGTGGGGAGTCTGTCTTTGGCGTTGGATTTTGCTCTAAAGGAATGACCGTTTCATCTAAACTATTATCTGAGAGACTGCTATCATTTGTGTTTTGTGTATCAGTAGTGGTGTTTTCATTTCTTTGTAAAGATAGTTTTTCATCTAATAAATTAGATAAAGAATCCAAACCTTTGAGCCATTTATCTTGCGAAGCGGCTGTTTTATTGATACGCATTCCTAATTTTCTTAAATCAGCGAATACTTCTGCTTTCATTTTTTTTATTTTGACTTCTTCTGAAGGAAACTCTCTATAAGTTTTTTTTAGGTAGAGCTTGAACATTTGTTTGGAAGCCTTAGAACTTTGTGGAATAGTTTTATCAAGAGTTTGCAAGGAGGAACAATCTATACTATTAGCTATTTCGGCTTTATTTTGCATAATATGGCTAAAGCGTATGGCTTGGCAGAGCACCTCTAATTTTGCTTTATCTAAAGTATTTTGCGAAAAACTATATCCTGAACTAAACAAGAAAAGCCAAATAAGAATATTTTTTTTCATATCAGAAAACATTATCAATAGTTTTCACAAAAGTAAGAAATATTGTAAAAAAAATCTTATTTTAATTAGAAAATAGCAAAAAGTAAAAAAATAATAGCTTTTAAGCCGTAAAAAGGCAAAAGAAAATACCGTAAAAATAAACTTTAGAAACTTAACCTCCTATATCTTACAAAAAGGAGGAGCTATGCTCTAAGATTTCTACTTCTGTAACTTCCATTAACATTGCTTCATTGATAGCGGACATTCGTACGGTCTTCATTTCATTGATGAGCAAGGGGTCATATTTGGCAACTACTCGTACATAATTTTCTGTAAAACCCTCCATCATACCATTTTCTATGTCCTTCTCAAACAACACAGTGGCAGTTTTACCAAGATTACTCTCGTAAAAGGCTCGTCTTTTCTTGTCGGATAAAATATGCAGCATTTTTGAGCGTTCTTGCCTTTTTGGGTTGGGTACGCTACCGCTCATTTGGCTGGCAGGCGTATTCTCTCTTTCAGAATACGTAAAAACGTGTAGATAGGCAATATCTAATTCATTCAAAAAATGATAAGTTTCCAAAAAATCTTCGTCTGTTTCATTGGGAAAACCCACAATGACATCAACACCAATACAAGCTTGTGGCATCAGCGACTTTATTTTGGCAACTCTCTCGGCATACAACTCTCTCAAATAACGCCTATACATCAAACGTAAAATCTTATTACTTCCTGATTGCAAAGGAATATGAAAATGAGGAACGAAACGTTTGGACTGAGCGACAAACTCAATCACTTCGTTGGTAAGTAAGTTGGGCTCTATGCTCGAAATTCTGAAACGCTCAATACCTTCTATCTCATCTAATTTTTTGACTAAATCTATAAATTTCTCCTGCCTTTTTCCCTCCACTATTCCAAAATCACCAATATTTACCCCTGTAAGCACCACTTCTTTTATTTCGGTTTGGGCTATTTCTTGGGCTTGTAAAATAATATTATTGATGGTATCGCTGCGGCTTTTTCCTCTTGCAAGCGGAATGGTACAAAAAGAACAATTATAGTTGCAACCATCTTGCACCTTCAAAAAAGCTCTCGTACGCTCGCCATAAGAGTATGAACTACAATAAAGCTGGGCAACTTCTTTGATATCAGAGGCTAATACTTGAGTTTTCTGGGGGCGTTCAAAATTACCAAGTAAATCGATGAGTTGAAATTTTTCGGCTGCTCCCAAAACAGCATCAACGCCTTCTATTTCGGCTATTTCTTGAGGTTTTAGTTGGGCGTAACACCCCACAATAGCTACAAAAGCATTAGGAGAAATTTTGCGTGCTTCCTTTACGATTTTTTTACATTTTTTATCAGCATTTTCCGTAACAGAGCAAGTATTGATAACAAAAATATCTGGGTTATCATTAAAATCTACCTTAGCAAAGCCTTTTTTCTCAAAGGAACGAGCAATGGAGGAGGTTTCAGCATAGTTGAGCTTACAACCTAAGGTATAAAACGCTACTTTTTTCATAATACAACACAAATTCTACTGCAAAACAACGAATTTTTTGTGTTTTTTCAAAAATAGCGATGGACTTATCTTGGGTAATAAATATAGTAAAGCAAAAAAGAGGTCTATTCAGACCTCTTTTTCAGTTATTCTGGAGCGTAACGAGTATAAACTTTATCACCTAATACGAGTTTTTCCCCGTCTATTTTTGCAGTGAGGGTTTCTTTTGCTTTCATTTTACCGCAATCTTTACATTCCAATGTGAGCTGGTCGCCTGCCAAATTCCATTTCCCTTCCCACATAGTAGCCTCTCCGTCAGGACCCTGGACAGCAAGTCTGCCATCTTTGAAAAAATCTAGAAGATAATCATTAGTCAAATCAGCACCAATTCTCCAACCGTAAGTGCCTTCCTTGCTATACAAAAAGGCTTTTAAATCTTGTTCAGAGGTTACTTCTGCTTTCTTTTCCTCAGCTTTTGGCTCAGGAGTAGCTTCTACTTTGGCAGAATCTTTTTTGGGTGTTTCTTCCTGAGTAGATTCTTTTTTGTCCCCACAACTCAACAAACTCGCAGAAGAGAGTAGAACTAAAGCTAAGGTTTTTGTGATTTTTTGCATAACAAACAGATTTTTTTTCTAAATTAAGACAAAAAAAATGTAAAAACAAAACTATTGATGAAAAATGAAACTCTAAAAACTTTTTTGAAATTACCATATAAATTCAATATATTTGAAAGCTAAGCCTAAAAGTAATGTAATGCTTTATGATGAAAGTGGTATGCCCGAAGTGTCAGTCCTTGAATAACACCAAAAGCGGTGTGGTAGCAGAGCGACAAAGGTATAAGTGCAAAAATTGTGGTTATCACTTTACGGTACAAAAAATAGGAAAAAAGATAGATGGTTATTACGTGATAAAAGCATTACAATTATACTTGGAAGGACTTAGCTACAGAGAGATAGAGCGAATTTTGGGTGTAAGCCACGTTTCAGTTATCAATTGGGTTCGTAAATACAAAATTCCTTCACCAGAGGAGCAGTACGATTATCACCCCAGCTACAAAATATTTAATCATCAAGAATTAAGCGAATACATCAAGGAAAGTAAAAACTTAAAAGGAACAGGCATGATTATCACTGAAATAGGAGATAAGTTTATGCTTATCAAATGGGAGCGTTTCAAGAAATAAGCTATACTTCCAAGCCAAAGACTAAAATATCATCAGTTTGGGTGTAATCTCTTTGCCACTCTTTCAAGGTTTTTTCAATCGTTATTTTTTGCCCCTGAATACTTTGTTCGCCTACTTGCTCCAAGAGTTCTCTAAATCTTTTAGAGCTAAATTTCCTATATCGTTCTCCGCCAAGTTGATCTTGAAAACCATCTGTTGCGAGATAAATATAAGCTTTTGGTTGGGGAAGTTGTATGATATGCTCTGTGAAGTCGGCTTTGTAATGGCTTTCTCGGTATCCACCACCCAAATAAAGTCTATCGGCTTTCCATTCTTGTAGGGTTTCGCCACGTACAAAGCAAGAAATCATAGAACCAGCGTAGGTAAGCCTTCTATGTGTATGATTAATACGGCAGATAGCCATCTCCATACCGTCCATATTTTGTGTTTTTTGCTTATTGAGTACTTCGTTGAGAGCCGTATTGAGTTGGCTAAGAATGAGATGTGGTTGGTAATTCTTTTGCTCTATAATAATTTTGTCCAATAAATCATTGCCTATCATACTCATAAAACCGCCAGGCACGCCGTGTCCTGTACAATCAGCTACTATGAAGATAGTTTCGTTAGCGAAAGTTCCTTCTGTTATTTTATACAACCAATAAAAATCGCCACTTACAATATCTTTGGGTTGGTAGAAGGAGAAATAATTTTGAAAACAATGTTTCAGTTCGTTGCTTTGGGGTAAAATAGCTTCTTGAATACGCTGAGCATATAAAATACTGGCTTTTATGTCTCTATTTTGGTTTTCTATGGCTAATTTTTGCTCTGTAAGCAGCAGATTTATTCTACTTTTTTCTTGGTTATTTCGCCAAAGGATTACAGAAAAAATAATAAGCACCAAGGCTACAATCGTATAGACAAGAATAACAAACTCTTTTTCTCTTATTTGCCTTTTTCTTTCTTCTTCTTCCAAAATCTTTTGTTTTTGTTCTTTTTCATCATCAAATATAGATTGTAAAACGGCTATTCTATCCTTAGATTTTTGATTTTGGAGGGTATCTTTGTAAGCATTTGCAATTTTTTCGTATTCAAAGGCTTTTTTGAAATCTTTTTTTGTTTCGTATAAATCTGCTAAATATTCATAAGCTCTCTTAATAGCCACTTTTGTATCATTTTTATAGGCAATTTCAAGCGATTTTTGATAAATTTCTAAGGATTTTTCATAGTTACCTTTTTTGTAATAAACTCGCCCCATACCATTTAAAACACGAGGCATTGTGTATTGGTCATTGGATTTTTTACGTATCTCATAGACTTGTTCGTAATATTGCATTGCTAAGTCTAAGCTATCTTGGTACAAATGACACTCCGCAATAAAACCAAGCAAATCAGCTTTGGCACTTACGTTTTTTAATTTTTCTGCCTTAGGAAGCGTACGCATAGCTATTTCTAAGGCTTTGCGGTAGTTTCTCTGGTGCAAATACAAATTTACGATATTTTTCATAGTCGTTATTTCTCCTTCTTTATCTCCGATTTCCTCTTTGATACCCAGAGAAAGGTTAAAATAAGCTCTTGCTTTGTCGTAAAGTTCTTGCTCTACATAGACATTGGCTAAGTCGTTGTATCGAAAGGCTATAAATTGCTTGTTCCCCAATTCTTCATAAAGCCTTAAAGATTTTAAGTGGGCTTCTACTGATAAATCACTTTTCCCTTCTCTATAATACAACAAACCCATATAGCCGTAGCTCTCTGCAAGACCTTGTTTGTAACTAATTCTTTTGGCAAGTAAGTTGGCTTCTTTGGCATATAATAGGGCAGCTTTTACATCAATATTTCGAAGTGTGAAAGACAACTGATTAAGTGCTTTGATATGCAAAGTATCTGAGTTGGAAGAGTTACTTAATATTTTTTTGAGGCTATCTACTTTGCGTTGTTGGGCAGAAGCAAAGTTTGCCAAGAAAAACAGAAGAACATATAATAAAAATTTAAGCATATAAAATGGTGTGTTATAGGCAAGATATAAAACAATAGAAAGAACGTTTTATTGCAAAAAAACTATTTTATTTGCAATAAAAAAAGTTATGCAACTGAAATTCTATAAATATCAGGGTACAGGAAATGATTTTGTTATGATTGATAACAGAGATTTACTTTTTCCTAAAAATCAGGAACTTATTGCTCAGTTTTGCCACCGCCGCTTTGGTATAGGGGCTGATGGACTTATTTTATTGGAAAAAGCTCCACACTATGACTTTAGAATGCTTTATTACAATGCCAATGGCTTGGAAGGCTCTATGTGTGGCAATGGAGGGCGTTGTGCAGTGGCTTTTGCTCAAAGTTTAGGAATTTTTGAGCAAAAAACTACCTTTATCGCTGTAGACGGCGAGCACGAAGCCTTTATAACAGAGGGTTTGGTGCACTTAAAAATGAAAAATGTAACTAATATAGAAATAAATTCTGATTACTTTTTTTTGGATACAGGCTCACCACATTACGTAGAATTTGTAGAAAATCTGTCTCATTATCAAGTGTTTGAAAAAGGGAAAGCTATTCGTTACAATGATAGGTTCAGAGAAAATGGCACAAACGTAAATTTTGTGGAAGTGCTTAGCCCTAACTGCCTGCAAGTACGTACCTACGAACGTGGCGTGGAAGATGAAACATACTCTTGTGGTACGGGGGTTACTGCTTCTGTTTTGGCTTATTCTTTACAAAATGCTCAAAGTCCTATTCTTGTGGAAACCTTGGGTGGGCAATTACAAATAAGCTACGAAAAAACAGCAAATGGCTTTGAAAATATTTATCTTATTGGCAAAGCCCAAAAAGTATTTGAAGGAGAAATCAGTATTTAAAAAGAATTTAAACTTTCTTTAGGGGACGCCTTTTTTGCATCATCTTTTTGCTCAAACCTCTGCTTATTAGTATTTCGGTGATGATAAGGTTGGGTATCCAGCTCAAAAAAGAGAGCATCACGTAGATTTCTGTGGGGCTAAGAAAAGAAAACCACTTGAAAGTAGCTATGAGAAACATATACAAGCGTAAAGTAACCGCCGAAAGTGTAAGAGCGTAGCCTCTCAGCATCCAATTGCCGTGTGTTACAAAATCACGCTTTTGGGCTAAACGATAAGCCTTGTAATTGAAAAACCACCACAAAGAGGATAATAAAATAAAACTAAATACCGAAACAGCGTTCCCGTTTGCGAAGAGAGACATGACAAATCCCGCAGGAGCAGAAAAAAGTAAAATAATAACGATATAGATTTTGCCAATATTTCTGTGCCAATGAGCGTAATCTATCATTAGTTTTTGAGAAAACTGGCTCGCTCCTGCGATGAGCACAAAAGGGGCGGAGAAAATATGTGTATAAAAGGCAGCTAAATACAATTTTTTTATCCAAATAGAGCTTTCATACAAGAGTTTTTGTTTGGTGAATAGAAAATCTATGTTGAGTTCCCAAGTGGTATAAGGAACAGTAATAATGAGCATTCGGTGGGTAAAATAAAAAATTAGCAAAGTGCCAACTATTTTCAGCCAGCGAAATTTCTCTTTCCAAAAAATCGGAATCAAAAAAATATTACTTAGCAAAACAACAATCCAATAAGCACTAAAGAATTGGCTTCTTGCTACAAAAAGCCATTCTGCATAAAGAGTTTCGCCAATTTCTTTGAGCATATTATTACGTTTTTTGATGATTTTGTGCTAAAAACCAAGCAACGGTTTTCTCTAATCCTTCTTTGGCAAGAATACTTGGTTCGTAGCCCAAAAACTTTTGGGCTAAACTAATATCAGCTAAACTATTTCGTACATCTCCTTGTCTGGCTACCCCGTAAATTGGCTCAATATCCTTGCCAAGAATTTCACTTATCATCAAAAAAAGTTCTTTTACAGAAAATCTTTCTCCACAAGCTACATTGTAAACTTTATTGGCTGCTTCTGGGTGTTTGCTGAGCATTGCTTTTACATTGGCTTGTACGGCATTATCTACAAAAGTAAAATCTCTGCTTTGCTCGCCATCACCGTTGATAACGGGAGCTTTATTCTCGCTAAGGGCTTGCATAAACAAAGGAATGACAGCAGCGTAAGCCCCTTTTGGGCTTTGTTTGTAACCAAAAATATTAAAATAACGCAAACCTATGGCTTCGGTACCATAACTACGAGCAAATACATCAGCATACATTTCGTTGATGAACTTGGTAAGGGCATAAGGAGAAAGTGGTTTACCTATCTGATGTTCTTGTTTGGGCAAGATGGGACTATCCCCATACACCGAAGAGGAGGAGGCATATACCAATCTTTTTACTTTCTGCTCTTTGACAGCCCAAAGCATATTCAGAAAACCTGTTACGTTATGGGCATTGGTATTCAGTGGGTTTGCTAAGCTACGAGGAACAGAGCCTAAAGCCGCTTGATGTGAAACATAATCAATCCCTTCGCAGGCTTTGAGGCAAGTCTCAGCGTCTGTAATATCTCCTTGTATAAATTCCACTTGTGGCAAATCCAAAAATTCTTGGATATTATCTGTATAGCCGGTTGATAAATTATCCAGAATCCTTACTTTCTTGGCACCATTTTTTAGTAAATAGGCAACCAAATTAGAACCTATAAAACCTGCTCCGCCTGTAATAAGAAAGTTTATTTTACTTAAATCTTCGTTGTGAAAAGTAGCATTCATAAATTTTTGAGAAAATTATTTTTTTTCAATTACATAAATAAGACTGGAGGTATTTTGTTTGCCTCCTTTTTTGTTGGAAAGCCAAGCTATTTTGAGAGCTTCTATGTAAGATGTTTGTTGTTTTTGGTATTTTGTGCTTAGTAAAGCAATGTAGTAGGCATCAAAAGGCATAGGTAAAATTTCCTTGACACGGCATTGGTGTTGCCCGAAAATATTTTCTATATCGTTTTTACGAAAATGCCACAAGTGTCTGGGTACATCATAGGCTGCCCAAAATTCTTTAAAATATTGAGCATCATAGCTTTCTGGGTTTGGTACAGCAATGATAAGTTTGCCTTGAGGGGCTAAATAACCCAAAATATTTCGTATGCTACTTCGTAAATCTGGGATATGCTCAAGCACATGCCAAAGTGTAATAATATTATATTTTTGGTTATCAGGTATTTGCGTAATATGCTCGTATATTTCTTTCTGGTTTTGTTGGGAGGCAACTCCTCGTGCGTCTGTATCAGGCTCTACACCATCAACCTGCCAACTTTTTTCTGAACAAACTTTCAGGAAAGCTCCTGTGCCACAGCCATAATCCAAAAGTTTTTTTTCACCTTCTGATAGGCGATTGATAAGATTGATTTTATTTTTGAGGGCTATGCGTCTTACAATATGATACAAGCGATTGATAAGTCCTTTTTGAGTGCCCGAATGAGAAATATAACTATCTGATTTGTAGTATTTTGATAGATTTTCTAGAGAAGGGCGAGGCGTTGTAGCTAAAAAGCCACAAGCCTCACATTTTTGTATAGAGAAATATTCGTTACTTTGCGTATAATCTTTGCATTGTAAAAAAGGGCTAAAATGATGATGTCCGCAAATGGGGCAACTCGTCAAATTTTCTTCTGACATAAAAAATAATTTTACAAAATTCTAATTTCCACACGTCTGTTGAGTTGCCTTGCTTCCTCTGTATCCTCGCGTGTGAGTGGATTGCTAGGTCCGAAGGCTTTGTACTCTATACGTCCTTTGGAAATACCTTTATTTACCATATATTTTTTTACATTTATTACTCTTTCTTTGGAAAGTTTTGTCAAGGCTTTCTTATTTCCGTAGATTTCTGTGTGTCCTTCCAAACGAATTTTTACGTTAGGGTTATCTTGCATCATTTTGATAACCTTGTTGAGTTCTTGGTAAGACTCGGGCAAGATAAAAGCCTGAGCTCTTGCAAAATTTATTTTATTGAGCCTAATAGCTTGGTCTTTTTCCAGAGGGGTCAGCAAAACTTCTTTATTGATTTCTGTGTATTCTTCCAAAGAGCTCGCATCAACTTCCTCTTCTTTTGGAAAAAAGCCTTTAGCTTCTACGTTTATTTTGTATTTTCTTTTTAGTTCTAAATTAAATACCAAATAGTCTCCATTTTTTTCGTTGAGGAGTTTTCCCTTGCCGATAGGTTCTATTGTGATTTTTGCTTCAGAAACAAGTTGATTATTTTTGGCGTTCAAGGCTTTCGTATTTAGTACCAAGATAGGGTCTAAGAGTTTTATTTTATAGATATCCCCTGAGGAGCTAAAATAGCCTATTTTTTTATGTTTAGAAAAGTACAAATCCATACCTGCCGAGTTGATAGATGCTCCCATATTTTCGGGTTCGCTCCAATTAGTCCAAGTGTCATCTAAACGTTTACTTACGAAAATATCAAAACTTCCAAAACCTGCAAAGCCATTAGAAGCGAAGTAAAGAGTTTGGTTATCTTCGTCTATCCAAGGGGTTGCTTCTTCGCCTGCCGAGTTGATGGTACGTCCCATATTGATAGGCTTGGAAAAAGTATTCTCTCCTTTTTTGAAAGAAACGTATAAATCGTTGCCCCCTTTGCTATCGCTTTCTTCTAAGGTCATTACTAATACATTTCCTGTTTTATCCAGCCAAAACTCCGCGAAAAAGTTGATATTTTTGTATCCTTCTATATTTACGGGTTGGGGCTGTCCCCATTTGCCGTTGGCGTCTTTGCGAGCAATAGAAAGTCCCTTTTCCAAAATGCCACCCGCTAAATACTTGTTATTGAGTAAAATAAAACTTTGGTTGGGGGCTATGGTAAAAGCTGCATTGTGTTGGCGATTATTGACAGGGGCTTCTAAGTGTGCTGCTTTGCTAAAATTCCCGTTTGCATCAATTTCTGATACCCAAATGTCCTGTTTGTAATAGACTTTGCCTTTGATAGTATCTTTGATGTTTTCTGGGTAATCTAATCTTGTGAAATAGAGGCTTTTACCATCTGGCGTGATAACAGGGTTTGCTTCTGGATAAGTTGTATTTACTTCTACGCCTAATTTTTCAGCTCTATTTTTTGGAGCATTCTTACTTACTAAAACTTCAGCTTTGAAAGTTTTATCGTTTTCACTAATACCAATGGCATCTATTTGGTTTTCACCAGCTACTTTGGCTGTATGCAAAATAACTTTGATAGAAACGACTTTATAGGAAGTTTGGGGAAAATTTGTACTAAACAAACGTCCTTTACTTACAAAAGCGGGGTTAGGATTTTTATACAAAACATTACTTTTACCTGTTTCATCATAGGCTAAGATTTCGGAAATTGCCCCTGCGTTATAGCTTTCGGCTATTATTACTTGTTTGATATTGAGGGGGTTAGCAAAGCCAACGTGTATGTATTCATCTTTAGAATTATCATCTTTTTCTGGCGACCAAGCAGATGGACTATCCTGAAAAGCTGGCAGTACATTGGGTTTTCCTAAGGCTTGTTCAGCCTTAAATTGATTACCTTTCGCTTTTTTTTCTGAAGAAACAGCAATTACTTTATTTGCCCATTGTACTTGGGCTATGGTTGGCAGGAAGGCTACCAATAAGCCATATAAGAGAATAATTTTTTTCATAAGAATAAGGTTTTGATGAATTTAACGAGAAAATATTTTGCTATATTAGGGTTTAATTTTGATGGGTACTTTTATTTTATTTTTGAGTTTATCTTCTGCCAATTTTTTCAGACTATCGGCTTGTTTCTTTAACTTTTCATTTTTCAATTTTTCTAGTTCTGCTTTAGCTCTTTCTTCTGCTTCTTTTTTAAGCCTGTCAGCTTCTGCTTTGGCCTTTATTTCTGCTTCTTTTTTGAGCTTATCGGCTTCAGCTTTTATTTTTTCTTCAGCTTCTTTCTTTTTATTATCCAATTCATTTTTCAACTGATTTTTCAATTCATCTTTTTTGGTATCAACGATATTTTTTACGCTACCTTTCAAATTATTTTTATCCACACTAATTTTGATAGTAGGATTTTTGTAAGTTCCGCCAATATTGATGACCAAAGGAACTTTATCAAAGGATGTGCCTACTCCGAGCTGCGAAGTTACTAATTTATTAAGTTCTTGCCCAGCTTTTTCAGCAGGAACATCCATTTTCATAACATAATCCAAAGAGCCGTCAGCTATTCCGTTGCTGCCCGAAACATTTATCATGTATTTATCTACTTTTACATCGTAAGGTTCTACCAAAAAACGACCATTTTTGACTTGGGCGGTGGTGAGAAAATCAGCAAATTTTGCTTGTTTTAGTTCGGGCATCTTGATTTGGTCGGCAATTTTATTCATTAAAGGAATATTTTGTAACGTTCCTTCCATTACTGTAATCAAACCGTTACCACTAAGGGTATTGTAAAGCGGCATCATATCTTGCCCCAAATCGCCGGCTAATTTGAATTTGGTAGAAAACTTACCATTTACACTCTCAGAAATAGGAGCTATTTTTTTCATAGTAATAAAATTTTTGGCAGCATCTGTAATTTGTAAATCACTGATGCCAAAATCAAAATCAAATGTTGGTTTCTTTTCATCTTGGGTATCATAAACTCCGTTCATCACGAAATCCCCACCTAAAGTATTGAAAAAACCATCTTTTAAGCTCAATTTCCCATCTTTTACGAGGACATCTCCTTTCATGTTTTTCAGAGAAAGATTATCATAAATTACTTCACCAATAGATGTATTAAGCAGAAAATCAATGTTTTTAGGAATTGCTACAACCGTCATAGGGCTGCTTGACTCGGTGGTACTTGGCGTAGGGCTATCGCTAAGCCATTCATTTACATCAAATTTGGTAGAGTTGAAAGAGAACTTACCTTTAATCGTTTCATTTTTAAATACATAGCCCAAATAATTACTAACACTTCCATTGGCTTTGAAATCACTTTTGCCTGCCATACCTTCCAGACTTTCCAAAATCATTTCTTTTGGATTAAATTGTAGATGGGCTTTATTGATTTTGACAATAGGTATATCTTTGGTTTCGTAGACAAAAGCACTCATTTTTACGTCTCCACTGTTTCGTATTTTATCGTATTGGTTTTTTTCAATATCTGACATTTTCCCTGCCGAAGCAATATCACCTTGTATGCGTCCTGCAAGTTTCATTCCTTCCAAGGGATAAATTTTTGTAATCTTGGTGAGGTCTATGGCTCCTTTTGCTTTTATATCAAAATTGATGTCTTCAAAGTTTTTTATGAGAGCATTAGCGAAGAAACTCTCCCCTTGCAAGAGCATAGAGAAGTTATGTAAGGCAAATTCTGAGTTGGGTAAAGTTCCGTCACTTTTAGCAGAGGCTTTCAGATTGAGTTTTTCTAAGGGTTCGGGGAAAGCCGTTGATTTTACATAACCATCACTCAAACTCATATCAGCGGCAAGTACGGGCATTTGTTTGCCATCATAAATGCCTTTAGCAGAAGCATCTAAATCAAAAATTCCTGCTAATTTTATATCAGGCATAGGAAAAACTTTGCTTACTTCGCCCAAATTGAGTCTGGTTTTAGCTTTGGCATCAATATTCATTTTACTAAGCCCTTTGATATAGGCTTTGGCATCAAGGGGGTTTTGTCCAAAGTCTAAATGGAGTTTTTTGAGGTCAATAAACATATTATCAATGACGCCATCATCTGTTCCTACTTTTAAATCAATATTGATGTTACTTACAGGATTTGGCAGATTCGGGTACTGAAAGTAGGCTTTATCTACCAATAGTCCCAAATGGAAAGCAGGCATCTGTACGGCGTTGTAAGTACCTTTTACATCACCATTGAAGCTGATTTTACCATCAGCCTTTATATCCTTGAAACTATCCGTGTAGATACCAGGCACCAAAGAAAGCAGCGTTTTGAAATCGGTACTCGTAGAAGCGTACTTAATGTCCATCGTGATATTCGTATCAGGCATAGCCACAAATCCGTCGAATTTTAGTCCAAAATCATTAAGTAGAACTTTATTTTCTTTGAAAGTGAACTTAAAGTTTTTCAAGTCCATACCCAAAGTGATTTCTGCTTTTATTTTCTTTTGGCTGAGGTATTCTGTACCTTCAAAACTGAAACTAAACTTTTTGATTTCGGTTTCTGAATACATATCAAAAACATCGCTTGCTAAATCTCCTTTTCCTTCGTGGCGAATATTTTGCATCAACACGTTCATATTCATTGTTTTATCTTGATAGAGTAAATAACCGTCCTCAATGATCCATTTTTTAATGGCTAAGCTAAATTTGGAACTGGTATCTTGTATTTTTTTGGTAGTGTCAAGAGGTTGTGGGCGTACTATATCCCAATTAGCCTTACCCTCTTTATTGATTTTGGCAAAAATGCGAGGTTTCTCTAAAGCTATTTTATTTATTTTCATATTGTCGCCAAAAACACTCATCAAATCCACCGTGATTTGCAGAGATGGCAAGGAAGCCAAAGTATCATTTTGAAAAGGGGCATTGTTAATAATACTGAGATTATTGAGCGAGGCAGTTACATCAGGGAAGTTTTTGAATACACTCAACGAAAAATCGTCTGCTTTGAAATTCACTTTGGCATTCACATACAAAGCGATTTGTTTATCAATTTCTGCTTTTATTTTGTCTTTGAATAAAAAAGGAATAGCAATAGCCGCCAACAAAAGCAAGCCAAAGGTTGAAGCTGTTATTATCAGGATACGTTTTACTAATTTTTTTTTCATTGTTATTCTTTATTTATGTTTGCTAAGCATTATTTTTAAATTAAGTCTAAGAATATCGCCCATATTTTTGCAAGCCAAAAAATCTGTATTTTGGTGATGCTCAGCGAGTTCGCTACGAAGTTGCTGAACTTTTTCAGGTAGGGAAACGCTATCTTTTCGCATCACATCAATTAAATCTTTCATTCTATACCGAGCCGATTTCAGCCTCCGAGCCATTAGGGTTCTTTCTTCTTGTTGGTATTGTTTGGCTGTTTCCGAATTTACGAACTGCAAACATAAGTCCACAATGGCATTATTCTCTTTAAAAAATTGAGGGAGGTACATTTTTTTCTTGCCTTCATAGCTTTGTTGGTCAAAATCAATCGCTCTCACTCTATATTGTTCGTTGTCAAAGTCAGGGGTAATATCTATTACGTAATTGTAAGCTCTCATATCGCCCAAAAGCCTAACGAAGCAGCGTTCATTAAATTTTACAAATTCTTTAGCAATTCGTACTTTATTGAGTTCGGGGCGTTGGAGGTAATTTTGTATAAAACTATCTCCTGGTATGCCTGCGATATGCTCCTCTATAAGGGTTTCCTTATGAACTAAAAAGTTGATACGATTGGGTGAAAGTAGATGCTCCAATTCTAAACCATATACTCGCGAGGCATCAGCTCTTTTTACATAAAAATAATCGTAATTATCATTAAATTGGTTAATAATTTTGATACGAAAGGGATTTGAATTACCAAACACGCAGTAATCAATGCTATCAATATGCAAATGCTCCATTACGGCTGTATCACCATCTGTTTTGAGAAGGGCATATACTTGGGTGAGGGCTTTGTCCAACTCTGCCATTAGAGACTGTGGGTATATGACGGCATTCCAAAAAGTATCCTTTCCTTTTTTATCTAACACAGGGAAACTATCCGAATAACGGAGTAAATCAGCATAACAAATAGGCAAATGAGTAGTACGTCCGTATCTGTGCAAATAGGCTTTGAGCTCCTTAGAGATAGGAAAAGAAGGTTTTTTCTTGGAAATTTCTATCATAGGTTTAGGCTTCTCCTATCTTTCCGCCATAGGGAAAAGTTAGGTTATCATTAGATTTTATTTTACTAAAACTTTGTTCGTAAATGTCTATATTCTCTTTGAGAGCAGCCAAAAAGCTTTTAGCATGTTCGGGAGCTAATATAATTCTTGATACGACTTTGGCTTTTGGCATTCCAGGGAGCATTGTGATAAAATCCATTACAAACTCTGTTGGAGAATGTGAAATCATTACCAAATTTGAGTAGGCTCCAGTAGCCATGTCTTCTGTAAGCTCTACATCAATGGGTTCGTTTTGAGGTCTTTTAGCCATATTATTTTCATAATTTTATGGCAATATAAAAAAAATAGAACAAATAGGCGTTATTTTTTAGACTTTATGCTTATTTTTGCGGAAAAAATAACCCTTTAAGCTCTATGAATCCTACTGAAAACAACGATTCGAACAAAAAAACGCGTTATTCGGAAGAAGAACTGAAAGAATTTGAGGACTTGATACTACAAAAATTGGAACAAGCCAAAGTAGAATTAGCTGAACTAAAGGGAAGCCTCACCAAAAAAGACGACCCAGGTACAGATGCAACTGCCAGTAACTCTAAAATGATGGAGGATGGTTCAGATACTTTGGAAAAAGAAAATCTCAACCAGTTAGCGGCAAGGCAGCAAAAATTTATTCAGCAGCTAGAAATGGCTTTGATACGTATCAAAAATGGGACGTATGGCATTTGCATAGATACAGGCAAGCTTATTCCGAAAGAGCGTTTGTTGATAGTGCCTCATACACAGCACTCCATAGAGGCAAAAATGAGTAAAAAATAGATGGACTTTCTACAAAATCACATAGAAGGACTGATTTTTGTATCTGCTGAACCGATTAAACTTACTGAAATCCAGACTTGTCTCTCCGAAATGTTTGAGGCAGAGGTTATTGCCGAAGATATTTTGGAGGCTATCCAAAAGCTACAAAGAAAGTATGAGGAAGACATTTATGCTTTCCAAATCTATGAAATAGCAGGAGGCTATCAGTTTCTTACCAAACCAGCCTACCAAGCAAGTATCGGGATTTTACTAAAAAACCGTTCCAAAAAGCGGCTCTCCAATGCAGCCTTGGAGGCGTTGGCAATAATCGCCTACAAACAGCCCGTAACCAAGCACGAAATAGAGCTTATTAGGGGAGTTAATAGTGATTATGCTGTTCAAAAACTCTTAGAGAAAGAACTCATCGTTATCAAAGGAAAGGCTGATAGCATTGGAAGACCCGTATTGTACGGTACAAGTGAACGTTTTATGGAATATTTCGGTATAAACAACTTACAAAGCCTACCACAACCCAAAGATATTAGCATCTCCGAAAATGCTATTGGAGAGCAAAAAGACTAAGTTTGTTGTCTTTTTGCTCTGTTATAAAATATCAATACGCTAAGGCAAAGATTACTCGCTTGGAAGAAGGTTTTCCTGAGTAAATACATTTTCCTTCTTCCTCTGGGCTATCCAAAGGGATACAACGGATAGTGGCTTTCGTTTCTTCTTTTATTTTCTGCTCTGTTTCGCTTGTTCCGTCCCAATGAGCTAAGGCAAAACCGCCATTTTCGAGAACTTTTTTTAATTCTTTATAGCTCTCTACCCTGAAAGTATTTTCATTGTGGCGTTTGAGAGCATTTTGATACAAATTTTCTTGAATCTCCTCAAGTAAAGCAGTCAAAAAGTCTTCAATGCCTTCTAAAGCAACATTTTGCTTGGTTTTGGTATCTCGGCGAGTTACTTCAATGCTTTTGTTTTCCAAATCTCTTAGCCCCATAGCCAAACGAATAGGAACACCTTTTACTTCCCATTCGGCAAACTTGAAGCCAGGTGTTTGAGCTTCTCTATCATCAAATTTTACAGCTATCCCTTTGTTTTCCAAACGTTTTTTAAGTTTTGTTGCGGCTTCGTTGAGGCTTGCAAAAGAACTTTCCCCTTTGTAGATAGGTACAATCACTACTTGTATAGGAGCAAGGCGTGGAGGGATTACTAAGCCTGCGTCATCAGAGTGGCTCATAATCAAAGCTCCCATTAGGCGAGTGCTTACGCCCCAAGAAGTGCCCCAGACGTATTCTAATTTATTTTCTTTGTTGGAGAATTTTACATCAAAGGCTTTGGCAAAATTTTGCCCCAAGAAGTGAGAAGTGCCTGCTTGCAAGGCTTTTCCATCTTGCATCATTGCTTCTATACAAAAAGTTTCATCTGCTCCTGCAAAGCGTTCGTTCTCTGTTTTGATGCCTTTCACCACAGGCATAGCCATTATTTTTTCAGCAAAATCGGCGTATACTTCCAGCATTTGCTTGGTTTCTGCAAGGGCTTCTTCAGCGGTGGCGTGGGCGGTGTGTCCTTCTTGCCACAGAAACTCAGCTGTACGCAAAAATAGCCTTGTACGCATTTCCTAACGGACTACATTTGCCCACTGATTGATGAGCAAGGGTAAATCTCTATAAGATTGAATCCAATTTTTATAGGTACTCCAAATAACAGCTTCGCTGGTAGGGCGAACGATGAGTTCCTCCTCCAATTTAGAATCGGGGTCTGCGATGAGTTTTCCTTTTTCAGTAGGGTGGTTTTTGAGGCGATAATGCGTAACAACGGCACATTCCTTGGCAAAACCTTCCGCATTTTTCTCTTCGGCTTCAAATAAACTTTTAGGGATAAAAAGCGGAAAATAAGCATTCTGATGACCTGTTTCCTTAAATCTTCTGTCCAAGTCATCACGCATTTTTTCCCAAATGGCATAGCCATAAGGCTTGATAACCATAGAGCCTTTTACGGCAGAGTGTTCGGCTAAATTTGCTTCTTTTACAATATCCAAATACCATTCAGAGTAATTTTCGTGGCGAGGCGTAATGGTTTTGCTCATAGCAGCTAAAAAATTTTAAGTTCAAATCGGGGCTAAATTACACAAAAATTATTATATATTGAACTATAAAATAGGTAGAACACAAAAATTATACGATAATAAACACTAAAAATACTATGAACAACGTATAATTGTAAAATAATAAAAATTATGGATAAAATCTGGTTAATTATTCAGCGGGAGTATTGGGTGAGGGTTCGTAAGAAGTCTTTCATTATAATGACACTTCTCACACCTATTCTTTTTGCCGCTCTAATGGTCATACCTGCTATTATTGCCGCTACATCTGTATTCAGTGAAGAAAAAACTATCTTGGTGGCGGATAAAAATCATATTTTTGAGAATAAAATTCAAGAAAAACATAAAGTAAAATTTCAATACATATCACTTGATTCCTCAGAAGCCCTCAAAAAGTTCAAGAGTAAGAAAGAATACTATGCCTTGCTTATTGTACCACAAATAAATATCTCTGAAAATCAAAGCCTAAAACTTATTGCCAAAAAAAATATTAGCATAGAAATAGAAGGGCATATAGAAGGCGAGTTGGAGCGTATCGTGGCAGAGGAGAGAATGAAAAATCTGGGAATAAATGCTAAAGATGTAGAAAAAACGAAAGCAAAAATAGATTTGCTGACAGAAAATGAAGAAGGGAAGGAGAACAATAGTTTTGTCATTTACATAGTAAGTTTTTTAGGAGCAATACTTATTTACATGTCAGTTTTGTTATATGGCGTACAAGTAATGCGAAGCGTAATAGAAGAAAAAACGAATAGAATAGTAGAAGTAATGATTTCTTCGGTAAAGCCTATTCAGCTTATGCTTGGTAAAATAATTGGTGTGGCAGCGGTGGGCTTTACGCAATTTTTATTGTGGATAGTGCTTAGTTTCAGCATCTCGGCAGGGGTTTCGGCTGTGATAGGAACAGAAAAATTAGCCTCCGTACAACAAACACAAACGATGCAGCAGCAAGACGTAAAAAAAGTGCTAAAAAAGCCAAGTTCAAAATTAGCAAATGCCACAGAAACGCTGTCTAATCTAAATATTCCACTTATTTTAGGAGCATTTTTATTTTACTTTGTAGGAGGATATTTGTTATATAGTGCGATGTTTGCGGCAGTTGGTTCGGCTGGTGATAGCGAAACAGATGCTCAACAATTTACCTTACCTATCAGTTTGCCGCTTATTATAGGTTTTGTAATAGCCCAATCCGTTATCAATGACCCTAATAGCCCTCTGGCTTTTTGGGCTTCCCTCATTCCTTTTACTTCCCCTATTGTGATGATGGTGCGTGTGGTGGCAGGCGTACCCACTTGGGAGCTTCTCCTTTCTATGTTTTTGCTGGTAGCAGGTTTTTTGGTGATTACTTGGTTAGCAGCTCGTATCTATAGAGTAGGTATTTTGATGTTTGGCAAAAAGGTGAATTTTAAAGAAATAGCGAAGTGGATGCTAAAAGGCTAAACAGAAAAGCAGTTTTTTTAGATAGAGATGGCGTTTTGAACGAAGAAAGAGGTGATTACACCTATCTCATAGAAGATTTTAAGATAGCCAAAGGGGTTTGTCAAGCCCTGCAAGTCTTGAAAGAAGCTGGTTTTTTATTGATTGTAATTACAAACCAAGGAGGAATAGCCAAAGGCTTGTATCAGGAGGCTAATGTTTGGGAATGTCATAGATATTTAGAAAAATATTGTAATATTAGTTTTGATGATTTGTATTTTTCTCCTTATCACCCTATTTTCAGTGCTTCTTTGAGCCGTAAGCCTGATAGTTTGCTACTTGAGAAAGCTATTGCCAAACACCAAATCAATACACAACTATCTTGGATGATAGGTGATAGCCCAAGAGATATTGAAGCTGCCCAAAAAGTAGCTCTTAAAACTATCAAAATAGGTACAAAAACTTCTACAAATGCTGATTTTTATGCTCAAAATCTTTGGGAGGCAAGTCAAATAATCCTAAAATCATAGTAAATTTTATTTTTTTTCTTAACTTGCGTCCCGATTTTTAGGCTTGTATCAATGAAAGAACAGTTAGATAAAGAAAATCTTCCTAAACATGTAGCTATTATTATGGACGGTAACGGAAGGTGGGCAAAGAAGAAGGGAGCTATTCGCATATTTGGGCATAGGAACGCTATTCAAGCGGTACGGGAAGCAACAGAGGCTTGTGCAGAGTTGGATATCAAACATCTCACGCTCTATGCTTTCTCCACAGAGAATTGGAACAGACCTGCCAAAGAAGTAAACGCTCTGATGGAGTTATTGGTAAGTACCATTCGTAAGGAAGCAAATACTTTACTAAAAAATAATATTCGCCTCACTACCATTGGAGCTACCAGCCAATTACCCATAAATTGCCAGAAGGAACTTACCGAAGCTATAGAAATGACTTCTCAAAATACAGGCTTAAATCTGATTTTAGCACTCAATTATAGTGGAAGGTGGGATATAGAACAAGCCATAAAGCAAATCACACAAGAGGTAGAATCTCAAAAAATATCCTCAAAAGAGATTGATAGCCAACTAATTGCTAAGTATTTGGCTACGGCTAATATTCCAGACCCCGAATTGCTGATTCGTACAAGTGGCGAACATAGAATTAGTAATTTTTACCTTTGGCAATTAGCCTACACCGAAATCTACATTACGGATACACTTTGGCCTGATTTTCGTAAGGAAAATCTTTATGCTGCTTTCGCAGACTTTCAGAAAAGAGAAAGGCGTTTTGGAAAAACCAGTGAGCAAATAAAAAAACAAAAAAATAAAAAATAGATTTTTTAAATTCAAACATATATCTTTGTGCGAAATTTATTAGCAACTATGAAATTCTCTCATAAACTCATTTTATTGTGCTGGGTGCTACTCACATTCTCTTTACCTTCATTAGCCCAAGAAGAAACAGAAGAAAATGAATATATTATTGGTGGTATCACGGTGAGTGGTGTTAAGTTTTTAGACCCCAACGCCATTATCAATCTTTCTGGTTTGCGTACAGGCGACCATATTCGTATACCAGGCTCAGAGCTTGGTTATGCTATCAAAAAACTATGGAAGCAAGGACTTTTCGGTGATATTGATATTGCTGTCAGCAGAATAGAAGGCAAAACGGTTTTCTTGGATATTCGTTTGGAGGAACGCCCAAAAGTTTCAAGAATATTTTTTGAGGGAATAAAAAAGGGTAAAAAATCATCTTTGGAAGATAAAACCAAAGAGTACAAGGGAAAAATCGCCTCTGATGTGCTTGTAAAAAACTTTAAAGAAACTATCAGAAAGCATTTTGCCGAAAAAGGCTATTACAATACAAAAATAGAAGTTTTACAAAAGCCTGATACCTTGCTACGCAATGCCGTGGTGATTACTGCCAAAATACAAACCAATAACAAAACAAAAGTAAGCAGTATTATCACTGAAGGAAATACCGCTTTCCCTGAGAAAAAAATCAGGAAAAAAATGAAAATAAAGGAAAAAAGACCCTATCGTATTTTCTACTCCTCCAAGTTCGTGCAGAAAAAATATGAAGAAGATAAAGAGCGTATAGAAAAAATGTACGCTCAAAAAGGATACAGAGATATGCGTATTTCTTTTGATACCACTTATTTAGTTTCTACCAATCGCCTCAATATTCGTATGCAAATAGAGGAAGGGAAAAAATATTATTTTAGAAATATTACTTGGAAAGGCAACTTTAAGTACACCAGCGAACAATTAGATAAAGTCCTTAATGTAAAAAAAGGCGATATCTATAATATGGAGGTGATTGATAAAAAACTCACCTTTAGCCCAACAGAGGATGATATTTCTTCCTTATATATGGATGATGGGTATTTATTTTTTAATGTAGTACCCGTTGAGAAAAACATTGAAGGTGATTCCATTGATATAGAAATGCAAATGAGCGAAGGACCACAGGCAACTATTGATAAAATTTCTATTAGTGGAAATACTAAAACCAGTGACCACGTAATTTTAAGAGAAATTAGAACCAACCCAGGGCAAAAATTCAGTCGCAGAAATATTATTCGTACCCAGCAGGCTTTAGCCCAATTAGGAATGATAGACCCTGAGAAAATAGATATTCGTCCTATTCCTCACCCAGAAACAGGTACTGTGGATATAATGTATGGTATAGAAGAAAAACCAAGCGATATGTTGGAACTTTCTGGTGGTTGGGGAGCTGGCTTTGGTTTTGTAGGTAGTTTAGGGGTTTCTTTTAATAATTTTTCTATCAGAAAAGCCAATAGGCTTTCTAATTGGCGTCCCGTCCCTGTAGGTGATGGGCAAAAACTTTCTTTACGAGCTCAAGCAAATGGAAGAGCTTACCAGACGTATTCTATCTCTTTCTCTGAACCTTGGCTTGGTGGTAACAGACCTAACAATTTCAGCGTTTTTGCTTCTTATTCAAAAATAGTTACTGGAGTAAGCAGTTTTTCTTTGGGGGCTGCAACAGGTGGTTTGCAGATGTTCAACGTAGGAACAAGCTTGGGAAGGCGTCTATCCGTTCCTGATGATTACTTTACACTGAGCAACTCTTTATCCTATCAATACTATAGTTTCAATAATTATCCAATCAGCAATTTGGGTATCAGTGATGGTAATTCCAATACCTTTGTGCTTAATTCTACCTTAGCAAGAAATAGCATAGATAATCCTACTTTTCCTCGTAGTGGCTCTTCTTTATCACTGAGTTTATCACTTACGCCACCTTACTCTTTGTTGGCAGGCGGCAGAGATGAACAATACTATAAAGACTTGCCACTTGGTGAGAGATACAAATGGTTAGAATATTACAAACTTATGTTTGATGGGGCTTTTTACACGCCTTTGGTAGCTAAGTTTGTGTTGGCTTCGCGTATTCATTTTGGTTTTATAGATGCTTACAATCAGGCTTTGGGAGTTACACCTTTTGAGCGTTTTGCTTTGGGTGGAAGTGGCTTGGCGGGGCAAAACTTCATTATTGGTCGTGATGTAATTGGGCTAAGAGGTTATGAAGATAACAGAATTTTACCTTTAGACCCCGTAAAGCGTGAATTTGTAGATGGCACGGTCTTTGCAAAATATGTTCTGGAGCTTAGGTACCCTGTGAGTTTGAACCCTACAGCGACTGTTTTTGTATTGGGCTTCTACGAAGCTGGAAATAACTGGCTTAATTTTGATAAATTTAACCCTTTCAAAATGTATCGTTCGGCTGGAGTTGGGGTACGTTTCCTAATGCCTGCCTTCGGAATGATAGGATTAGACTGGGGAATGGGATTTGACCAAATAGAAGGTGTACGTTCGGGGCAAGGCTTCCAGAACTTCACATTCACGATTGGGCAACAAATAAGGTAATTGTATGAAAAAAATATTTTGGATTCTTCTTATATATTTGGTACAACACGCGAGCTATGCTCAAAAGTATGGTTTCATAGACGCTAATTTCATCTTGAAAAAGATGCCTTCTTACAAAAAAGCTCAAAAAGAATTAGACGAGTTTGCTCAGAAGGCTCAACAAGAAATAGATAAAAAATTTGCCGAAGTCAGAGAAATGGAAAGCAAATATATCACTGAAGAACTTCTTCTTACAGATGATATGAAAAGAGAAAAACGTAAAAAAATTGAGGAAAAGCGGAAAGAAGCGGAAAGTCTCCAGCAAAAAACCTTTGGTTATGAGGGTTTGCTTTTTATAAAAAAACAAGAAATTATCAATCCTGTACGCGAGGAGCTTCAAAAGGCGGTAGAAAAAGTAGCAAAAAAGAAAAAATTACAAGTTGTATTTGATAAATCCAGTGATTTTGTTATCATTTATTTAGAGCCAGCCCACGATTATACTGATTATGTATTGGAAGAGTTAGACCTTGGGGATAAAGAAGATAACCCTAAAAAGAATAAAGGGAAATAAGTATTTCTTAAAAAAAATAGTTTCATCACAAAAATTTATAAAAATGAAAAAAAACAAATTCTTTGCAATAGCATTTTTTATGCTCACAACTTTCACAGGTTTTGCTCAAATGAAAATAGGTTATTTTGACTATGGATACGTGATTATGCAATTACCCGAAGCCAAAGCAGCAGACGCAGATTTGAAAGCTTATTCTGAGAAATTACAAAAAGACCTAAAGGTAAAAGAAGGGGAACTAAGAGCTAAGTATGAACGTTTGGTAAAGGAGGGTGAAAAAATGGCAGCTCCTACACGCGAAGCTCTTACTAAAGAAATAGAAACAGGACAGCAACAACTTCAAGAGTTTCAGCAAAAAGCAGAAGCTGATGTAATGAAAAAACAAGAGCAACTTTTGCGACCTATCAACGAAAAGTTAGAAAAAACTTTGCAGGCAGTAGCAAAAGAAAATGGTTTTACTTATGTACTACGCAAAGAAACTTTACTCTATGAGCCAGAAGATAAAACCTTAGATGTATCAACTTTGGTATTGAAAAAATTAGGGATTACGCCAGCTCCCGCCAGCAATACAAATCCTAAGAAATAGATAAAAAGTTAAAAATTATCTATTTACAGAATATTTTTTCTCAGAAAATTTTGTTTTAAGTTTTTTATTCATAACTTTGCAGTCCCTTACGAAAAATACCTCGTAAGGGACTGATTTTTTGATTTTTAAGTAAAATAACACAAAAAATGTCTGGATTAATCGGAAAAAAAATTGGAATGACTAGCTTCTTTAGTGCCGATGGACAATTGGTCGCATGCACAGTATTGGAGGTTGGTCCTTGCGTTGTTACGCAAGTGAAGACGAAGGAGAAAGACGGTTACGAGGCGGTTCAGTTGGGTTTTGATGATGCCAAAGAAAAAAATGTTACCAAACCTATGTTGGGGCATTTTACAAAGGCTAATACAACTCCCAAAAGAAAAGTCGTGGAATTTAAGTCTTTCGCAAAAGAAGTAAAACTTGGCGATGTTCTATTGGCTCAGGATATACTTCTTGAGGGCGATAAAATCAATATCGTGGGTACTTCTAAAGGTAAAGGTTTTCAAGGGGTAGTGAAAAGACACGGCTTCTCTGGAGTAGGTGGTCAGACACACGGTCAGCACAACCGATTGAGAGCACCTGGTTCCTTAGGACCTGGTTCTACACCTGGTCGTGTATTCAAAGGTATCAAAATGGCTGGTAGAACAGGTGGGGCAAGAGTAAAAATTCAAAATGTAAAGGTTTTGAAACTCATTGCAGATAAAAACTTGGTCTTGGTTACAGGTTCTATACCTGGAGCTATCAATTCGTATGTAATCATAGAGAAATAAGCAAAGTAATGGAATTAGCAGTATTAAATATAGGAGGTTCTGAAACTGGTAGAAAGGTAAATCTATCAGAAGAAGTATTTGGAATAGAGCCTAACCAACACGCTGTATATCTTGATGTGAAGCAGTTTTTAGCAGCTCAGCGTCAAGGAACACACAAGGCGAAGCAACGTAATGAAATACACGGCTCTACACGTAAATTGCACCGTCAAAAAGGAACAGGTGGTTCTCGTAAAGGTAGCATCAAAAACCCTTTATACAGACACGGTGGTCGTGTGTTTGGTCCTGTCCCTCGCGACTATGACTTCAAACTCAACAAAAAGGTAAAACAATTAGCTCGTAAATCTGCCCTTACTTTCAAGGCTCAAGAGGCGGCGATTAGAGTACTTGAAAACTTTAATTTCGATCAGCCCAAAACTAAAGCCTATTTGGATATGCTCACAAAGTTAGCGCTCGCTGATAAAAAAACTCTTTTGGTATTACCTGAGCATCTCAATAACGTATATCTCTCTGGAAGAAATATCTCAAAAGCAAAAGTTGTTACAGTCGCTGAAATTAATACCTACGACATAATGAACGCTGATGCCCTGATTTTATGCGAAGGAGCAGTTGGTAAAATTCAAGAAATTTTTGTAAAAGACTAAAGGTATGAAGACAATTATAAAAAGAGCTGTTATTAGCGAAAAAGCGGCAGCTTTGCAAGATGCAAGCGTTTATACTTTTATCGTAGATAAAAAAGCTAATAAAGTAGAAATAAAAAGAGCTATCGAGCAACTTTACGGTGTAAACGTAATGAGCGTGAATACCGTACGTTACGCTGGTAAGGCAAAAACACGTTATACAAAAACGGCAATTATGGCTGGACGTACACCTGCTTTCAAAAAAGCTATTGTTAGATTAGTAGCGGGTGATTTTATAGATGTATATGGTAATGCGTAAGTAAGAATGAGGTAAACCTCACGATTATAGTGCTTCACTGATAACGAAGAAAAAAAATGGCAGTAAAAAAATTAAAACCAATTACACCCGGGCAAAGATTTAGAATAGCCCCTGTGTTCTCTGAGATAACAAAAAGCAAACCTGAAAAGTCCTTGCTTGCTCCGATTAAAAAATCAGGAGGAAGAAACAATCAGGGTAAGATGACGATGCGTTACATCGGGGGAGGACACAAAAGAAGGTATCGTATCATAGATTTCTTTAGAGATAAGTTTGATATGGCGGCTAACGTGTTGAGTATAGAGTATGACCCCAACAGAACTTCTTATATTGCTTTGTTGCAATATGAAGACGGCGAAAAACGCTATATCATTGCTCCCGAAGGCTTGAAAGTAGGAATGAAAGTAACTTCTGGACAGAGTGTAGCCCCTGAATTGGGAAACGCAATGCCTTTGGGAAGTATGCCTTTAGGTACAATCGTACACAATATAGAGCTCAGACCCAAAAAAGGTGGCTCTTTGGCAAGAAGTGCTGGTACATACGCACAAGTTTTGGCAAAAGAAGGAAAATACGTTACGTTAAAACTTCCTTCTGGCGAAATGAGATTAGTTTTGGCTACTTGTATGGCAACTGTAGGAAAAGCCTCTAATTCTGACCATATGAACGAACAAGTGGGTAAAGCTGGTAGAAATCGTTGGTTAGGTATACGCCCTCGTACAAGAGGGGTTGCTATGAACCCTGTAGATCACCCTATGGGAGGTGGTGAAGGTAGAGCTTCTGGAGGGCATCCACGCTCAAGAAAAGGATTACTTGCTAAAGGTAAGAAAACAAGAACTAAGAAAAAACACTCTAATCGTTTAATTGTCAGCAGACGTAAAAAATAAATATGGGACGTTCGTTAAAAAAAGGACCTTACGTAGATTTCAGGCTCACTAAAAAAGTATCTGTAATGGAGGAGTCTGGCAAAAAGTCAGTTATTAAGACTTGGTCACGCCGTTCTACAATCTCCCCTGATTTCGTAGGACACACTTTCGCCGTATATAACGGTAATAAGTTTATACCTGTTTATGTAACAGAGCAGATGGTTGGACACAAACTTGGGGAGTTTGCCCCTACGCGAAACTTTAGAGGACACGTTGCCAAAAAAGATAAAGGTAAAAAGTAAAATATGGACAAGAGGATAATCCGAAAAACCTCCTAAAAAATTAAGTATGGAAGCAGTGGCTAAACTTAAAAATGTACCTACTTCACCACGTAAAATGAAATTAGTGGTTGATATAATCCGTGGGATGGAAGTAGGAAAGGCTTTAGGCGTTTTAAAATATCAGCCTAATCACGCCGCCAAAGATTTGGAAAGACTTTTACTCTCAGCAGTTGCTAATTGGCAACAAAAAAATGAGGGAACAAGACTTGAAGATGCAGATTTGTACGTTAAAACAATTTTTGTAGGACAAGGTACTACCCTAAAAAGATTAAGACCTGCTCCACAAGGAAGAGGACACCGTATCCGTAAGCGTTCTAATCACGTTACACTTATCGTTGATGACCGTAATAGTGTGCTTTAAACAAATTAAAAACTGAATACAATGGGACAAAAAGTTAATCCAATAGGTTTTAGATTAGGCGTCATCAAAGGTTGGGACTCTAATTGGTTTGGTGGAAAAGATTTTTCCGACAAATTAGTGGAAGATGAGAAAATAAGAAAATACGTAGAGGCTCGCGTACCCAAAGGAGGTATCGCCCGCATTCTCATAGAGCGTACACTTAAAAGAATTACGTTAACTATCCAAACAGCTCGTCCGGGAGTAGTTATTGGTAAGGGCGGAAATGAAGTGGATAAAATCAAAGAAGAGTTGAAGAAAATTACAGGCAAAGACGTTCAAATCAATATTTTTGAAATAAAAAGACCTGAAATTGATGCTCGTTTGGTTGCCGATACGATTGCCCAGCAAATCAGAGCTCGTATATCTTACAGAAGAGCAATGAAACAAGCTATTGCCTCTGCTATAAGAGTAGGTGCAGAAGGGATAAAAGTAAAAGTTTCTGGTCGTTTGGGTGGTGCTGATATGGCTCGTACAGAGCAGTATAAAGAAGGTAGAGTACCTTTGCATACCTTACGTGCTGATATAGATTATGCAGTGGCTGAGGCAGATACAGTTTACGGAAAAATAGGGGTAAAAGTATGGATTTTCAAAGGTGAAATCTACGGAAAGCCCGATTTATATCCTAACTTAGAGGGAGGAGAAGCTAAAAGCAAAGAAGGACGCAAACAAAGACCTAATTCCAATACGCCTGCTAAAAAGCGTAGAAGGAAGGAAAAATAAAACTCAAAGAGATAAATATGAGCCCCCTTACGGTTCTTGTTTATCTCTTTCATTATGCTGATTTGGTTTCAGCAGGTAATTTCTAAAATTTAAAGCAATGTTACAACCGAAAAGAACCAGATATAGAAAGCAGCAGAAAGGACGTGTAAAAGGCTTGGCTACTCGTGGAGCTGAAATAGCCTTCGGCTCTTTTGCTATTAAGTCTTTGGAGGCAGCTTGGCTAACAGCTCGCCAGATAGAAGCAGCTCGTATTTCTATGACGCGTGAAATGAAACGTGAAGGACAAGTTTGGATTCGTATCTTCCCTGATAAACCTGTTACAAAGAAGCCCGCTGAGGTGCGTATGGGTAAAGGTAAAGGTGCTCCTGAGTATTGGGTGGCTTGTATAAAACCAGGTACTATCTTGTTTGAGATAGCAGGTGTAAAGCAAGAAATAGCAGCAGAGGCTCTTCGTTTAGCCGCTCAAAAATTGCCCGTAAAAACGAAGTTTGTAGTAAGAAGAGACTACGTAGAATCTTAATCCTTGAGATGTTATGACAGCAGTAGAATTAAAAAAACTTTCAGTAGAAGACTTGAAAGCCAGATTGTTACAAGAAGAAGATGCTCTTCTAAAGTTGAAAATGGCTCATGCAATTACACCTGTACAAAATCCTATGCGTATTCGTGAGGCTCGTAAGGTGGTAGCTCGTATAAAAACGGTCATCAGAGAAAAAGAACTCAACAAATAATTGAGATTATGGAACAGACAGCAACACAACGAAATGCCCGCAAAGAAAAAGTGGGTAAAGTAGTGAGTAATAAAATGAATAAGTCTATCGTCGTAATGGTAGAGCGTAGGGTAAAACACCCTATTTACGGTAAATTTATGAAGAAAAGTACTAAATTTATGGCTCATGACGAAAAGCAAGAATGTAATATTGGTGATGTGGTTAGAATAATGGAAACAAGACCACTTAGCAAACTGAAACGTTGGAGATTAGTAGAAATCCTTGAAAAAGCCAAATAAGTTATGATACGTCAAGAATCAAGACTAAATGTCGCTGATAATAGCGGAGCAAAGCAAGTTCTTTGCATACGCATTTTAGGTGGAACAGGCAAAAAATTTGCAACTGTTGGAGATAAAATTATCGTAAGTATAAAATCGGCAGTGCCCTCAGGCAACGCAAAGAAAGGTGCTGTTTCAAGAGCAGTTATTGTAAGAACCAAAAAAGAAGTTAGAAGAAAAGATGGTTCATACATTCGTTTTGAGGATAATGCTGCGGTATTATTAAACAATAATGACGAGCCAAGAGGTACGCGTATTTTCGGACCGGTTGCTCGTGAGTTACGTGAAAAGCAATTTATGAAAATAGTTTCCTTGGCTCCTGAAGTTCTATAAATATGGAAAGAAAATTTAACAAACAACAAAAGCTACATATCAAAACTGGGGATATGGTTTTGGTGATAGCAGGAGACGAAAAAGGTAAAAAGGGAAAGGTTGTAAAAATGATGCCTGAAAAGCAAAGAGCTTTGGTAGAAGGACTTAATATGGTAAAAAAACATATCAAACCCTCTGCTCAAAACCCACAAGGTGGAATTGTAGAGAAGGAGGCAGGCATACATATCAGCAACCTAATGCTTATAGATGCTAAAGGTGAGGCTACTCGTATCGGCAGAAAGCTAAACGAAAAAGGCAAACTACAAAGATTTTCAAAAAAGACTAAAGAATTTATACAATAATGGCAACAACTCCTAGACTAAAAGACAAGTTCTTGAAAGAAATTACCCCTGCCATAAAGGAGAAATTTCAGTATAAATCTGTAATGCAAGTACCCAGAATTGCAAAAATTGTAATCAACAAGGGTATTGGAGCAGCAGTAGCTGATAAAAAACTCATAGAACAGGGCGTAGAAGAACTTACAACAATTTCAGGACAAAAGGCTGTACCTACGTTTTCTAAAAAAGCTATATCAAACTTCAAATTACGCGAAAATATGCCCATTGGAGCGAGAGTTACTTTAAGAGGAAACAAAATGTACGAATTTTTGGACAGGCTAATGACTGTGGCTTTACCTCGTGTAAGAGATTTTAAAGGGGTAAGCGAAAAAAGTTTTGATGGAAGAGGTAACTATACGCTTGGGGTAAAAGAACAAATAATCTTCCCTGAAATTAGTATAGATAAGGTGAATAAAATATCTGGTATGGATATCACCTTTGTTACAACTGCAAATACTGATGAAGAAGCCTTTGAATTACTCAAAGCCTTTGGTATGCCTTTTGCAAATCAGAAAAAATCTTAAAAATAAAAGACAATGGCAAAAGAATCAATGAAAGCTCGCGAGCGCAAGAGAGCTAAATTAGTTGCTCAATATGCTGCCAAGAGACAAACATTAAAAGAAGCAGGAGATTACGAAGCTTTAGATAAACTCCCTAAAAATGCCTCTCCCGTACGTTTACACAATCGTTGTAAGATTACAGGACGCCCTAAAGGATATATTCGTAGATTCGGAATTTCAAGGGTTCTACTTAGACAATGGGCTTCTGAAGGCAAGATACCTGGTCTTACTAAAGCAAGTTGGTAATGAAATTTTAAAAAAATAACTTTTTGATTTGGAAATCAAAAAGTTATTCTTAAATTTGCGTCCTCAATTTTGAGGGCTTTAACTTATTGTTTATATGATAACAACAGACCCTATTGCAGATTATTTAACAAGAGTAAGAAATGCTATCAAAGCAAGACATAGAGTAGTAGAGATACCAGCTTCTAATATCAAAAAAGCAATTACTAAAGTTTTATTTGATAAAGGTTACATTCAAAACTACAAATTTGAAGAAACTCAGAATCATCAAGGTCTAATTAAGATAGCTTTAAAGTACAATCCTGTTACGAAAGAATCTGCAATTACGAAAATTACACGTGTAAGTACGCCAGGTTTGCGTCAGTACACAGGCGTTGATACAATGCCAAGAGTCCTGAACGGCTTAGGAGTAGCCATTGTTTCTACTTCTAAGGGTGTGATGACCGATAAGGAAGCACGTACTCTCAACGTAGGTGGAGAGGTGTTGTGCTACGTTTATTAACATAACGTCAAAAAAAAGAAGAAATGTCAAGAATTGGAAAAAAACCTATTACACTCCCTGAAAAAGTTACGATTAGTATAGAGGGAACTGTAGTGAAAGTAAAAGGTCCGAAAGGGGAACTATCACAAACCATAGACCGAGATATGAAAGTATCTGTGGATAATGGAATATTGCTTGTGGAAAGACCCACTGAGCAAAAAAGACATAAAGCCTTACATGGGTTATATAGAGCTTTACTCCAAAATATGATAGTAGGAGTAACTGAAGGTTACAAAGTTAATTTGGAGTTGGTTGGAGTTGGTTATAAAGCAACAGCTAATGGTAACATACTAGAGTTGGCTTTAGGCTATTCGCACCCTATATTTTTTGGCTTACCGCCAGAAATCAAGGCTAGTGCTATAACGGAGAAAGGAAAGAACCCTATTGTTACTCTTGAAAGTATAGATAAACAACTGATTGGTCATATTGCTGCAAAACTTAAATCTTTACGTCCAGTTGAACCTTACAAAGGCAAAGGTATTCGTTTTGTAGGTGAGCAAATTAGAAGAAAAGCAGGTAAAACAGCCTCTAAAAAATAATAAACTATGGCGACTCAAAAAGAACAAAGAAGACAAAAAATTAAGCGTAGAGTTAGAGGCAGAGTATTTGGTACTTCTACAAGACCACGCCTCTCTGTATTTCGTTCTAATACAAGAATTTACGCCCAAATTATTGATGATACACGTGGTTTCACTTTGGTTAGTGCTTCCTCCTTCGACTTGGGGGCGGGTAAAGTTAATATAGAAGTAGCAAAAGAAGTAGGTAAAAAACTTGCTGAGAAAGCTACTGCAAATGGTGTACAATCCGTTGTATTTGATAGAAATGGTTATTTATATCACGGTAAAGTGAAAGCCTTAGCCGATGGTGCAAGAGAAGGCGGCTTACAATTCTAAAATATAAAACAATTATGAACAAAAGAATAGTAAAAGTTAGTGATATTGAGCTAAAAGAAAGAGTTGTAGCAGTAGAAAGAGTTGCTAAAGTTGTGAAAGGTGGACGTCGTTTTAGCTTTGCTGCAATTATTGTGGTTGGTAATGGGAATGGTGTAGTTGGATATGGTTTGGGTAAAGCAAATGAAGTTACAGATGCTATCACAAAGGGTATTCAAGATGCAAAGAAAAATTTGGTACAAGTACCTATCATAAAGCATACAATACCTCACGAAGCAAATGGTAAATTTTGTGGAGGAAGGGTATTTATCAAACCTGCCGCAGCTGGAACAGGTGTTATTGCTGGTGGAGCGATGAGAGCTGTATTGGAAAGTGCAGGTATCAGAGATGTACTTGCAAAATCTAAGGGGTCTTCAAACCCTCACAATGTGGTAAAAGCTACTATAGATGCTCTTCTCAAGCTGAGAGCCCCTCATACAATAGCTTTCCAGAGAGGTGTTAGTTTAGAAAAAGTATTTAATGGTTAGTCAGATGGCAAAAGTAAAAGTTACACAGGTTCGTAGCCTCATAGGCAGACCCGAAAGACAGCACAAAATAATTAAAGCCTTAGGTTTAGGTAGAATCGGAAAAACAAAAGAGTTTGAAGTTTCCCCCTCCATACAAGGTATGCTTGCCAAAGTTACGCATTTGGTAAACGTAGAAAATATTTAATTGATTAGCGTTAAGCGAAAGCGAGTTAAACCCCTAAAAAAATGAAATTACACGAATTAAAACCCGCAGCTGGTTCAACAAAAAAACCAAAAAGAATAGGACGTGGTAGTGGCTCTGGCAGAGGTGGTACTTCTACAAGAGGTCATAAAGGAGCTAAATCCCGTTCTGGTTACAAGTCTAAAAGAGGCTTTGAAGGTGGTCAGATGCCCCTGCAAAGACGTATTCCTAAGTTTGGCTTCAAAAATCCTTTTAAAGTAGAGTACAAACCTATCAATTTGGATACGATAGCTCAGATGGCAGAACAATTTGGTGTGCAAGACGTAGACTTAGCGTTCTTACAACAACACGGCTTTGCTTCCAAAAAAGATATTATTAAAGTTTTGGGAAGAGGAGAACTAACATCTAAGGTGAATGTTACGGCTCATGCATTTTCCAAAACGGCTTTAGAAGCCATTGAAAAAGTAGGAGGTACAGCTACCACAATATAATTTTATGAAGAAACTCATTCAAAACATAAAAAACATATTTGCTATAGAAGAGCTAAGAAGAAGAATTCTTACTACTCTTCTATTGCTATTGATATTCCGTGTTGGAGCTCACATTGTTTTGCCTGGTATCAATCCTGCACTTATACAAAAAACACAAGGCGGGGTAAAAGGCTTTTTGGATATATTCTTAGGGGGAGCTTTTCAAAATGTAGCAGTTTTCGCTTTGGGAATTATGCCTTATATTTCAGCTTCTATTGCCGTACAACTACTTACGGTAGCCCTACCTAATTTCCAGAAAATGCAAAAAGAGGGAGAATCAGGAAGAAAAACCCTTAATCAAATTACTAAGTTGCTAACGATTGTATTTACGATAGTTCAATCTTATGCATACTTGCAAAATCCTGATATTTTGGGTGCTGTAAGACCAGAAGTGGGAGTAGGCTTCTTTACAATTTCTTCTCTTGTAATTCTGACTTCAGGCACAATGTTTTGTATGTGGTTGGGAGATAGGATTACAGACAAAGGAATAGGAAATGGAGTATCTATGCTCATTATGATTGGTATAGTTTCTCGTTTCCCTCAAGCTATTATTTTAGAAGTAACGGCAC
>JANRLU010000208.1:0-2170 GCA_033762275.1 Thermonemataceae bacterium | reverse complement strand
GGAAATTGAGCGGGTATTTAGTAGGATTAAAGCCGATTTCCAAAGAAAATACACGCCGTAACGGAAACATGATTTATTTTGAAAATTGTACTATTCTTATTAGCTTATGCTTTTGAAAAAATCTATTTAGATAGAAATATTGTGCAACTTGCATTAAATAAGGATTTAGAGCCTGTTTAAATTTTTGTATAGTTTGTTTGAAAATTGGGAATTAGCCCTATTTTAGAGTAAAAAATCTCTCCAAGATGCTCTACTCAACCGATTTAACTAACTCCCGTTGGCAATATATTGTAAAAATTTTAAATGACCAACGCAAAAGGAAATATAGCCTCCGGCGTATCCTTGATACCTTGTTTTACTTGAACAAAACAGGTTGCCAATGGCGAATGCTTCCCAAAACTTATCCCCCTTTTGGAATTTGTTTCTATTATTATCGGCAATGGACTAAAAAAGGGACCTGGCACAAAATCAACAAGGCTTTGGTTCAATTATACAGAGAAAAACAAGGCAGAAAAGCCTCCCCGAGTCTGGGGATAATAGACAGTCAAAGCATAAAAAACAGCGCATGGGGGTGATAGACAAAGGATTTGATGGCTATAAACGGATTCAAGGACGCAAACGACACATCATAGTAGATGTCTTGGGTTGTATTTTGATAGTTTGTGTTCATGCCGCCCATATTGCGGACTGCAAAAAAGCATGGGAGGTTTTGAAACAACTGGCCGCACAAGGCTATCTGGGCAGATGGCGGCTATAGAGGCAATTGGCTAGCGGCTTGTTTACAAAAAAAGTAGCAATGGACGTTGCAAATTGTGCTGATCAAAGAGGCAGGAAAGTTTGAGGTATTGCCCAAACGATGGATTATGGAGCGTACTTTTTCGTGGTTACAATGGAATAGAAGACTCAGCCGAGATTTTGAATGTGAACTCGATTCCACCGAAACTCAGGTCTATGTTGCCAATATTTATAGGCTAATTAGAAAAATTTAAACAGGGTCTATCGATTGATTTTTTGAATGTTTTGCTACGAGATAGAGAAAATATCAAAACTTTGACCTATCTCAAAAATGAACATCTCGGCAATACACAAGAAGATAGAAAAGCCGTCTTTGATTTGTATTGTGAGAATGAATCAGGTGAAAAATTCATCATTGAACTCCAAAAAGTAGAGCAAGATTTTTTCAAAGACAGAAATATTTATTATTCTAATTTTGCGCTAAACGCCTTGGATACTTCCTATAAAAAAGGTGAAGAAAAGGGAATTGAAAAAGGGAAAAGAGAAGAAAAATTTGAAATAGCCCTGCAAATGCTCAAAGATGGTAAATCCATTGAAAAATAATGCGATATACCAGTTTATCAAAAGAAGAAATCGAGAAATTATGAAAGAATTACTTGAGTTACAAGTCTATCTTGTTACGCTAGAAAAGAAGTTAACCGAACAAGCGGGAAATATCCAATCAAGCGAAAAAGACCGCAATGCTTATTTTCAGCAAAGAAAGCATTATTTAGATTTGAAAAACGCCTTAGCTACTTCTTTCAAAAAAGGCGAAGAAAAAGGAAAAAAAGAAATAGAATTTGAAATAGCCAAAAACTTAAAAGAGATGGAGTTTCGCTCAAAAATATTATAAAAGCTACTGGACTGACACAGCAAGAAATAGAAAAACTATGAAAAAGTTACTTTGAGTTACATAGCTTGCTCTATTGGAAAATGCATTAGGGTAAGCAGAAAACATCAAAATCCCCTGAAAACAGCATAATGCTCCGAATCTACCAAACCCCTGCTTGGTTGAAAGCATTTTTCCCCAAATACCTGTGGCGAAAGAATAAAAACGAAAAGGTACTTTACCTGACTTTTGATGATGGACCGATTCCTGAAGTTACGGAGTGGGTATTAGACACTTTACAAGCTTATCAGGCTAAGGCTACTTTTTTTTGTATTGGGGATAACATTCGGAAACACCCCTCAGTCTTTCAGCAAATCATAACTCAAGGGCATCAAATCGGCAATCATACTTTCAATCACCTCAAAGGTTGGCGTACACCTTTTGATAAATACATAAAAAATACGCAAGAGTGTGCTGAAATTATTGAAATCAACGCCCCCCAACATAAAAGTAATTTATTTAGACCGCCTTATGGCAGAATCACCAATCAACAAGCAAAACATTTAT
>JANRLU010000207.1:0-6800 GCA_033762275.1 Thermonemataceae bacterium | reverse complement strand
ACATCATCATCTTCATCATCAGCTATTGAGATGGCTTTTTTTAAGCTATCACTAATATTGATATAATCTTTTAAGAGGCTTTCAAGCATTTTTTCGGCTTTCAGAGAGCCTGTTTTGCTTTCTTCCTCTATGGTTGTTTTTTGGGCAAAATAGGCAAGACTTGCAGGTACAAATGCGTTCAAGGCTCGTATTCTTTCAGCTACTTCGTCTATTTGTTCTTCACAGGCTTCTGCGATAGTATCAAATAGTTCGTGTAATGGTTTGAAGTGTACGCCCAGAACGTTCCAATGATAGTTTTTAGCTTTGATAAATAAGGCTGTTTCATCAGCAATAAACTGCTGCATAGCCTCAACGAGAGGCGGCGAGGGGATAGCATTAGGGCTATTATTTTTTTTCTTTGTCATAAATTGCAATTTTTTTAGTTTTATCTAATTTTTCACCTATGATTTGCAGCTGAAAATCTTTGATGAGGAAATTATCAAACTGCTTAGAAGCCAGAAAGTCTTGCAGTAGTTGGGATAAGCTATTATCTTCAAAATCAATGATTTCTTTTGTATCTACACAATAAAGGTGGTTATGCAAATCAGTATGAGCATCGAAGCGTAGCGAACCATCATTGGAGTTTACTCTTTTTATCAGACCGACCTCTGCAAAAGTATCTAAAGTCTTGTACACCGTTGCCAAAGAAATACTTGGATTTTTTGGGTGAATTTTCTCAAAAATATACTCTGCTGTTGGGTGCTTATCACAATTATAGATAGCCTCATAGATAACCAGTCGCTGCGAAGTGGCTTTTAAATCATATTGAGTGAGCTTCTCTTTAATAGCTTGGTATGAAAGTATTGTTTTCAAGTAATAAAATTTATTATTTAGTAATTTTTAGCAAATATATTGCTTATTTTTGATAAAGCAATAAAAAAACTAAATTTATTCGGCTTTGACTGTAAATATTTGCTTTATCACCATAGAAACACAGAAATATACCTTTTGTTTGGTATTTATTTTTTAAATTTTTGCAATCCTTCCTCCAAAAAAGCTTTGAATTTGTTGGCATCGGCTTCGTATCCCATCGGATTTGTCATTAAATTTCCTTCTGCATCAAGTAGGCAATAATAAGGCTGTGCGATATTATTGAAACGCTCAGCTTCAAAATGCAGGTTTATTTTTCCAATGGTTCTTTTTACTTTTCCGTCTACTTTAGAAGTAACCCATTCTTTTTCAGGTAGTTCTGTCTTGTCATCTGTATAAAGAGAAATAATAACATAGTTTTCTCGGAGGATAGGTAAAATATCGGGTTGTACCCATACATACTCTTCCATTTTTCGACAATTGGCACAACCGTGTCCCGTGAAATCTAAAAAAATAGGTTTATTCACCTTCTTTGCATAAGCCAAGCCTTCTTGGTAATCAAAGAAACCTTTGAGTTCGTGCGGAATTTTCAGAAAATCGCCATATTTTACACTACTCGGAAAGTTTGTATCCGTTGCTGAAAAGTTGTTGTTGCTGACTTGTATTTTATCAAGCCTAAAATCTTGGGTAGTTTCTGGCGGAATAATGCCACTAAGAGGTTTCAAATCAGCTCCCCAAAGCCCAGGTAAGAGATAAATAGTAAAAGCAGCACTCAAAATGGCTATCAAGGCTCTTGGGACAGATAATTTTTCTATTTTGGAGTCGTGTGGGAGTTGTATTTTGCCAAATAAGTACAAGCTTAAAGTACCAAAAATAGCAATCCAGAGCGATAGGAATATCTCTCTGTTCAAAATACCCCAGTGATACGCCAAATCAGCGGTGCTTAGAAACTTAAAAGCCAAAGCCAATTCCAAAAAACCTAAAAATACTTTTACCGTATTGAGCCAGCCCCCAGATTTTGGCAAACTTTTAAGCGTAGTGGGAAACAAAGCAAAAAAAGTAAAAGGTATGGCAAAAGCCATCGCGTAGGCTATCATTCCGATAAGCGGCTTGATGACCTCACCTTCAGCGGCAAGTAAAATGATACTTCCTGCAATCGGGGCAGTACAAGAGAAAGACACCAAAACTAAGGTAAAAGCCATGAAAAACACTGCTCCAAAGCCAGATTTATCAGCTTTTTGGTCTATCTTATTGACAAATTTGCTTGGCAACACAATATCAAACATTCCCAAAAAAGACATTCCGAAAACGATAAATATACTGAAAAACAGCAAATTAGAAACCCAATGTGTGCTAAAATCATTGTTGAACTCTATACCAAAAGCCAAAGATGCGAGCAAACCCAAAAGTCCGTAAATGGCTATGATAGAAGCACCATAAAAAAGAGCTTTGAAAACACCTTTTCGCCTATTTGCTTTCATTTGTGCGGCTCGCTCTTCTGGGCTTGCTTGGAAATCAATGGGTTTATCGCCTTTCATAAACAAAGAAACTGTCATAGGAATCATCGGGTACACGCAAGGTGTGAGAAGGGCAAGGAGACCTGCTAAAAAAGCTCCTAAGGCAAAAATAAATAAGTTTTCTTCAGGTTTTTTGTTGGAAACAGGAATTATTTTTTTTGTATTTTCCCCTTTTTTCGTGGTATCAATCGGATTGATTTGTGTATTTGAAACATTTGTATCTTTATTGTTAGTTTTAACTTCGTTTTTGGTGTTTTCGGGTTCTATTTTTTGTTTATTTTCTTCTGTTTTGGTATTTTCTTTGTTTGTTGGGCTGTTATTTTTATTTATTTTTATGTCTTTGAGGCTAAAATCTTCTTCGCAAGGGATACACTGCCCATTTTTATCAGAGCAGGTTTGGTAATCGATGCTTCCTGAGAAACTAAAATTATCTGAAAGTATTTTTATTTTTTGTCTAAATTCCCCTTTCTTTTTGAAAAAGCGTACTTCCATATCAAAAATAGGGTCTTTTTTCTTTTCTGAATTGATGGCTTGTACGTTGCCAATAAGCTGGTAGCTGGGGTGAGGGGTAAATTTAAACTTGGTAACTTGCGGTCCTCCTTCCTCAAAATCGCTGGAGTAGGTGTACCAATCGGGTTTGGGACTTACAAAGAAACTGATACTAATTTCATCACCTACTTTAGCTTCTGATACAGAGGCTTTTATTTGCCAATCGGAGCAATTGTTTTTTATTTGGGCGTAAATATTTTGAAAATTAAGTAATAAGAAAAGCAAAAAAATCTTTTTCATATATTTTATCAATGTGTTTTCTTTGTCAGAACGTTTCTTTGGGGGTAATAAGTTTCTCAAAGTTAGGGATAAAATGGAAATATCCTAATTTCTATCTAAAACAGTGAGATTTTCTTAAAAATAGAAGTCGCTTTTCAAGAACAATACAGGCAAGATAGGTATAGTTTTCACAGACTTGGCTCGGTTTGGAAAACCGACCAAGAGAGAAATTAAAATTTTTTAATATTTTACAAGTTCGTGGTAAAAACTTCCTAAATAAATGCCATTTTTTTAATTTAACAAATTTCACACTTGGCGGTCATACTAATTTTTGCTCTTAAAATGCAAAAAAATATAAATATAGTACAATTTCGGAAAAAAGTTTGAAAAAAGTTTGAAAAAAGTTTGAACTTACCATAGTATTGTAATAAGAAATTAATGAGCTCAAAAATTTCGACATTTAATTCTCCAAACTAAAAAAAAATCCAATGAAAAAAATGTTTTTTGTAGTCGCAATGGCTTTCGCAACTTCGGGCGTGTTTGCTTCTAATCAGCCTGTGGAAAGAAACTTTGATCCAAGTAAATTAAAAAAGATGGAATCTTCCCCTAACAAGACAATTACTTGTACGAAAACAAAAAAGTCTCCAGATGGTAGTGAAGTAAGTGTAACAGTCACATGTAATGACAGAAGTTCTAGTTGCACAATGGATGCTGCTTGTAAAGCAGCATCTTTAGCACTCGAAAATTAACCTTAATTTTACACACAGCCAAAAATGATTATTTTTGGCTGTAACCAAACCCAATTTATTATGCGTAAAACTTTCATATTTCTACTCATTTTTCTTACAGTTTTTTTGGCTAATTCAGTATTCAGCCAAAACTTCTTAGTTGAATACAAATTTGATTTTAAAGCAGATGAGCCCATTTATAATTATCAATTACTCTTTAATGACTCGCTATCTATTTGGAGAAACTTAGGAGATGTAGAGAAAGAGAGCAAACTTTGGGATGTAGATGCAAAAAAAGATTATTTTATTTATAAAAAAAATGCCTCTCAAAAATTATATGACCATTGTTCTTTAAGCGGGAAAATATTTCACTACGAAGACAAATTAAATCTTTTTCGTTGGAAACTGATTTCCAAAACAAAAACAATCATGAATTTCAAATGTAATGCAGCCACAACTGAGTTTCGTGGGCGAACCTACACGGCTTATTACACCACCGAAATACCCATATCAAACGGACCTTGGAAGTTTGGAGGCTTATCCGGACTGATTTTGGAAGTTTCCTCTGATGATGGCAAGTATACGTATTCTGCCGTTAAAATCATTAAAAATGTAAAATTTAAAATTAATAATAATTTAGAACTTGGAAATACTTATCTTCAGTGGGAAGATTATAAGAAAGAGTTCATTTCTTTTCATAAAAGGAGGGCAAAACAACAAAAAGCAAAATATGGTGGGGGTATGAGTTTTAAGTTTAGAGTTGAAACAATGGAAATTAAAGTAGAAATTGAAGAATAATTTTTTTGTTTGCTTGAAAAATTTTTTATTGCTACATTTTCTCCTCTGTCCTTTTATTAGTGTTTCTCAAACCATCAAGGGAACTATAAAAAATGAAAAAGGTGAGAAAATTACTACTGCCAGTGTCATCATTCGCGATTCTCTTAGAGCAGAAGACATTCGGGAGTTTGTCATTGCTCGCAATGGCGAGTATTCTATTACTTTGCAAGAAAAATACGAGCGTTTTATACTTGAAATTACAGCAAACGGCTATACCAAAGAATTTGTAGCGTTCGGAAGTATAGATAAAGAAATTACTTACATTCGTGATTTTGTGCTTGTAGCCGAGAGCGAACAAATTGAGCAAATCACAATTACAGCGAAAAAAAATCCTTTCTCAATAAACGAAGACACTACAAAATTTGATGTACAAGGCTATGCTGATGGCACAGAACGCAAAATAGAAGATATTATCAAGAAATTGCCTGGTGTACAGGTGAACGAAAAAACAGGCGAAATCAAATATAAAAATAAATCTATTGAAACTATTAAATTAGATGGCGATGACCTGTTTGGGGGCAATTATAGCATTGGTTCAAGAAATATCAATGTGGATATGGTGGAGCAAATCCAAGCCATAGAAAATTATTCGGATAATCCCTTGCTCAAAGGTATAGAAAACAGCGAGAAGGTAATCCTAAATTTAAAACTCAAGAAAGGAGTTGATGTTTCGGGAGATATTGATTTTGGCAATGGCTTGATGGCAGGGAAAAAATTTGCCCGCGATGTGGGCAGCACTATTTTGGCAGTTACCAAAAAATATAAAGCCTTTGGAAGTTTGTCTTACAATAATATTGGTGTAAATCAAACACCTTTCAATTATTTTGATAGCTACAATTACAATTCCGAACAAGCCAAAGATAGAGACTTTTTTGCCCAAAAACTGATACCAGAATATGGGTTTTCTTCAGTATTAGATGAGAACAGAGTCAATATCAATCAGACTTTATTTGGCAGCTACAACCAAACCTTTAAATTGGGCAAAAAAACCAATGTAAAAAGTGGGCTTTATTATACTTCTGACAACATCCAATCTTTACAAGAATTTGTCAATAACATTCAAATTGCTAATGAAAACATAAAAATCTCCGACTTGAATGATATTAGCAAACAACCAATTTTGTATAGTGGAGATACCCAAATTAAAATCAATACTTCTTCAAGTTCTTTGTTAGAGTACAAAGCGAGTTTAAAACAAGAAAATATTTTTACAAAAAGCAATTTGATACAAAACGACAGCAATTTTTTTGCCTCTACACTACGTTCTAATAATTTTTATTACAAACAAACCTTCATGTTTACACAAAAAATTTCTGAAAGAAAAGCCCTGCAAATTTTCCTCAATCAAGCAAGTGATAAACTTTCACAAACTTTCACTTTTACACCTGCTATTTTCCAAACGGATACCCACAAGCAAGAAAACCAAAAAGCATTTTCTGAGAAAAACACCTTTCAAAGCAAAGTCTTGCTATTGGGCAGCAATTCAAAAAAACAAAAATATACCTTTGCTCTGGGGGTAAACTTAGAGCAAAACCCCATACAATCTTCTTTTGAGGGAGAAACACAAAACGGAAATACTATTATTTTACAAGAATTTCAAAATGATTTTGTATATAAGGAAAATAAGTTTTTCAATGAGTTAAGCTATCGTTTTTTTATCAAAAAATGGCGATTTACACTTTTTAATACATTCAATTTTCTTCAACAGACTTTATTGGAGCAAAGTAAAACCACGATTTTTTCTGAACCCTCCGTAAGTTTGTATCACAAACTTACGAGCATTTCTTCCATCAATTTATCTTACAATTACAACCGAAAACCATTTACAGAAGAATATTTTTTCACAAACGCTATTTTTCAATCAATTCGCCAAAGAACGAAGAATACACCCAGTTTAGAGTTTACCAAATCTCATATCAGCAATCTAAACTATCAAATCAATGATTTATACAATCAGTTTTTATTGATACTTGGTACGAATTATAATATAACAGAAGGGAATTATTTCTCTGATTACAACGTAGAAACTAAGACCACGCAAGTTCGTTTTTTTTATTTACCCGAAAACACCAAAACTTGGAGCAGCTATCTCAATATCGAA